>JADFMM010000005.1 GCA_022563885.1 Planctomycetota bacterium | reverse complement strand
GTCTGGAATTCGAATCAAACGATTGAAGCCTTCATCGGGTTCGGCGCAAAGGACGTCGTCATCGAGCACTCCTTGGACGGCGAGAACTGGACCGTGTTGGAAGGTGTCGGGCCCCTGGCACAGGCCCCGGGGACGGCGGGTTACGCACACAATAACACGATCGGATTCGGTGGCGTCACGGCCCAGCATGTTCGGATGACCATCAACAGTGTGCAGGGTTTCGCCCCGCAGGCCAGTCTGAGTGAGGTACGGTTCTTCTCCATTCCCACCTCCGCGACTCGACCCGATCCCGCTACCGGTGCAGCCGATGTCGCTCCCGGCGTCACGCTGTCCTGGGGCCGTGATGGCCGCGAGGCCGAGCGACACGAGATCTACCTGGGCACCGATGCAGACAACCTGCCCCTCGTGGGAAGTGTCACCGAGAGCAGCTTCGATACCCTGGCTCTGGATCTGCAACTTGGTCAGACCTATTCTTGGCGTATCGACGAAGTCAATGAGGCGGCGGACCCTAGCACGTGGGCGGGTGACATCTGGAGCTTCACGACGGTCGAGCGTATCGTGATCGATGACATGGAAGCCTATGCAGACAGGGAGTTCGCGGAGATCTGGGCTACTTGGATTGATGGTTTTGAAGATCCTACCAATAATGGGGCCCTCGTCGGCGCAAATCCAGCACTCGGTGACTTTTCGCCTGAGAAAGGCATTGTGCACGGGGGCGGCCAGTCCCTACCGCTCCACTACGACAATAGCGCTGCCGCCCAATCCGAGGCGACACGTACATTTGACACACCCATGGATTGGACCCGGCATGGCGTACAGGCACTGGTGCTCTATTTCCAGGGAAGCCCCTCCAATACCGGCGGAAACCTCTATGTGAACATCAATGACACGAAGATCACCTACCCAAGCGATCCCGAAAATCTCCAGCGCTTGGGATGGAGCAAGTGGGTCATTCCATTGGCAGAAGTCTCGGGGACGGACCTGAGCCAGGTTCGATCATTAACGATTGGCGTTGACAGTGGGGGAACGGGTGTTGTTTACATCGATGACATCGTTCTCACCGATGAAGCCCGCGTGTTGACAACGCCCGTGACGCCGGCGGCCGACAACCTTATTTCGCACTGGGCCTTTGAGGGCGATGCCGCCGACGGCACCGGAACGAATTCTGATACCCTGATGGGTAACATCCCCTTCGTCGCGGGTAAAGTCGGCCAGGCCATTGAACTGGACGGCGCCGGCGACTTCGTGGCATTGACGGGTTACAAGGGCCTCTTGGGCGCCCCGGCCATTACCGTCACTGCCTGGGTTAACTTGCCCTTGGATTCTTCCGGCGGCGCGATCCTGGGTTGGGGTCCCGCGGGTACCGGTACTCGGTTCGGATTTCGGGTTAGCGCCGGTCGGCTGCGGATCGAGCACCACGCCGGGAACCTGCAAGGAGATACCGGGCTCGTGACTGGCGCCTGGCACCATGTCGCTGTCGTGATCCAGGCCAATTCCACCATCTCCCACCCGGAGGTCGCCCTATACTTGGACGGTATAGATGACACGCGTCCCGGTCAAAGCGCCAACCCCTTTGCTTTGACTGCCGGTGAGGACGCCCGTATCGGGAGTCGTCCCTCTAATGACGACCGGTTCTTCGCCGGCTCGATAGATGAACTGTACCTCTACGACCGCGCCTTGTCTCCGGAAGAGATCGCCGGAGCAGCAGGACGTACAGAACCCTTTGACCAGTAAAGACGTATACCCAATCAGGATACAGGTACCCAGATCGCCCGAAGAGATTCCTCCTTCGAAGGGGTCGGCTCCTACCGGGAGTCGGCCCTATTTTGACACATTCATGGGAGGCAAGACAGGGCAATCGCATCATAAGACCCGTGATGACGGTAAAACGCTTTTCTCGTCTACTATTGCCGACATGCCAAAATCAGTAACTCTGTAATCAGTAATCAGTGGTAAAGTAGTCAGTTCTTCGGGTCAATCCGGTTACTGATTGCTGATTACTGATTACTGTTTTCTCGGACCCTGGGAGGCAAGAGCCTGGCAGAAGGTCATGGATGTGAGTATAAGGGAGTCAACAATGAACCGACGTGCCTTTACACTGATAGAGCTTCTGGTTGTGATCGCCGTGATTGCGGTATTGATGAGTGTCCTACTGCCATCACTCAATAGGGCGAAAGAGGCGGGTAAACGAACCATTTGCCTCTCCAATCTGCGCTCCCTGACGCATGCCTGGCTCATGTATGCGGACGAGCACGATAGCCGCATCATCAATGCGAACGCCCGTCGCATCAGCAGATCGGGCTCAACCTATAGCTGGAATAATGGGACACCCACCTGGGTGGGAGTCTGGGCCGGGCCCTATGAGCTGGAAGCCCTGGAGACGGTCATTGAGATGGGCCTGTTTTATCCCTATGTGGAGACGGTCAAGGCCTATCGATGTCCCAACCACTCCGTCCTCTCGCGTCTCATTCCTGAGGGCAATAATCCCATCACCCACTATGCAGACAGGCGCATTCGGTCCTATTCGATCGTAGACGCCCTGCACGGCGCCTCCAGCTATGGCGGTAAGCCGCTCACGAACCTAAACCAAATCAAGCGGCCTGGGACACAGATGGTCTATATGGACCGCGGCGCCGAAGGCCAGGCGGGCTGGTCTATTTTTCCCGACAGCGAGAGGTGGTTTAACCCCCCGGGGATCCAACATAGCAACGGCTCGGTGGTTTCGTTCGCGGATGGACGTGCCGAGTACTGGAAATGGGAAGACCCGCGTACGGTCGATTTCACGATCGAATGGAATACCGGCTCGGCAGCCAATGCTCGATCCTATGCGCAGGGAAATCCTGACTTTATGAAGTTGTTACGCGCGACTTGGGGACTTGATCAGTTCACAGGAAGATAAGAGCACCTACGCAAAATGAGTCTGCATTCGAGCGGCTTCTTTTCCCTCTGGACGGCGTCAGGCTCCATCGACCATCCTCGGATGGCCTGCTTCAGTTCCCCGCGCTTTCGCTCGGGACAGGCCTTGCCAGAGATAAAAACGCTCCCTTTCGGTGCGACGATCATTTTGCGTAGGGTCTCTAAATCGTCGTTAGTCGACTCGTCTTCAAAGGAGGCAGAACTATGCGAAAGAGAACAGGATTTACACTCATCGAACTCTTGGTCGTCATTGCCCATCATTGCCGTTCTCATGGCCATCCTCATGCCGGCTTTGCAACGGGTGCGCAAGCAGGCACGGGGGGCGGTCTGTCTCGGCCATCTGAAACAGTGGAGCCTGATATGGACCATGTATTTCGACGATAACGACGGGTTTTTGCCCGATGTTGAGAAGGGAGTCGGCATCGTTAGCGGTGGTTGGCATCGGGGCTTCTGGGTCAGCGAGCTAAGGCAGGGCTGGGAGAAGCGCCCCGAGATCCTCAAGTGTCCCTCCGCCAAGAAGACCAATCCCAATGGCTCCAGTCGTGGCAGTGTAGAGTGGACCTACCATATGCCCCCTTAGGGTCCGGCAAGAAATAACTTGGACTTTTGGATGCCCAATTGCACCGCATCTTTGGCCGCTTCTCAATCGCCAAATCCTCACTGTAGCCCACTACACCTCCGGTTTGGCTCAATCGGCGCGACCAAATCTACGGCACACTTGAACCCCAAAATGTCCAATTTATTTCTTGCCGATCCCTAAGGAGAACAATGATGTTCAAACGAAAAGCATTCACCTTGATAGAACTCTTGGTCGTCATTGCTATTATTGCGGTGCTGATGGGGATATTGATGCCTGCGTTGCAGCGGGTGAGGAAACAGGCCAAGGGTGTTGTTTGCAGAAGTAACTTGAAACAAATCGGCATGGCAGCGGGTTTATATGCCGAGGACCACGATTTGGTCATCCCACGCTCGGCGGGCTGGTCAACCATCACCGAGATGAGGCCATGGTTCCAGTGTTTTATGCCTTTTTTGGCAGAGAAGCCTATCGCTGATGACTACCGTACGGTCAAGATGTTTCGCTGTCCCAGCTATCCTGACAAAGAGCAAACCCTAGGTTACGTTGTCAACGGCTGGCCCGATAGGGAGGGTGGCCCGTCCTGGCATACCAGCAGGCTGACTGAGTGCGAGCACCCGGCCACGACCATTTACCTGGCCGACAACGAGGACGGTCCATGGCGGACCATCATCAGAAAGGCGACCGACCGTGATCTCACCCGATGCGATGTATGGACTGAAACGCATCTGCCCGATTCTGACAGTCGGGACATCACCAGAGGCAGACGGGTCGCAAGGGCTCGACACAGACATGGTTGCAATGTGCTACTTCTTGACTGGCACGTCGAATGGATGGCCGCTGAAGAGATGACCGTGAATATGTGGAAATTTAAGCAGTAAGAGATCGGCAATGCTACCCGAATCAGCATCCTGCCGTAGGTCGGTTGCTGCATGGGCCTATATGAAATCCCACGGAGTTTTGAAGCGTCGTTGTCCTATGAATGAAGTACCTCAACCAACCGGGAGCCACTTCCTGAAGATCTCAGGTTGGGCCCTCATCGCACTCTTCATCCTTCATTGTCCCGATAGGCACGCAGCCGGAGCGAATCCGCTATCGAGCCAGAAACCAAACGTCATCATCATTCTCGCGGATGATCTGGGTTGGGCGGAGCTGGGGTGCTATGGAAACCAGTTTAATGAAACGCCGCATATCGACCGTCTGGCCCATAGAGGGATGCGGTTCACCGATGCATACGCCCCGGCGCCGGTCTGCTCACCGACCCGAGCCGCTTTGCTGACAGGACAATACCCGGCACGAATCGGTATTCTTGATTATCTGCGGCCCGACGCAGACAACGCCCTGTCCCCGGACACGACCACCTTTGCCGAAATCCTCAAGAGCGCCGGCTACGCCACGGGAATGATCGGTAAGTGGCATCTGAGCGGCTATGCACACCACGGCTCTAGCAATGAGATCCGTGCAAGAGATCATGGTTTTGACGAAGAGCGGGTCTCGGAAATCAAGGGTGTGGGCAATGGCGCCAATTTCTATCCCTATGTGTTCCGGGATCAGAAGATAAGTTGGCTCAATGTAGACCGCAAGCGACTGCCTGGCAACGAATACCTGGTAGATCGCATGAACGTCGAGGCAATCGATTTCATCGAGCGTCACAGTGATGGGCCTTTTCTCCTTTACTTGAGCCATTTTGCCACGCATTCCATTCTGCATGGTAAACCGAGTTTGGTCAGAAAGTACTTGAAGAAACACAAGCCCGGAGAGAGTTCACGCGACAAATGTTATCTCTGTCTGGATATCGGCTGTGATAGGGACCCAGGCCATCACTGGGCCAAGGATCACAATCCTCACCTGGCCGCTATGCTGGAGAGTATCGACGACGGGGTGGGGATGATCACCAAGAAACTGGATGAACTGGGGCTGACCGATGAGACGCTCATTGTCTTCACAAGCGACAACGGCGGGGAATCAAACGTGACGCGGAACGGTCCCCTCCGAGCCGGCAAGTCCTCTTTGTACGAAGGCGGGATTCGCGTGCCCATGGTGGTTTGCTGGCCTGCCACAGTCAATACGGGTCAGGTTTGTGCCGAACCAGTCAATATTGTCGACCTTTATCCGACCCTGCTGGAAGCTGCAGGAATCGCTCCCAATCGTCGTGTGACTCTCGATGGGGTTTCATGGGTGCCCCTGTTTCGAAATCCCCTGTCCAAACTGGCGCGCGGACCGATGTACTGGCACTATCCTCTGAAAAAGCCCCATTTCCTAGGGGGAAGGTCGTCCGGCGCCATCAGGAAGGGACCATGGAAACTGATTGAATTCTTTGAGACTGGCGAGGTCGTGCTCTACAACCTGACGGAAGACATTGGGGAGAGGAACGACCAGGCCGAATCCTACCCACAAAAGACTCAAGCGCTACTGCGAATGCTGCGTGACTGGCGCAAGACACTGGAAACAGACCGGACTGCCAAGGAGAAAGAACCATGAAATGTTCAATGCTCATTACGATGTTCGTGTGCCTGTTGCACAACAGTTCCATTTCAGCGCATGTTCCAGAATTCATCATCGACTCCCATTACCATTCCAGAGATACGGAGGAATGGGTCAAACAGACGGTTGAAATATACCGAAAAAACAATGCCATGTGCTGTGCGTTAACATGGATCAAAGATATCGAAACTGTGAAAGAGGCCGTAAAGAAATATCCGGATGTTTTTATCGGTTTTGGTAGAACAGACCTTGACGATCCCAGCGCGGTGCGTGAAGTGCAGCGGTTTCATGAGGCGGGTTTTGTCGGCATGAAATTCCACAGCCCCCGGCACAACTACGATGACCCCATCTATTTCCAGGTTTACCGCCTTTGCGAAGAATACGGGATGCACATGCTCTTCCATACGGGGATCAGTTCGCGACGAATCAAGGATGAGCCTTCATGGGGGTCCTCGTCAAGAATGCGCCCGATGTATCTTGATACGATTTGCAGAATGTTTCCAAGAGCGACAATCCAAGGGGCGCATTTTGGCAATCCCTGGTACGAAGAAGCGGCGGAAGCAGCCAGATGGAATCCCAATCTCTATTTTGACGTGACGGGATCAACCTTGCACAAGTTCATCAAATTGGACCGGCTGGCGGAATTCAAGAGTATTCTTTGGTGGGCTTCAGATGAAGGAGAAGCGACATCACACACATTGAAAGGCGGTCCCAGCGCATTTGAACATATCGTGTTCGGCACAGATGAAGGCCCATCCGGCTTGGAAACGAACATCGAACGGTTTCAAAGATTTCTGGATGCCAATAACGTGCCGGATAAGGTGCGGGAAAAAATGTGGGGCCTGACCATGGCAAACGTTCTAGGAATTGATCCGCTTACCCACAACTTCAGAAAAAGCGGATCGTCAATGCCGACGGCACAAGATAAGGAGCGGCGCATCATAAAGTGAGCCATTTAATTATGCGCGGTTCCTATGGAGGCTCAGCGACGATGAGGCACGATTCACGGCGCAACTTTTTGAAGACGACAGGCACGGCGATTGCCGGCGCGGCGCTCGGTTTGACCACGGGAAATGTGCTCTCCCAGGAAACCTCTTCGCGGCAAGCGACGGATGTCGAGGTGCTCAACCCGATGGGTCGTACGCCGCTTTCGTTCATCATCGACGACTCGACTTGTCTGGTGAACATGGGGCATTTTTGCACGCCTCAGTTTGCCGCGGCATTCCCCAACCGTGACACGTACAAGAGACCCTGGCAGACCTGGCCGCGCGAAATCCCCGACGCGTTCCTGCGAGAATTCGGCGAGTGGTGCGCCGCACAGGGCGTGAAAGGGAAATACAGCGTCGTCCCGAATCCGGCCTGCGTCGGCTGGCTCGATCGCGAGTTGCCGGGCTGGTCGCGGCGCGAATTGCTGGACAGCCTGAAACTCGTCCGTGAGCTGATGCTGCCAAACTGGGATATTCATCCCGAGATGATCACCCACACGCGGGTCATCGACATCAAGACGGGACGCCCCTTCCCGGGGGTCGGCCCCGCCAACATCGAGAATTCGTATCCGCGCGAAAAGAAGAGCGTTGATGAACTCGCCGCGTATATCGCCTATGCACTCCGCATCCTGAAGAATTGTGATCTGCCGTGTGAAGGCATCACGACGCCGGGGGGTTTCGGAAATCTCGTAAAGTCGGAACTCTCGCTGGCGGTTGGCCAAGCGGTACGCGACGTTTTCTCCGCCGAGATCCCTCATTACTTCAAATACGTTCACACCGGAAGCGAAAGCACCGAACCGACGCTGGAGCATGTGAGCGGCGTCGATGCACACGATGTGAGACTCACGGTCAACATTCCGGCGGGAACCGGTGATTGGTTCGGCGGCTGGCAAGGCGTGACCAAGTCCGAGGGACATCGTTATACGGACGCCGAGGCCGGCAAGGGTCGCATGGTGGACCTCATCGAGCAGGGTCGACCCGCGATCATGCTGTGCCACTGGCCGGGCATGTACTGCAATGGAACAAAGGAGGGCTTTGAGGATTTCAAGCGGGTGGTTGAGGCCCTGGATGGACGATTCCGCGACGAGACGATCTGGATGAAGCTCAGCGAAATCGCACGCTATTGGGCCGCAAAGGAACTGACCCAAATCCGTCGGGACGAAGCGGGACTGGCAATCCAGGCCCCGTTTGCGACGCCGCGCTTCACACTGCGTGTTGCTGCGCGCGATGATGCGACGCCGCGAATCAGATCCAACGAACAAAGGACCGCACTGGAAAAGGTCTCGATGGCCCCGAAGTTGAAGCCCGGGACGTGGATGCGCGACGGGACACACATTGTCGTTTGTTTCGATTTGCCGAAAGGCAAGTCGAGTATGACGCTTTAGGCTCGCTTCGTGATGGAAAACGCTATCTCCGTGGGTGCCCGGCTTTCACGACCATTGGGCCAATGTACTTTCTGGCAATCACCAGATTGTCTATGAAAAGGTGGTCGTCGCTCTCCGCGGACCACGTTCCACCATGGTAGAGATTGATCCAGACGCATTCGATCTTTAAGTCCGACACGTCGCGCATGCGTACATCTTTCCTTTCGAATGCGAGCCGTCCATCGACCCAGCCCCGCAGGATGCCATCGTTCTTTCCCGGCGTGTTCATCTTGACGTACTGCTCGATGCAGTACCATCGATTGTTCTCGAGAAAGCCGAGTTCGTCGTTCTGCCAGATCCAGGCACTTCCGTAGCGGCCTTTCATATCCGCGTGATAACAGTAGAAACCGATAGGGGTTTTGCCCTCGCGCTGACCCTTGAACTGGCCGCGGGCCGACCACCCGTTGCGCCCATTGCTGGGTCTGCCACCCCAGCCCGCCCGACCATAGGTGCCTCCGATACCGGGTAATTTGCCGCCTCGCCTCGGATTCCAATCGCTCCCGAAACGAAGATAATAGCGAAAACAGATCTCCTCCGGCTCGCGACCCATTCGTTCCTCGAAGTCGTATTGAAGGCTCGCACCATAGTGTTCACCCTGGGTCACCCTTATCCGCATCGCCTGGTCCTGTAAGGGCTCAAAGCCCCGTTCTCTGTCCTTGCCGATAACACTGACCGTCGTTCGCTTCCCGCCCGACCATTGATCCCGCCACTCCTCCGAGTCGAAACCCGTGAAGAGGATCACATCTGGATCTTCTTGAATGCCCTCATCGCGAGAGTACTGTGCTGCCAAGCCCTCTTCACCCGTCGCGGGTCCGTCTGCGGAGAGGGTAGACAGTAAGAGGCCGTTGACGACCAGGAATACCGCGAGGCTGCTTTTTCTCTGGTGGGTCGCTATTATACAAATCCCCTTGTTACTCTCGTTAAATTCGAAATCCGAATCTCGAAATCCGAAACACAAAAGCAATAATTCAGTAAAGCCGAAGGCTTTTCAAAAGGCGTTGCCCGGAACGGAAATCCAAAACTTAAATGACCAAATGTCTGCCAGGCCTGGATGGGCGATCTTGTTTTGAGATTTCGGGTTTTGGACATTCGATGTTTTTTAGGATTTCGGATTTCGTGCTTCGGATTTCAATCTCGCCAAATCCATCGCAGGGTATCGGGAAAGATCGCCCCGCCATGTTTGCCATTGTGGCCGCCCTCTCCCCACACCGCCTTATAGTCCCACTTGGCAAACTTCAGGGCGGCTTCCATCTGCTGATTGGACAACCACCAGTTGCCATGGGCATTGTCAAGATCACCCGACCCATCTTGCAGGAAGACTCGCAGCGGCCTCTTCTCGCCTTTCCTGATCAGGGCGGGATAGTGATAGCCCCCACGGATGTTGGTGAAACTGCCGATGTGGCTCACGACCTTGCGAAAGAGATCCGGCCGCTCGTAGGCGACCGTGAAGGCGCAGATGCCGCCCGAACTGTTGCCACAGATGGCCCGCCTCTTGGGATCGTCCGTGAGCTTCACAGTCTTACCCACTTCAGGCAGGATTTCCGTCTCGAGAAATCGAGCATAGGTCCCGTCGGGGGTGTCGTACTCCACGCTACGGTTTCTCTTCATCCCCCGGGGCCGACTCCATCCCTGCTGCTCGGTCAGTTTATCCCCGAAGACGCCCGGATTGATCATGATCGCTACCGTGACCGGCATCTCACCCTTGTGAATGAGATTGTCGAACACGACGGGGACTCGATAGTCGCCGTCCTCTTTCACGAAGGTATGCCCATCCTGGAAGACCATGACCGCCGCCGGCTCGCTGCCGTCGTACTGAGCGGGAACGTAGACGAAGAACTCTCGAATCGTTCCTTCGTAGACTTTCGACTTCCAGACGTGTCTTGTCACGGTTCCGCGGGGCACGCCCTCCTGTCGCTGCGAATCCGGACCGTGGGAGGCGTCCTCCGCGGCCATGGCGGGGGCCAGCATGAAGGCCGCCAGAAGTACCGAGCAGCAGAGCTGCCGCAGAGCACCGAAACCGCTGCGCCGCGCATTCTCTCGCACGGCTTCGATCAACGGGCTAAGTGTTTTCCCATGGGGATGCGTTCTGGTCGTTCTCATAGGTCTCCTTCGCTCCACATAATTGAGAATCAGTTCGTGTATCCGTAATGAGGGGCCTGTCGTCTGCATAGTTGCCAGCCGGTATCATAGCACGACATCGCCGTGTTTGAAAGGTTTTGCCTGCAAGAAGGCTGCCCACTCGCCTGTCCGGGCAATCACGTTCGTCCCATACCCGACCCTCCTAACAGTGGACGTTTCTGGTTTGATTTTTCATGGTCGTGTCATTATAATCGCGGCCCTATGTTGAACGCAGATTTTCAACCGGTGGCCCCGTAGGCGCTCAAACTTGATACCCTAATAATTAGAACTCACCCCATTTGGAAACCACCATGAAAGCAAAAACACTACTCATAATCGTCTTGCTGCTGATCGGCACGCGTGCCGGTGTTGCGGCCTCTCGTCCCAATTTGGTCTTCATCCTGACAGACGACCAGCGCAACGATACGCTGGGCTGTGCGGGCCATCCCATCGTCAAGACCCCCGTCATCGACTCTCTGGCAGCGCGGGGGGTGCGCTTCCGAAATGCCTTCGTGACCACCTCCATCTGCGCAGCGAGTCGGGCCTCGCTCCTCACGGGACTGTATGAGCGAACGCACAGGTTTACCTTCGGTACACCACCGATCGCCAAGGAATACACCGACCGGAGCTACCCCGCTCTGCTGCGTCAGGCCGGGTACCAGACGGGCTTCGTTGGCAAGTTCGGCGTCCGTGTGATCGGCAACGCGAAAGAGGAAATGTTCGACTATTTCCGTCCCCTGAATCGCAACCCCTACTTCAAGAAACAGAAAGACGGCAGTCTGCGTCACCTCACGGAGATCGCGGGCGATCGTGCTATTGAGTTCATCGATGCCCAGTCAAGGGAACGGCCCTTCTGCCTGTCGGTCAGCTTCAATGCCTCGCACGCGGAAGACAGTGACAAGGAGAATCACTTTCCCTGGCCCAAGGCGGTCGACGGCATGTATGACGACGTCACTATCCCCCAACCGAAATTCTCCGATCCCGACATCTACGAACGACATCCGGTCTTTCTGAAGAAGTCTATAAACCGGGAACGTTTCTTCTGGCGCTGGGACACACCGGAGAAGTACCAGAAAAACATGCGGGCCTACTATCGCATGCTTAGCGGTATTGACCGAGTGGTCGGCAGATTGCTCGCTGCCTTGGAGAAGCAGGGCCTGGCGGACAACACCGTGATCATCTACTCCGGTGACAACGGCTACTACATGGGACAGCGTGGCTTTGCCGGTAAGTGGTCACACTACGAGGAATCGCTCCGTGTCCCCTTGATCGTATACGACCCCCGCTCCCACGCCGGGCGGCCCGGCCGCCTCCTCGAACCCCTGGCACTCAACATTGACATCCCCGCAACACTGCTGGACTACGCCGGCGTGACCGTGCCCGAATCCTATCAAGGACACAGTCTCGCAGAATGGGTCGGGGGGAAAACCGTCCAGACCTGGCGGAGAGACTTCTTCTGTGAACATCTCATGAACGCAGACACCCGCATACCGAAGTGGGAAGGCGTCCGCTCGGGTCGCTATGTCTACGCCCGTTACTTCGAGCAGACGCCCGTGTATGAGTACTTGCATGACCTGGATACCGATCCCGACCAGCTTAGGAACCTGGTGGGGGACTCAGCGCACGCGGCAGCGCTCCACAGCATGCGCAAACGAACGAACGAGTTGCGGGACGCCTACGGTGGGGCCTACTCCTGGGAGAAGTTTCCGTCCGGCAACATGCTGGCGCAAGAGAAAGAAGAGGCAGCCAAATGGGAATCCCTATTCAATGGCGAGGACCTCGCAGGCTGGAAGGGAGACCCCAAGCTATGGTCCGTCAAGGACGGCGTCATCCACGGCGCAACCTCTGATGAGAATCCCATATCATCGAACACCTTTCTCATCTGGCAGGGCGCTGACGTGCAGAATTTCGAACTGACTCTGAAACTCAGCATGGTCGGCAACAACAATTCGGGGGTCCAGTATCGCTCCCGCAAGTTCCCCGAGCGGGGCGCATTCGTGGTGGGCGGATACCAGATGGACATCCATCCCAATCCATCCTATGCCGGGATGCTCTACGAGGAGCGTGGTCGCGGCATCATGGCCCAGCGGCCGACGAGGGTCGTCGTTGAACCGGACGGAAATAACCGGGTGACAGAGACCCTGGGAGAAGCCACACCGATCGACCTTGCCCAGTGGAACGAGTACAGCATCAGGGCGAAGGGCACTCGACTCGTCCATAAGATCAATGGTGTGGTGACGGTCGACATCACCGACCGCCAAGAGGAGAAGGCGGCCAAATCCGGCATCATCGCGTTGCAGCTTCACCGCGGGCCGGCCATGCTAATAAAGGTCAAGGATATCCGCTTGAAAAGGTTGCCTTGAGATCTGTGTTGATGCGGTTTTCATGATTTGACGATCCCCGGGAACTGAGAAGGCTTGGGATGGGGTCTACTCGTAATCCCACTTCATAATCCAGGGATCATCCATCTGCTTTTGGAAGGCCTTGAGCTTCGCCTGATATTCGGCAAGCAGAGCGCGGTGTCTGGGATCATTGGCGAGGTTTTTCGTTTCGCATGGATCCTCCTGCATGTCGAAGAGCTCAAAGGCCGAGCGGTGTATGTATTCACCCACGGTCTTCAAACCATAGGGCGCATCCATGCCCTTACGGAACTGCGCCTGCCAGCTGGAGGCCTTCCACAGGTCGGAAGCAAAGGGGTAGGGCAGACCGTGGGCGATGTTCCAGATCAGTTTGTATTTCTTGTCGCGCACCACGCGCATGGGATAGTACATCTGGATCTCATGGAAGGTGTGGGAGGCGAAGATGGTATCCCAGTGTTCGGCGTCCGGTTGGCCCAGGATTGACACCCAGGATTTACCGTGATAGCGACGGAATTCGTGGCCACCGCTACGGTTCTCCTTGAGGTTTTCACCCCGTTGCTTCCAATAGCTGTTGGGTTCAATCCATTTCTTGGGGCCATTCGTTTTCGCGTCCAAGCCGCCGGCAAAGTCCAAGAGGGAAGGCGTGATATCAATGTGGCTGATCATGGCATTGGACGCAACGCCGCGTTTCTTCTCATAGGGATTGCGTACCACAAAGGGGACCTGCAGACCGCCTTCGTATACCGTGGTTTTCCCTCCGGAAAAGGCCATGCCATGGTCGGATGTGAAGACGATCATGGTTTTGTCGTAGAGGTCGGCTTCCTTGAGTATCTCGATCAATCGTCCCAGACCTTGGTCGATGCGAGCGCAAGATTGGTAGTACTGTGCCAGTTCTTCCCGCGTCTCTGGCGTGTCGGGAAGAAAGGGGGGAATGTTCACCTGGGCCGGATCGAAAAAGACTTCCTTAATCCCCGGATAGGCGCCCCCGTTGGGCTTGTTGCCAAACAAGTCGGGTTTCAGGACAAGTTTCGAGGTCTTGTCGGTGCCCCCACCACGGTGTGGGTCGTTGGTGGCAAAATAGAGGAAGAAGGGTCGAGGATCCGTCCCGTCCGTCAGGAACGCCCGGCTGGCATTGGCCATCTGGACCGTACTGCGTCCGTTGCCCTTGAGGTAGGTTTCAAAGCGATACACCTCTTCGGGCGCGACGTGATACTTGCCAATCTGTGCCGTTCGGTAACCGGCATTCTGCAAGACACGCGGCAGCGACAGACTCACGACGTTATAGAACGAAGCGAATTTATGGAAGTGATGTTGATGCCCGTACTGCCCATTCTTGTGGTTGTGCAGCCCGGACATCACGACCGAACGACTCGCGCTGCAACTGGCGGTGGTGGCAAATGCATTGCGAAAGAGCGTGCCATCAGCCGCCAAGGCGTCGATCTGTGGCGTCACGGCCACCT
The DNA here is from genome assembly GCA_022563885.1 of Planctomycetota bacterium. Lineage (GTDB taxonomy): Bacteria > Planctomycetota > Phycisphaerae > Sedimentisphaerales > Anaerobacaceae > JAIPFM01. Next base: position 55,830 of record JADFMM010000005.1, on the reverse strand, counting down.
GATCCCCATAACAGCCCAAGGTCGGGCTCTCGTCATCGGTGATAAAGAAAATGATGTTACGTTCAGCCGCTCCGAGACTGGACCCAGAAATCATCAAGCCAAGCGTGACCAGCGTCATTTGAATTCGAACCATATTGTCCTCCAGTCTGTTGAATAATCGAAAGCACCACGATAATGTGTGCGGCGAGTATACAGGCAGGGAATCAACAAATGCAAGGACGTTACCAAGCACAAGTCCCTATACAAAGAGAGCGTCGAAGCGCCGGCCCAGGCCGTTGCGCTTGAGATGGAGGAACTGCTGACAACCGTCACCAAACGGCCGATGTCAGGCAAGCTCTTTCGCATCTACCGCGACGTGCGCTTTAGTCAAGACAAGACGCCCTACAACATCCATATCCACATGTCCTTTTTCTGCGCCGACGGCAACGCTAGTGAGTGCGGCGCCCAACCGGCCTTTCACTTCGGCCCCGAACCTAAGGACGTGCAAAACAATACCAGGCCATGATGCCCATCTACGCCTGGCTAGAGAAGCTTTAAGGGTTTCCAAGGACCCGTTCATAGCGATAGCGGAATCGCCCCTCAAGGGCAGCACCAGCGTCGGGGTACGCATCCAATAGATCCCCTGGTTTTTGTGTGTTATGATCCACCTTGACATGGCCGAAAATCCTTACTATAATGTAATTATAAGGTAATTAAGTAATGTAAGGAGTTCTAGTCATGGTAACCGCGTTGATTACAAGTAAGGGGCAGATAACAATCCCCAAGGTCGTGCGTAATTCGCTGGGACTGAATCCCGGCGATCGGGTGGCATTCGAGGTCCGCGGGCAGTCGGAAGTCGTGCTGAGGCCACTGACAAAATCGGTAGAAGAGGTATTCGGCAGACTTTCCAGCCTCAAGATCTCGAAGAAGTCGGTGGATGACATGAATCGCGCCATTGGCGATCGCATGAGGAAGCGAAACAAGTGATCGCCTTGGATACCAACATCCTAGTACGCTTCTTGGTGCGTGATGACAAGAACCAGGCCCAACTCGTATATGCCCGCTTCAAACAGGCTGAAGAGAAAGGCGAACGCTTTCTAATCCCATTACTCGTGGTTTTGGAGACCCTATGGGTCCTCGAAAGTGTTTATGATCCTGGGCGTTCAAACATCCTTAGTGCCATTGAGGATCTCATGCACATGCCCATACTAGAGTTTGAAGCGGATGATATCGTCACGGGGTTCATGACCCAGGGTAGAGAAAGCAAGATCGATCTCTCCGACCTGTTGATCGCCTGCTCGGCCCAATCCGCGGGCAGTGACAGTTTACTCACTTTCGACAAGAAGGCTTCCCGATACCCCTTCTTCCAGCTCTTGAAATGAATCAAGCCGTTTGAGCGTTCCGCCGGCTTGATCACTAACGACGGATATCGCGTCAAAAACCCTTCAATGGGTCGGCTTGAGCTAATAACGGTTTCACTGACAGAGAGAAAGAGGATAGCAACATCGACAGCCTCTCTGTGTCACAAGGTCGCAAGAACTTGAAATTCTTTCCAGATAATGTCACGGGCTTGCCCTAAGGTGTTGTTTCACCAGAAGTTATCTGCGTGTTTCCGCGTACCTTGTGCCTCTGTAAGAGATATCATGGGTTCCGGCCGAAGGCCGGGCTGTGACCTCAGAGTCATCTGTGGTTGAATAACTTTTTGGTTGCGGCCGAACGTCGTAGCGATAGCGGAACCGTCCTCCCGGTGCGGCATCACCGTTGACATACACATCCAAGATGTCCCCCGGTTTTTGAGTGTTATCGATCCACTTGAACTCAATGGCGAATTTGTCTCCTTCAATTCCGATCAAACGTCTCGGGATGGCCAAGTGCATCTGCCGACCTTCCACTCGGTACCGTATATCGCCAATCGGTTTCCAGTCCCAGTCACCCGTGCAGACTTCGACCTGCGTTTCAGTTGAGCTGGATACATGGCGGTTCACGAGGAAATTGAATCCCTCCCACTCCGGCATCTCGGTGCCTTTGATATCGATCAGGAGCCACATCCAGTTTTCGTCGGTGTGGGGCGAGATGTTCTTATCTGTCTGTGCGTAGAAGTAAATTGCGTCCTGATCGTGTGTCACCTTCAATATTTTGAAGTCGTTTCGACCCGAGTCGACCCTGTAGTGATGGTCACCGCATCCGGGAAAATCACGAGCCAACGTGTCCAGGGCATGATCACCGTAGGCGGGCGACACCTCCTGCCACTGGGCGAAGGAACGCGAAATCTCGATCCTTTTGCCTTGCGGTGCCAGTGCAGGCGATTTCATTCCCTTGAAACGCCGGATATTCGCCGCCATCTGCATGTAGTAGTTGTCGCCGTAGCCGCCCTTCATCATCTCCACATCACGGCTGAACTCGAGATCGAACTGGTCGCAGAAGACGGCCGGTCCCTGCTTCTTGTTGAGCTGCATGGCGATCCATTCATTCCAACCGGTAATGAAGACCACTTCCGGGTCCAGTTCAAAGGCCCGTTGCCATTGCTCCTCGAAGTTGAATCCAGATAGGAAAGCCGAGGGCCGATCGTCTACCCGGCCCCCGTGAAAACTCCGCCCCCGCGCCCTGCCCGTGCTCATCATCTCGACCCGACCATCTTCCTGATGCAGGTTCTGGCCCACGGAGACATTGACTTGTTCGGGCCGAGACGGGTCGCCGTCATAGGAGTAGACCTGCGGATAGGTCGCCTCCCAATGCCAGGCGTTTTGCGTATTGACCAGTTCAAAGGGCCAGTGGGCCTTGCGCAAGGTGAAGAAGTCCGCGATATTTGCGGAGGCTTTCTCGGGATCGCAGAGCAAGAGAGGTTTGCCCTGCCAGTGGAACCACAGCTCCGGATAGCGTCCTGGTTGGTAGAGCCACTCATAGATCTTCTGTGCGGTCTTACCCGCGCGGGTGTTGACCATGAAGGCAATCTTAGGCACGTGCTCACCCAGCAGACGCTGCTCCTCGAACACCTCACAGAGTTTCGTCACGACATTTTCATAAATCAAAGCGTTCGTAGTATCGAAAACGAGGAAGTCGACGCCGGCGTCGGAGAGCAGGGCCGCGTGACGTCGTAAGACCCAGGGATCGTCACTGCGGTAATAACCGAACAGCGGCTCGCCCCAAAAGTGAAAGGCATTGATCGGACCCCAGGGTGGCGATGCGTTGGTCTGCCGGGCGTCGGGATGCGCGCGGAGGATTTCGGAATTGTCATAAACACGGTTGAGGTTGAGCCAGAGGAAGTAGAAGACACCCACGTATCGATCATTCTGGTGAGCACGCACTTCGGAGGGATGAGGCATTGGCCTGCCCAGGGCGTCGGTTCCAGAGAGTGCCGGCGGAGAATGACTCTGTGCCAACGCCATCGTGGTCAGCAGCCATCCGAGAGAAAGTGGCAGTAGGATCTTCATATGGCAAACTGGGCCAATATCCTCTACAAGAATGGGTCCATACGAGAGAACGCCTTGCGATTATAGGCACTCTTGTACCCTTTCGGAATTCATATTGGGGCAAAAAATCAAGAAACCGGCCTGGTTCAAAACCAAACTGGCATGGGTACCAGTCTGCCTACTCCCTTCGTTGTCGTTGTCAGCGCAGCGGTTGTCGTTGTCGTAATCGATTAACTTGTAGAGCCAATTCGCCGTTTCGATTACGATTACGACAACGACCACGACCACGACGATGGACATTGTGACCGTGAACTGAAGCAGGCCAAAAAACCATCTTGATCGCTCCTGTGAGCGCTTGTATATGTGAGTCCGACCCTTGACGCAGATAATGAGGACAGAAGAATGAAAAAACTCACAATAGTCTCTGCGGCTCCGCGGCTCTGCCCGAGCCTCTTCTGCCTCGCCTTCGCCCTTGCCCTCGTCCCGCCCGCATTCGGCTTCGCAAAGCCGAACGTCATCTTCATCCTCACCGATGATCAGGGCTACGGGGACCTTTCAGCCCACGGCAACCCAGTCTTGAAAACGCCCAAGCTCGATGCACTGCGCGACGAGAGCATTCGCTTCACCGACTTCCACGTCGCTCCGATGTGCACGCCCACCCGAGGCGAGTTGATGACGGGGATCGATGCTTTTCGCAACGGCGCCACCGCGGTTTGTGAGGGCCGCTCCCTGCCCAGGCGCGAGTTGCCGATGATGCCACAGTTCTTCAGGGAAAACGGCTATGCCACCGGGCATTTCGGGAAGTGGCATCTGGGTGACAACTATCCCTTTCGGCCCCATGACCGTGGCTTTGAAGTATCGCTTCACAATAAGGCCTGGGGGATCGGTTCACTCGCGGAGCACTGGGAGAACGACGCCTTTGATGACCACTATTGGCACAACAACGAGCTGAAGCGTTTCGAGGGTTACAACACCGATGTCTTCTTCCGGGAGGCGATGGCATGGATCGAGAAACAGGAGAAGCCCTTCTTTGTCTACCTCCCCACCACGGCGGCTCACTCGCCCTTCGTGGTTCCCCAGAAGTACGCGAAGCCCTACCGGGACCAGGGAGGGGTCATTCCCAACTTCTTCGGCATGATCGCCAACATCGACGAGAACGTCGCCAGGCTGGATGCCTTTCTGGAGAAGAAGGGATTAAGGGAAAACACCATCCTCATTTTCATGAGCGACAACGGGACGGTGAGAGGCCACACCGTCTTCAATGCCGGAATGCGGGGGCATAAAACCTCCCAATACGATGGTGGCCATCGCGTGCCGTTTTTCCTCCGCTGGCCCGCCGGCGGCTATGACGAGGGACGCGACATCGACGCGCTCACCCACAGCACCGATCTGCTTCCTTCCCTGATCGATCTTTGCGGGTTGACGCGGGGCACAGGCGGCACTGCGTTCGATGGTCACAGCCTGCGCCCCCTCCTCGAGGGCGACGAAAACGCGCTCGACGATCGCAAGGTGGTGATCCAGTACCGGGCAACGTTCAAGCCATGGGCCGGAGCCGTGCTCTGGAAGAAATGGCGACTCGTCGATGGCAAGGAACTCCATGATGTCTCCACCGATCCGGGACAGAAGATCGATCTCTACGACCGGCATCCCGGCGTCGTTCGCACGATGCGCCGTTTTTACGAGCAGTGGGTCGCCGGGACCCGGCCCATCATGGAGCAGACGAATTTTGTGAGCGTCGGCACGCCCCATGAGGCGATCACGTGGTTGTCCTCCTGCAACTGGACGGGATCCTATGCGGATAACTGGGGAAATCTCGCGAAACAGGACACACCGGGTCACTGGAATCTCCAGGTCGAGACCGGTGGCAACTACCGCGTTTCGATGTATATGTTCCACCCGGAGGCGAACGTCCCCCTGAACGGCAGCTTGAGGAGGGTCGAATCCCGCCCGGTCGCCCAAGCCTGCCTCCTTCTCGACGGAAAGGCGACCACTGTGCCCACCGCCCCCGAAGACACCTATGTCACCTTCGATATTCAGCTAACGAAAGGCAATCGGGTGGCGTTGGAAGGACATTTCCTCGACAAGGCGGGGAAAGTTCTTAGCGGCGCCTTTTACACCTTCCTCCAGAAAGTCGACGAGAATTCCAACGGACCAAGCGTGGTCGACTACGTATCCGGGGCCGGCGTCCCGATCTCGAGAACCTCCCCGGCGGCGACCGACTACTGATTACTGTTTACTGAATTACTTCAACGGTGGGAATCCCAGATCAGCGGCGCTCTTGGCGAAAAGTACACGAATCCGGCACGTACGTGCGATCGCCTTGATGCCTAAGACTAGACAGTGTCCCCGCATCCCGGTAAAGTTCCCAGTATCGATTCTTGCGAATTGAACGTACTCTATCCATGAGTTGAATCCTCGGAACAAGTGTTAGGGACCGGCAAGAAATAACTTGGACTTTTGAATGCCCAATTGCACCCCACATTGTCCAACTTATTTCTGGCCGATCCTTTATTGGGATGCGCGGGCAATGATCTGGTCCTCAAGTGGCGCAGGCTGTTGCTCGTCGGTCCCTCAGATAGGGAGATCTGCAGATGTTTGAAATTCAGCAAACCAAGGCCAATGCCCACAGTCGCCGCATCCGGATGGCCGAGATCAACATCACGCCGGAGGGCAAACCTCTGGCCCATCCCGCCCCGCGTGCACCTCGAATTTTTGCCGATACGGCCGCCTATGAAGAAATCGAACCGCTCTACAGAGCGGGCATTATCAACGGGGTCACCACCAACCCGACGCTCATGAAGCGGGCGGGGGCCGCCAATTGGGACGATGTCGAAACGATTTCCAAGCGGATATGCGAACTGCTCCATCCAAATCCCGTAAGCTTGGAACTCACGGAAGTATCTCAGGACAAGATGATCGAACAGGCCGAGCATTTGGGATCCTGGGCGGAAAACGTCATTATCAAGGTGCCCATTGGCGGCTACCAAGCCCTGGACCCCAATCTGGATCCCTATACGGGTTTGAAGGTGATTCGTGCCCTGTGGGAACGGAACATCAAGACGAATTGCACGCTGATTTTCAACTCCACCCAGGCGCTTTGGGCTGCGAACGCCGGTGCCACCTATGTCAGTCCCTTCCTGGGTCGCATGGCCGACTACGCCCGCAAGAATGACAGTGCCGACAGGACAGTCGGCAATTCTCTCTACTGGGTCGAAGAGCAGCCAACGGCCCCAGAGGATCAGCGGGTCCTCAACACGGAGTATGTTGCCAGCGGCGGCGCCCGCAAGGACACGGGCTCTCGCCTGATCAACGAAATTGCAGTGGTCTTTACCAACTATGATATTCATACGGAGATTCTGGCCGCCAGCTTCCGCAATGCCGCACAGGTTACTGAATGCCTGCTGGCGGGCGCCGATATTCTTACCGTTCCGGCGCCCATCCTGGCAAAGGTTGCCGATCACGCCTTAACCGATGAGGGCATGATCCGTTTTGTCGAAGACTCGAAGGTGTTCGATACCCAATCTGCTTCGGCGTAGGGATCGGCAACTGGGGTGATCACATGGGCATTCAATGCAATGCGGCCCAGAGCGGTCGCCTGTTTCGATACGGCATAGTCTTATTGCTGACCTGCCCATCCGTTCAGAGCGTACACTCCGCCACCGAACAGACTTGGGATTTCCGGACCGGCCTAAATGGATGGAAGGGAAACCATCATGTGGATGCCCTGGTCCAGACGCGGGAGGGGATCACCTTCCGGTCGACGGGGAACGACCCCTGGATCGAGGGCCCTGCCATCAGCCTGGCGCGGGATCGCCTGACTCGGGTCCTGGTTCGCATGAAGTCCAATGCCAACGCAGCCGGCGAACTCTTCTACGGGTCCACCTTTAAAGCGGGCGATTCGCTTCGATTTGTCGTTCAGAATGACGATCAGTGGCACGACTACGACCTGATCATACGGCAGTCCCTGGGGCCAGGCACACGCTTTCGTTTGGATCCCGCCGCCAGTACCGGACAGATCACCGTTCAAGGCATCACGGTGACCAGCCTGCCCAAGATCCCTGCCCCTCCCTTCGAGCCCCCCGTCCCGGCGCAGCCCATGAGACGCCGCGCCATGGAGGTCTCCTCGGGAGAGCTAACCTTCAAGCACTACGGTTCCCGCCTCGGCAATTTCGAGCTTCTGATCGGCAACACAGGCCTGGCGGCAGGCTATCAATCCGAGTTGATCGGCCTCGTCCTCGACGATCAAACCGAATGGCTAAACCTGGGCAACGCTCCCGCGACGCTGCGGGCATCCGGGCCCAACGACGTCACCGTCGAAGTCAAGATGTCGGACAGTCATGGCGGCACCTGGCAGGTGACGCGTCGCATTCGTGCCGGCCGTCTGGAGGGCACCCTGACCGTGGACATGCGAGTCTCGGTCGATCAGGACCGTGAGGTGATCCTATTGCCCTGGATAACCCTGTATCCCGGCCTGGGCACCTACGGTGCGAAAAAGGACCAGGCCATTTTCGCGGGCTTGGAATACCTGGCCAATGAGCCCAGCAGCAGTCAGGCCGATATCACGACGGCCGATCATCTTCGTCGCGTCCCCGATCCACTGAAGGTCACGATACCATTGATGGCGATCGTCCACGATGATCACTTCCTGGGGTTGATATGGGAACCGGCTCCCTGGGCCTGCGCCACCTTCGATTCACCCGATCGAACCACCCCTGCCGATGCCCACCTGATGGCCATCACCGGGCCGGCGGTCGGCCAACACCGGCTTGAGAATGATTTGGTAGCCTATCGATCGCGGTCTTTGCGCGCAGGCCAGAGTATAAGCACCACCGTGACAATCATAGGGGGAGCGGGCCGATCCGTAGTCCCCGCAATCGAGCAATACGTGCGTCTTCGCGATATTCCCGATGTTCCGGAGGTGAGCGGTGGATTCGCGGGGGCCGTCACGCTTCTCAGTCACGGCTGGCTCGACTCCGGCATACGGGAAGGCGGCCTCTTCAGGCATGCCCTGTGGCAGGGACGTTTTAGACTGAGCAAGGCGGCCGACGCGGCCATGTTCATGGCGTGGCTGTCCACGTCTCTCTCGCCGGATCAAAACCAAATGGTTCGACGCCTTGAGGAAACTCGCGACCTGGCCCTATCGGAGATACCCGACCATTGGGACCTCACCAGCGCCGTGTCCCACGTCCGCCCCCCGACGCCGTCACTGGTGTTCGGCAAAATAGAGAGACTCGTCTCGAACGCCTATCAGACGGCAATCGCAAGACTCGCGAAATTCAATCCCGACGGCACACTCACTTACCGACCCGGGCAACCAGGGCAACCCGGTGACACAGACTATTCAGTCACCCACTTTGCCAACCACGCCAATGGTCACGGCGCCCGTGACCTGGTCAGCATTTTGGAGGGCGCGACGCTGTCGGCCGATCCCGAATTGATCCAGAGGGCACTGGCGCTGCTGGACCAGCAGACCCGCCTCTATGAGAACAGCGTCCCCAGAGGGGCCCAGACCTGGGAGATCCCTCTGCACACGCCCGACATCATGGCCTCCGCCCATCTGGTCAAATGCTACTGCCTCGGCTTCCTCCTGTCTGATCGGGAGGAATATCTCGAACAGGCGCGTTACTGGGCCTGGACCGGGGTGCCCTTCATCTACCTGGAGAATCCTGGTCCCCGCGAGGTCGGACTCTATGCCACGATCCCGGTCCTCGGCGCCACCGGTTGGGAGGGATCGTGGTTCGGTCGTCCCGTTCAGTGGTGTGGCATGGTCTATGCCTCCGCCCTCTATCTGCTCAGCGACTATGATCCCGGAGGGCCTTGGCTGCATCTGGCCCAGGGCATCACCGCGTCCGGCCTCCAGCAGACCTTCCCCACCGGCGACCCGATCAGGCAGGGACTGCTGCCCGATTTCTTCCTCCTCAGGAGCCAGTTGCGAGACGGCCCCGCGATCAACCCCGGCACCCTCCAATCCCATCTGCCCGAACTCTTCGGTCAAGGGACACTGTACGACATCAAGAAAGTCCCGGGACGAGACTGGATCATCCATGCGCCCTGTTCAGTGAAGGACATCTCCGTCGATCCCCAGGGCACCTTGCAGTTCACATTGGACGGCTGGGGTGGTCTCGACCGAAGTGCTTCCTATTCCGTACTGATTTCCGGCGTTGAGCGCGCACCCCAAAGGATTCAGAAGGTTCTCTCGGCTCACGGTCGCCACGGATCTCAAGACCTGAACTTCCGCCATGTCACGCTCAACCAAAACATCGGCTATGTGATCGTCGATCTGGCCGGACCGGCGTTAGTGCGAGTTGAGCCGTAGCCAATTGCAGCACCCTAGCACACCGCATCATTGCTGACAAAAAGCCACCAACCCGTCGAGACAACCCTTCCAGCCTTCCTGGTGATTGTCGGTTACGGCGCGTTCCAGGAAACCCTCATGACGCAGGGTCAGGCGAGTCTGATCCCCGTCCGGCTCTAGAGTCAAGGTCACCAGGGTCTCCGGCATGTCGCTGCCCTCCCAGGACCAGGTGAAGACCAGCTTTTTCTCGGGCACGATCTCGCGGTACTCGCCGACGGCAATGGGGTTATCGCAGTCACTGGAGATCATGTGAATACGGTATTTGCCCTCAATCCTGAGATCGATGTCAACGTTCTCGCACTGGGTGTCGCCGGGACCCATCCACTGCTTCATTTTGGCAGGGTCGGCCCAGGCCTCGTAGACGTCGCTCACGGATGCACCGATGTTTCGAACGATTTGTAAGGAGGTTTCCTGTAGCGTTTGTTCCATGGCGGGTTCAACGTCTCCTATGCTTGGGTTTAGTGCTCGGCTCTGTCGGAAAACCCGATCTGGCTTCGAGCGGCCCTTTTTCCACCTGGCTGCACCCGGCTGCATCGACGATAAAACCAACATCGCCTGCTTCGTCGTCTTTGCCAGGTGAAAAAATCGCTCGCTCTCGGGCCGACGTCGGAATTCTCCGACAGGCCCCTAGTGTGGTCCTTTCGAATGTCGAACACCGAACGATATCGAATATCGAAGTATGTGAGAAGGGATGAAGGGTGGGCGGCCGTTCGTCCATTCGTACGTCCTAATTCTGCAATACTTCTGAAATCATTATTCGTTAATCGATGTTCGTCATTCCCCAGGCTCTACAGCGACCACAGCCCCTCTGTATTACAAGCTCGCAAGAGCTGTGAATTCTTGCCACATAATGTCACTGAAACTGTCGTACCGCATATGTTTTCATATGCTTAGGCACCGGCAAATGACGTCCCCAAGCGCCAATAGCTGAGTGCTTTCTCCTTGATCCTCGAGCAATGGACTTCTTGACCTTCGCAGTCCTACGTGAGATGATGACCCGCCTCGGCCGCTGGGAAATCGTCTCGGATTCAGGCCTGACAGGCGTATAGAGACAGAGGGTACCGGGAACCCCGAGGATGTGCATTGGGAACAGTGGTGACGTCGGCGAAACCGGTGAAACAGCGCGATCCTTTAGGGGACTATTGACCGGTGATGGCGTTTTCTGACAAAGCCTAGAAAGGTCTATGTGGATGCAGATGCAGAACAGCGAAGAGCTCCTTTGGCAGGGACAGTACTTGAGCATGGTCAAACGCGGCCAGTGGGAATATGTCAAACGCATGAACATCTCTGGAATCATTGGCATCGTGCCGCTGACGAAGGAGGATCGGATCGTGCTCGTCGAGCAATATCGCCCCCCCCTGGCGAGCCGTGTGATTGAGTTGCCAGCCGGACTGGTGGGAGACATCACAGGGCAGGAGGACGAGTCCCTGGAAATGGCGGTTCAACGGGAACTTCAAGAAGAGACCGGCTACGTGGCTGGACGTCTGCAGCGGCTCTGCGAAGGTCCCTCCGCCCCCGGCATGTGTTCCGAGCGCTTAACCTTGTTCTTGGCCACGGATCTGAAAAAGGTTGGCGAAGGCGGCGGTGATGAGACGGAAAGCATCACCGTCCACGAAGTGGCGACGCAGGAGATTGCCGCGTGGTTGGCGGCGAAAGAACGGGAAGGTGCCGATATTGACCTAAAGGTCTACGCGGGCCTGTTCTTCCTGGAAAGAAACAGAGGGTAGATTCCAGATTCGTACGAAATGTAGCAGAAATGCTAGTTGGCCAGGATTCCTACCGTTCGAGTAATCGGTAATCAGTGATCGGTACGGGCCAGAAACTGATTACTTTGTCACTGATTACTGATTACTACCCCCGTGAGACCCCGGCGATGGTTAGAAAAAACGGGCATTAACGTCTGCCCAGGTGTATGTGCGATTGCCCTGCTGGCGACTCGGGCTAGCATTGACGAGCCTTTCATTTTGGATTATGTACAGATCTTTCCAATCTGCAAAAGGAACCCAGGCATGTCCGATTCATCACAAGACCACAACCGTGCGGCGATGCGACAAGCGTGGGACTGGTCCGATCTCTGGAAGAAGGAGGACTATTGGGCGATCTGGTTGGCATTTGGATTACTTGGGCTTGGACTTGTGCTCTATTTCTTCGGCTCCCTATCAATCCAGGAAACGAATGCGAAGATTCGGGAACTCAACGATCGTCTACGAGCCGCATCCGACCGGGCCCCGTTTAAGACATTAGATTGGCACGAGGCGCTCGAGGCCAAGCGAAAGCTGAAGGCAACGGGCACGCCCCTGGGGAAAAGGATACAGGCCTTTACCGCAACCCCGCAGTCCTGGAAAGGCAATCCGTTTTGGGCTTTTGTCCAGAGACCCAAAACAGTGTCCCAAGCCGACCGGGATGCCTACGACCAGGCTCAGGCCGAGGTCGAGAGAACCTATCAAAGCGCCCAGTCGGCGGAGCAACTCGCCACGGAAATGGAGTTTCAAGATCAGACCCACAATGCGAGTTCAGTCGAGGCGATCGATGCCTGGCGATCGGCACAATCCCTTGAAGCCAAGGCCAAGAAGAAGGTAAGCCCTTCTTCATACAATCGTGTGCCGGGCTTGATCGGGTTGGCCGGGATGCTGGCGGTCTTCTTCGGGTTTGGCCGTCATTACATGGGAACGTCCCTCAGGAGGTTTTTGCCCGGTTTTTTCTTTGTGTTTCTCATCGGTGTCCTGGCCTACACCATCGGTGCGAACAGCATGATGAAAGAACGGGGGATCGGCTATGCGGCCTGGGCCATTCTCTTAGGCCTGCTGATCAGCAATACCCTCGGAACGCCTCGATGGGCCCGTCCTGCGGTGGCAACCGAGTACTACATCAAAACCGGCCTGGTGCTGCTCGGGGCGGAGATACTGTTCGGGAAGATCCTGTTAATCGCGCCCCCGGGCTATGGGTGGCCTGGGTCGTCACGCCGGTGGTTCTGATCAGCACCTATTGGTTTGGCCAGAGGATATTGAGGATCCCCTCCAAGACCTTGAATATCACCATCTCTGCCGATATGTCGGTATGTGGCGTATCTGCGGCAATCGCAACGGCGGCGGCGTGCAGAGCCAAGAAGGAAGAATTGACCCTGGCCGTGGGACTGTCCATGGTGTTCACGTCGATCATGATGGTCGTGATGCCGGCGGTGATCAAGGCCGTCGGGATGCCCGAGGTCCTGGGCGGTGCTTGGCTCGGTGGGACCATCGATGCCACCGGGGCGGTGGCGGCGGCGGGAGAGTTCCTGGGTGACCGCGCCTTGTACGTGGCCGCAACCATTAAGATGATCCAGAACATCCTGATTGGTGTCATCGCTTTTGCGGTGGCCCTGTACTGGGCCACCAAGGTCGACCGTATCCCAGGTCGGCGGGTCTCCGCTGCTGAGATTTGGATCCGTTTTCCCAAGTTTGTGCTCGGGTTTATTCTGGCCTCGATCGTGTTTTCAGGCATATACCACACCATTGGCAGCGACCTGGGATATACGCTGATTGATCATGGTGTGATTCGAGGATGGTCCAAGGCCTTCCGTGGCGGGTTCTTTTGCCTGGCCTTTGTCAGCATCGGCTTGGCGACCAATTTTAGAGAATTGAAGACGCATTTCAAAGGCGGCAAGCCCCTGCTGCTCTATCTCTGTGGGCAAGCCTTCAATTTGATTTTGACGCTGGCGATGGCCTATCTGATGTTTTACAAGGTCTTCCCTGGCGTGCTGTCTAAGCTGTGAGCCGAGAGGGGTTTTCAGAAATGTTTCGCTTGAAACCCAGAAATGGTGGATGGGCTCGACTCGTAAAGTTCGTTTGGGGAACGGGTGCCCTATGCGCACTGATCTATTTCGTCGGTCCCATTCTAGGGGGCCTTCAGATCGTCGAATCCATAGCGACCGTCATCGATGAACACCAGATAGAAACGACGGCCCTATTCTATACCGAAGACCCGGTGACGGATGGCGCAGTCTTTGAACTGAGGCACTCGATGGCCTACAGTCCGAAGGGAGGAGACATTGGGTCAGAGTATCCGCAAAGGATGGAAGAACGGGAAGGGCAACCATAGGGACCGGAGATCTGGAGATGAACAGGGATAAAGCTGGGCACGAAATTGCTTACTTTTTTTGATGAACGACCCCTTAGCCCTCCTCGCTCTTCGAAATCTACCAGAATAAACCGAAGAATATCGAACAACGAATGTCCAATGGTGAAGTTACTACGCCTCATAAGCAATCTTATCAAATCCTGGTTCAGATTCTTCTCTGCCGTCTTAACGCTGACCACTAAGATTGACATCAATTCGTCGTTCTCCTGAATCAGAGGGTCGAGTTTCGATGGCGAGTCGATAAACCGTTCCACGCGATCAAACTCACTATCCTTCGATATTCTGCTGTTCCTTGCTCGATATTCTACGGTTCAAACCACCCTTGCCATCACCCGGTACAAACAGCTATCGACGGGTCCTTGGCCGTATTTCAAGACCGGCCAGAAAGATGCCAGCGTAAATCTTCATCAATACATCAAATGCTGTTATTTATTTCATTCAAAGATTGAGATTGTCGTCGTTTGATTCTGCAGACAGGTAACAGTGGTTTCGCCCTGGGCCAGTTTCTTGCTAGGCCCTGCTTGCGATTTGTCTTTAATCGTCATTGAGTGTACGGTGTAGGCAATCGTATAGTGGCCTTCGGGCAAAGCAATGGGATTATGTGACGCCCAGTCACCTTGCCCGGTCAAACGCATGCCATACGTATGGCGGTCGGAGGTGGTATAGAGATTCTTGTTTTGCAGAACGCGCTGCGTATCAGTCTCCGTTATTCGGCAGTCCACAAGGATATAATTGCCCGACACATCCTGTAAGAGTGTATCCGAGATTTCAAAATCAACACTGGCAGCAGGATTTAATGACACCACCAGGGGCGTAAGGCTCCCCATTTGAACTATCCCGTCTTGAGATTCATTTAGCAAGTATCCAGACGCGGTTGCCTTAGTGTGATAATGGCCCTCGGGAAGCCGATCAATTAGACACTGTCCCTGACTATCGACATGCATCGCATGCTTTTCCTCAGGTACAAATTCTTGAGCTCTGAAGGAGATTCCCATGTCGTTGATGAGTTGAAAGCTAGCGTTGGGAATGCCTTGCCCGGTCGCCGCATCAATGACCCGAATAGAAACCTCGCCCGCCCCCATGGTAAAACCAACGTCAGATAGGTTTTCTCCTTCGGAAAGAACAATAGCATCAGATATAGCCACAATTCTTTGATCCCTAGACAGAACCAGTCGGTAGATACCCGGCCCAAGCTGCTCGCCAACAAATGTCCCATCAGGTCGTACCTTAAACTCTGCTGGCACATTTTCCCAGGGATACCCGCCCTCTTTAGAATTAGGACCAATATCAATTGAGCGTGTGGCTCGAATCTGCGTCGCATCTGCTTGGGTTCTCAACGAAAGTGGAATCCGGCCGCGAACAGAACAACTCCCAACTTCCAGGACAGTTTTCTCCTCCATCTCAATGTCCAAGCTCAAGTCCTGGTGCACGTCAAGGAGCACATACAAATGACGCTTTTCACGCGCCGAACTTCCAGGCTGGGGCCAAGATCGCACACCCAGTTGATAGCTCCCCGGGGACAAACCACTGATACTGAATTTCCCTGAGGAATCTGTTTGCGCTGACTTACTCCGGCGTATTCCTTCTTTCGTGTCCAATCTCACGTTTGCGCCTTCGAGCGGCACTATGAGAACTCGGACGATACCCTCTACGGTAAAGCCGACTTCATTGCCAAAGTTCAATTCGATGGAGTCCTCGGGATTCGTAATAATGTTCTCATAGGCAAGTCGTTGATTCGTTTTCGGAGTCATGACGGAGACGCCGACACGACCAATCGAAACATCATGCAGCTCATAGTATCCGACTTGGTTTGTTCTCGTTCGCGGAGCCAGACTTGGCATGCGACCATTGAGAGCCTTACGCATGGATTCTCTATCTGCAATAGCGCTATTGTTGTGGGCCGTTACCTTTGCATCCTCAACGGGTTGACCGTGATCATCGAATACCTGGCCCCAAATATGCGATCCTACGCCAAGCACAATGTCTCTTAGCTGCGTCTGTCCGATCACCAATTCCTCGAGCAAGCCGGCAAAGGCAACAAACCCCTCGGCAGTAACATGGAGACAGTGCTGCTCGGGATCCATACCAGAGAGCGTGAACAAACCAACTTCATCGGTTACCACCTGAAGCCAATCTGATCGCGTATCCAAATTGGCCCTAGAGAATACGGCAATCTTCGCCCCAGAAATCGGTCTTCCCTGTTTGTCCACCACGCGCCCCGCCATCACGGAAGCTCTTTCCAAACGAAACAGCACGCGATTTGGGTCAGAAGAGGTGGGCTGCACCTTCACGGGTAGAACGTCTAAGTGTTTGTAACCGTCCGCAATGACGGTCACACTAAAATCCCGGTACAGGGCAAGCTTTGCACCATCCGTACCAAAGAAGCCCTGATCAGAGCTAATGCGGAGGCCATCGGCCCAGCTTGCGGGGTACCCCCCTTGCTCGGAACGTAGCTTCACAATAAACCTTCGAATTGGCTCATCCGTTGCATTATCAACAACCTTACCGTAGATGCACCCCACATACGACACCGTGAGCGTGCACCCTTGCTCACCCAGATTGATCTCATATGTTTCGCTGGCGATATCTTCCTTATAGACACTTAGTGTTAACGCACCCTGTTTCGGTGCATTGGGTATCACGAAATTCCCTTGGCTATCGCTTAGTCGGCGTTTTCGCCACAGGTGGGACACTCCTCCGTACGCGTGAATACCTACGCTGACACCAGGAACCGGATCGCCCGCTTGATCTAAAACCTGTCCATGCAAGGGATGGGGCTTGTCAAGCAGCAGATCGATACGAAACTCAGAAGCATCACCAGACAAATACACCGACTGTACCAACAGGCCATGCTCCTCATGGGCCGCCCAAAGAAAACGTTCATCTCTCGGGACATTCTTCAAACTGTACCTGCCATTGGTATCTGAGATCGTTTTGGCCTGAGCGAACCGATTGCGACCGACCTGGACGCCTGAAATCGGTTTTCCCTGCCAATCGGTGACCTGGCCAAATAACGTTATTCCCTGCGCTAAGACGATATCACGATTGCAGATCTGTCCTGCAGACGTTGGGGGCAGGTGGACAAAGGATTCGACATAGCCCGGGTGCTCTGCGTACAGCCTATAGGATTCCTCATTCGGATTAAGACCTTCAACTATAAACCTGCCATCAGCGCCGGTATAGATACCCCCTACCCCAAATCCCATACCAGAAACGCGAATAGTGGCTGCCTTGATAGGTTGACCGTGAATGTCCCTCACGGTACCAACCACCTTGAAGCCAGGTCCCAGCTTAAAGTCGAGCCTTTGTGTCATGCCCTTCCCAACACTGACATTGACTCGCTGTGTGGCGTAGCCCGATGCCAGCGCCCGGACACGGGCTCCTCCAGGGTGATCCCTCTTTACAGAGAGGGTAAACTGACCTTGGGCATCTGTAGTCGTTCTATTCCCAGTCATACACGAAACAGTAGCGCCAGAAATAGGGCGCAAACCGTCGGCATCGAGAACCATTCCAGTGATGATCGTCTCTGCCTTTGGCTCGCTAGATCCGTCGATCGGTGGTGTAGTCTTGGCGTTGGGTTGATTCGGGTCTAGCGGTGGAGGATTGCTCTGACCTTGTTGCTCAATTCTCTCAATAGCTGTTTGGAAGGGATTGCCTGTTTCACTCCCCTGCCATTGCTCGGCAAAGGTCTGCAAGGGAGGAATCGCCTTCTCGTCTCCAAGCTGTCCCAAATAACGCGCCACCGTAATCTGGGTCAGATTTCCGCCCGTTTCCAGTAAAGCCAAGAGGCCATCAGTATCGGCTTGCTCGAAAAACACTCTGGCCTGTTCAAGTTCTGTTTGAACTGGCTGTAACTGCGTCAACGCAGTTGTCTGATTGCTATCAAGCGGCTGAGTTTCATGGGCAACAGGTGCATTGGGGGGCGGTGTAACACCATGGTCTCCCCGCAAATAACTAGCTAGGACAAAGACACCGGCAATGAACACTGCAGCCATGGCAAATCTGGCGATAGGACTTTGCACGATTCTTCTCCAAATGCCCAAACGCATGACAGGCTGAGATGCAAAGAGATCGTTCATTCTTTGCTCCAGGCTCTCGCTGGGTTGCGTCTCTAAACTCTTGAGAAGATTGTCAATCGTCGGCCTCATAGGTCACCTCCCATTGAAGACCGCAGCTTTTCCAGGCCGTAGCGGTAGCGGCCTTGAACGGTGCTGACAGAAACCCCTTGGCTCTTGGCAATGTCTTGAAAACGCAGACCGCCAAAATGGCGCAGGAGAAGCACTTCTCGTTGTTCATAGGGCAGTTCTGGCAACGCAGAGACTAGTTTTTCACGTTGTTCCTTGAAGATCGCGGAATACTCCGGCGACTCTGCGAGAGGAAAGCAGTCTGCCCCACAAAGGTCCTGATCAAGATCCTTCCTTCTATCAGATCGATTCACGTTACGGGCCCCATTGGCCACGGCCCGCAACAGATACCCTCGTAAACTGCTGTTGATACGGATCTTACGCGTTGTATCCAGCAACCGGGCGAACACTTCATGCACCACATCTTCTGCTAAAGCCTTGTCAAAGAGCAGCGCCGTTGCCAGTATCGTCAGATCCACCTTGTACTGGGCGTATATCTGGCGCAGAGCACCAATATCGCCCTTATTGAACTGTCGCACTAAAATCTTCTCTTGCGGTAATAAGGCGGCCAACTTCAATCTCCCGCAGTTCCAACCGGCTGCAGCACCCGAACTGTCGATCGTCACCAACAAGACACAGGACCATTAGGTTTTAACATCGTATTTTACAATTAATTGGCAATTATTGTGGCATTCCTTCACAGGGAAGGCGTGTATGGGGGAGGGACACTCACAAATGCGGGGGCCGGGGATAAAGCTGTGGACGGGTTCCTTTGCTTTTAGGATGTCTGATAAACCCTGTTGGTCCTCTCAGTAGGTCAGGGTGTTAAGACAGTACTTCCCGTTCTTCTCCACGCAGTCCGGCGCCCAGGCCCGCTGCTTGGCCCAGCCGCTATCGTCGAGCCCAAATCCCATGTCGTGCAGAGGGCATGACACCAGATCCTGACCCGCGTGCACGGCCCACTTGCGCCTATCGGGAAGGGTCAGGGGGTCAGAGCTTGATTAGTGAATAGCCTTTCTTGCATGCGGCGCCAACCTCTTTTTAAGCAAGCCCAAGAGTTCTGCGTACTTGTCTATGTTGGTTTCTACGTGTCGAACAGACCGGCTGATGCTGGAGACACTTGTGTATCCAAGCATTTCGGCAATTTCGTTGCAGCGATACCCATACCAACGGCGACTGACGAATGCAATCACTGCGCGGCTCCCGTCGTCACTGCGGCGCCCTTGTCGCCACTGAGTGGATGACGCTTTCCTCTGATGGGTGGCCACACGTGCGATATCGCCAAGAGAGGGCCGTACGCGAAGGCGGTGGATTTCGACAACGGCCGGATCATCACTGCGCTGACTGATCAACTCACGGATCCGGTCAATGAACCCCTGTGATCCCAGCACCAAGCCTTCAACAACGCCGTCAAAGGGGTATTCGGGCGAGCCTTGAATTCCCGCTTCAACGTAGCGTCGGTACCGACGCCTTTGCGTCGTTCGGTTGCCGGGACCGAAGTCCATGAGCACGCGTTCGTACGTGATCCAATCTAACGCCTTGGTGGCTCGTGTATAACCAGGAAAACTGCTCCAAGGATACTCATTGGGCTTCGGCACTATTCTTGCTCTTACTGGATTGAGATGAATATACCGACTGACGACTTGAAAATAGCCTTCGGAGTCAACGATATGGGCTTTGAATCGTCCCTGGAACAGATGACCTGATCGTCGCCAACGCCGATTGAAATAGCTGGTATAACTGCCATTGAGATATTGCATGCCTGAGGAGAGGTTGGGTTCGGGGGTCTCCAAAAAGAGATGTTCGTGGTTCGTCATCAAGACAAAGGCATGGAGATCCCACCCATAGGTCTCAACCGTGCGGCGAAGCCATTCAAGGCGTTTCGCACGGTCTCCATCGTCTCTCACGATAGGCCGCTGTTCATTTCCGCGCGAGATGACATGGTGCAGCGCTCCAGGATACTCAATGCGTAAGGGCCTAGCCATGCCGGGTAAGCTAACCGACGTTTCCTCGCAACGCAACAACTAATCACTAATCAAGCTCTGACCCCAAACACCCTCTCCTTGCACTTCAACTTACCCCGTAGCCGGGCTCCATTGGTCGTGGTTCCGCGTTCGTCGCTCAGATCGCGTCTGCGGGAGTCTGAGCGAAAGGGGGGCGGTCTGGGGGAGCCGGGAGGCCAAGGTCCCAGTGCCCTGGAGGACGCTAATCGCCGGTACGGGGCGTGTTCGGTTTGTAGGGTCTGACGGGCTAAAAACGGCAGTTTTACCGGCAGATAGTTATTTTGGCCCACGTCCAGTATGGATTCGGTCGATGTAAAAACATGACTGACCTGTAATCAGTTTGACCGGAGTCCGCAGAATCCGGTATACTTTGTAGAGTAAGGCTTGGGATGGGCCCTGCTAGGAGGTAATGCATGATGAGCCCCACCCTAGATCCTGTAGAATTATTGGCCGGTAGTTCTAGTCAACGGATTGAGAGAACCACAAGTAGAGACCTTTAGATCGTGAAAGAGACGGTCCGTGTATGCCCAATATCCCTCGTAGTATGAGTTTCCGAATCTGTGTTTACCCATCAGACGAGACGCGGTTCGCCATTGTGGCACATTGCCTGGATCTTGACGTGATCGGTACGGGAGACAGTGTGCAGGCTGCATTGGAGGAACTCTTAGAACTCATTGAACTCCAATTAAAATCATGCAGCAAGCACGACGCGTATTTGATATTCTACGCCTCAAACAGCGTGTGGGAAAAGTATAGGAGTGCCGTGGAAGCGCAACGACCTGTTCCGGCTGAGTTACTCGAAAGAGTCGTAGCAAATGCCAATAAGAGACTAGGGCATCCGGCACCCCTCCTTGATAACGTTATGGCAACTGCAGATGTGCCTGAAGAGTACCTTGTCCCCGTATAACGGATGCCTCAAAGCTTCCGGAAAACCAGAAAGCGACTGAGACGCCACGACGTTGTCTGGCACAAAGATAAGGGGAAGGGAAGCCACGGTGATCTAGTTGGCAATGACAAAGATGGCCTCAGGGTAACCTTTCCCGTCCCAAAATCCCAGCATAAGGAAATTGACGACATATACCTCAAGCTTATCGCCGATCGATTCGGGATTCCGCTGTCTGAGTTAAAGGGCTAGCCCCCTCGGCCCTCTTGTTCTCCCGGGCAGTCAGTCTCCTGTGGCGTTCCTTCCGGATCAGCTTTTTTCGGTGGCGTCGGAGCCACCCCCCCAGCACGCTAAATAATTACCGAGTTTTCAAAGGGCCAAGCCAACAGGCCGATCTTGCGGGTAGCACGAACCCACCAATTCGTAACACGGTTATACTAGCCGATAGCTAAACAAGATATAGTTAGTCGTTAATATAAAGGAATTGGACGCATGCCCGGGCGTACTATCACGATCTCGTCTCGTGGGAAAATTGGGGTGAAGCCGTTCTGCGACCCCCCGGGGCCTTTTCTGCCTCTGCCCACCTGGGTTAATGCTCATACTCGCCCCTTTGCTCAATGTCGGCCTCTAGGCTTATCCTTGCGTCCCGTTTTGCTGCTAAGCTCGCTCCAGTCCTTTTAACTCTTGGATCTCCTCAGACTCAATCACGTGTCGATCGGCGAACATGCTCAAATACTTTCCCTGCAATTCCGTGCAGCCCTTGGCTACGGCGTACTGATGGTTCTCACGGGCCAAGAGCTTGTCGTGCTCCAGGTCGGCCAAGATATTGTCCACGGTTATCTGGTTCCTGCTCATGTGCTCGGCCTGAAGGGCCTTTATCCGGTCCCAGATGATGTCCTTCTTCAGGAGCTGGCAGGCACTGACACCAGCACTCTTCTCGGCATATCCCGCTGCCAGGGCTGTACTTGACGCCACAGGAGAACGTGACGCTGCCAATGGTGGTGTAGTGGAAGCAGAAGCTTTCCTGCATGGGTGTTAGTTCATCCCATTTCATCTGAGTTTTCCTTAACGGTGGTGATCAGTGCTTTGATGGCTCGCTTGATATGATCTGGCAGATGCGGCCAGACTTGGACCAGATGTGCTAGATGTGTGTCGTTTTCATGCCCGCAAGGCATACTCTGGGGCATACCTTGGTACTTAGAATTCTCTAAGTCTTTGTTGCCAATAGAGTTGGTGACCGGTAGTGTGCAGCCTTCCAAGCTGGCCATGCGGGTTCGATTCCCGCCACCCGCTTTCCTGTCTCCGGCGCTACTGAAAAACATGCTCCAAGATCAGGTCATGAACCTCGGTGGCAGGTAGGGAGGACCTTTCGCGGGCGTCTTTTCGTTGCGTGATCAGCAGCGGGCCCTCCTCAGGTGTGGGTGGCTGGCAACCGTGAGATCCCTTTACCAGCTCGGGCGTCAAAGGAATCAATTCCATTAGATAGCGAAATCCCAGCTTCTTTTTTAATAAGGTCCAGGCGGCCTTTAGCTGAGGAAAAGGCAGGGCTGGATCAACGAACAATTCGCAAGGATCGTAGCCGGGTTTTCGATGAATATCCACGGTACGGGCAAAGTCCGGGGCTACTCTGTCATCCAGCCAGTAGTAATAGGTGAACCAGGCGTTGGGCTCGGCAATCGCCACCAGTTCGCCCGCACGTGAATGATCCAGGCGGGCCCGCTTTTTTCCTTCGGCATCCAGGATCATGGCGATCCCTTCGGTCTCTTCCAAGATTTTCCGTACGAGGGACATTTTCTCGGGATTGTTCACATAGACATGGGCGATTTGATGGTCCGCAACGGCGAAGGCGGCACTGGCTCCGGCGTCCAATAGGTGACGGCCCAGTTCTTCACGGATGGCGATGAGGCCATGTTCACAGAAGAGACGATTCAGGGATATTGGTCGATGGACGGGCGTGATTCCGTATTCGGAGAGGACTATCACCTGAGCGCCTCGTTGTTCGTAGAATTCGATTAGATCCTGGCAGACGCCATCAATGTCCTGAAGGTCTTGAGAAACCTCCGGAGCGCTGGTTCCGGTACGCTGCAGATTGTAATCGAGGTGAGGAAGGTAGATCAGCGTCAGATCGGGATGGGAACGCGCCTCCACCCTCTTTGCGGACTCGGCGATCCACTGACTGGAACGAATGGTGGTGCGAGGTCCCCAAAACTCGAACAAGGGAAATTGGCCCAATGCCTCCTGAAGTTCGAATCGCAGAGATTGAGGGTGGGTATAGATGTCCGGGAATTTGCGGCCATCGGCGGGATACATGGGGCGCGGTGTCACCGCGACATCGACGGTGGAATACATGTTGTACCACCAAAAGAGATTGGCGCAGGTGAAGGAAGGTTCTTGCTTTCGCGCGGTTTCCCAGATCTTTGGCGCCTGGACCAGTCTGTTGGACTGCCTCCAGAATTTGATTTCGCAGTCGTCTCGAAAATACCACCCGTTGCCTACAATACCGTGCTTGGACGCAGGAACGCCTGTCAGGTAGGTGGCCTGTGCCGAACAGGTTAGCGCGGGCAGTTCGGGTGTGATGGAATAGGTGGTGCCGGCCGAAGACCAATTTGTCAGGAATGGCGTGAACTCGCCGAGAAGTTTCGGCGTTAAACCAACGACATTGATGACAACCGTTTTTTGCATGAGCCGCTTCTCAGCCGGAAATGTGGCTCAAGACCCATTCGTATTCGCGCTCAATGGATGCGGAAAGATCCTTTTTCATCTCCGCCGGCAAGACCTCCCAGGTATAGGTTTCGATCTCGAGGTGGGAACAAACCGGATCTGCTTCCAGCAGCTTCAACACCGTTTTGATGTCATCCTGCGTCGATTGCAGCGTTTGGTAGTCCTCGATAAAAATAGGCACGTGAAAATGGATGCGCCACTCCTGTCCCGGTGTCTCGCTGAGGTGGGGCAGGGCGTCGATCAGGTCAGAATAGGTATGGAAAGTGCCATTAGAGCGTTTCTCAACCACCTGATGCAAATAGGTCGATTCGGCAAAAGGTTCCAGACGCTCCCGTGCGCTTTGACGGGCTTGTGCTGAAGCCTGGAGTTTCAATTTCAGGGCGGCGCTAATCTGGATCTTGCCAATGCGAATACCGGCTTGCTTGAATCGTTCCAAGACCTCGTGGGGTTTTTCATAGGAAACGGCAAAATGGCAGGTGTCGTAGCATATTCCGATGTGCCGCAGGATGTGTTCTTGCGCCTGAGTGACTGAGATTTCCAGCGTCTTTGCCAGATGGGCCCCGCCTTTTGGTAGCAGCCACTTTTCGAAAAACTCGATCACGTCCGTGCTGTTTTCCAACATCCCATCGGGTTCTGGTTCCAGATCGAGATGAATCCATTTCCCGCTTTCATCATGAAGATCCATCAGCGTCCGAACCGTCATGGCCAGTTGAATTGCGGATTGTTCCCGGCAGTCGTCCCGCTCCTCTTCCTTCTTGAACCACGGTTTATAAGAGACCGGCACGCTGGAGATGCCTCCATCCATCCCTTCCGGCAGCAGGGCGGCCAGGATTCTTGCCAATCGGACCGTGTAAGTCTGGCGCTCGGTAGTACGCCAGTCCGGGGCATAGACCTCTTCCTTGACCACCTGTCGATGAAATCCGCCGTAGGGGAATCCGTTGAGAGTAAAGACATAGAGATCGTTTTGATCGAGCCACTCTCTAAACCGTGACAGTGTATCTCCCTCAAGAAGCTCCTCGGAGGCCGGATTGGCCAGCCGCAGGCCGATTCCAAATGGTTCCTTCGGCACAAACCGGGATTTTAGGGGAGGGATGTAAGTTTTCAGATTGGCGAAGACTTCCGGCCAGTGCTCGCCCGGATGAATATTGCTGCAGTAGGTCAAGTGGAACTGGCCATCGGTTCCGATTTTCATGGAGTCACCTTTCTTTGAGTATATGGATCGCGCGCCGGTATAGGGCTTCATCTACCTGATGCACGTTTACGGCGCTGCCGATTTGAGTGAGCAGCATGAGGGTCAGTTCTCCTCCCAGGTGTTCCCGAAACTCCTGAATGCCTGCGAAAACTGAGAGGGTGCGTTTGGGCGAATGGGGCTCGCATTCCAGCAGTGCCGGTGAGTACAGTTGCAATCCCAAGGTTTCAAATGTGCTCAGAATGCGTTCTAAAGCCTTGCTGCCCAGCAGACCGGATAGATGGGAATAGACACAGTCTAAAGCAATCCCGATGGCGACCGCCTCCCCATGCCGCAATTCATAGTCGGTCAACTGTTCCAGCTTGTGCGCGGCCCAGTGCCCGAAATCCAGGGGCCGTGAGGAGCCCTTTTCGAAGGGATCGTTGTTGCACCGGATATGCTCCAGATGCATCGCGGCACAGCGATAGATGACTTGCTGGGTGAGGGCCATATCCCGTTTCGCCAGGGAAGCCGCATGACGTTCGATATGGTCAAAAAACGATGCATCCTTTATTAAGGCCACCTTCACCGCTTCCGATATTCCGGAGCGCCAGTCCCGGTCTTCCAGGGTGGTCAAGAATTCAAAGTCATTCAGGACGGCAGAGGGGGGGACAAAGGTTCCCAGGAAGTTTTTCTTGCCAAAGGCATTGATGCCATTCTTCACGCCTACGCCTGAGTCGCATTGGGCGAGCACGGTGGTGGGTACTCGAATAAAGCGGATGCCGCGATGGGCCAGGGCGGCGGCATAGCCCGCCATGTCCAGCACCGCGCCACCTCCAATCGCCAAGATATAGGAATGTCGGTCTATTCCGAGTTCGTTGACCTGATTCAAGACCCGATCGAGCGAGTCAACGCTATTCTTGCACTTCTCGCCGCCGGGCACCCGAAGCGGGGGGGCCGCCAATTGGACCCTGTCCCGGTGCCTTTTGACATAGGCATCGATTTCCCCGAGAAGTCCCCGGTGAGACTGCACCACCCCCCATCCACCACGACCAGCATTCTAGCCGGACTTCCCTTTTTATCAGTGGCAAGGGTTTCGAGCAGCAACAGATTGTCCTCTCGAAACAACCCAGACGTAAAATGCACATCATACCCATAGCGAACATTGAATTCCTGGCGAATGGGTGAAAACTCGGTCATAGCAAAAAAACCTGGCTTAAGTGACGGCGAAATATTTGGCAATTTGTCTGGAGAGGGGGTAGAGCAGCAGGACGATCAGTCCATACCTCCATCCTGAAAACCCTGCTGCGACCATCGCATCAAACAGAATCAGAGAGAGGACACCCACCATTACGGCGTTTCTGATCTTTTCCGGCTGAGGTTTGCAGGCGGCTCGGATGAAGGGAGGCAGGACCCTCACGGAAAAAAGGAAAATGAAGGGGAAAGCGATCAGGACCTTATACCTTTCCAGTGCCCCCAGCGAGAGGGTCCCCGCGACCACCAGAGATACCATGGCGATCGCCAGGAATCCCTTCCTTCTGTCTCCTCCACGAACCTCGCCATGACTCATGATGGTAATCGCGGCAATATAGATGACCGGCAACAGTGCCAGAAACCATAGCTCGGAGACTCTCGAAGGCAGAATACTGATCCCCAATAAAAGGTTACTCCCCCGGCAGACTCCCATGTTTAACGGTCCCCAATACGCATGATGCTTGCTGAATGCATCGTATAGAATCACGGCTCCGCTCATCGCACCGGCGAGCGTCCCACTGAGAGGTGAGATTTGAAAGGCGGAGACTACGCCAATCGCTAAGAGCGATCCTCCCAAGATCGCCCCTTCACGGCGTGTCACCCGAGCGCTGGGAATCGCACGCTCGGGGCGTTCTTTGGCATCCAGCCGGGCGTCAAAGACATCGTTGAGGACGACCCCACCTCCATAGAGGCCCGTCGTGGAGAGCAGTAACACCAGCAGAGGGAGAATCCGGAATTCCGAGGCTCCGCCCGGCGTCAATTCATTGGAAGTGCCGATCACTCCGGACGCGGCAACTCCAGCCAGAATATCTGCATGGGCGGTGATGATGTTAGCAGGGCGCATCAACTCCAGAAACGCTCTGAAACGCTCCCTACTCAACAATGTCATTTTCCTTCGAAACACCGGCCACTTTTGGCTCCTGACCGCGTAATACAGAATTCCCCCTGAACAACTGTCGTTGGTCAATGGGTATCGGATTGAGCCAGTCATCCGCTTTCATCTGGCCGCTCTGTCCATAGGCGGCCAACGCGTTCTCATAACACACGGTCCGCACCTGGTCTTGGGGAATGCCTCGTTCCAACATCAATCGGGCGGTCTTGGGCACCGCTAAAGGATCGCTTTCTCCCCAATCGGCACTGCTATCGATAATGATCCGTTCGCAACCATAGCGGCGAACCACCTCTACCATGCGCTCACTTCCCATTTTGGTGTGAGGATAGATCGTGAACGCAGTCCAATAGCCACGGTCCAGGACGCCCTCGAGTGTTTCTTCGTTATTATGGTCTATCACCACACGAGACGGATCCAAGCCGACGTCTTCAATCACATCCATGCTGCGTAGGGTCCCGGTCTTCTTGTTCCGATGAGGCGTGTGGATCATGACCAGCATCTCCTGGTCCTGGGCCAGCTCCAGTTGTAGACGAAAATACTTCTCTTCCGCCGGCGTGATATCGTCAAACCCGATTTCCCCAATGGCCACCACGCCTTCCTTGCAGGCATACAAGGGTAACCACTCCATCACCTCTTCAGCCAGTGCTTCATCGTTGGCTTCTTTCGAGTTCAGCCCGATGCAGCAGTAGTGACGAACGCCGAACTGGGCGGCTCGAAAACGTTCCCATCCCACCAGGCTGCTGAAGTAGTCCTTAAACGAACCGACCGTCGTGCGAGGTTGGCCCTGCCAGAATGCCGGTTCAATCACAGCGACAACGCCTGCGGCTCTCATGGCCTGATAGTCGCTGGTGGTACGGGAAACCATATGAATATGAGGATCAATGAATATCATCTGATCCGATCTTTGATTCGCATCAGGCATTTACGCTCCTTGTGATTCACGATTGACTGTGTCTGACGACTTACGATACCGGGTCTATCAGCCATTTCTCGTTAAAGGCTTCCCAGCTTAGGGATCCTTCGTCAATGGCTGAGAGTAAAACCGGCTGAGATTCGAGCCGTGTGCGTGCCTGTGGCAGCGAACATTGCGAAAGTGCTAGGGCGGCCGCTTCTTGCAGCTGGGGTTGAGCACCGGCAAGGATCTTCGATAGATCCTCCAGCATGGCCGCGTCCGCATGGGGACCGATCAATCGCCAGATCTCCGGAGTCACGGTCCGACCGGCCGCCCAGCGTTCATGAGCATAGTCTATTAGCATCCTGGCCAGCTGTGGACTGGTCCGCTGGTCCAGTCCAATGATCGGGTGCAAAGGACTGCCGATGAATACCGCCTTTAAGATCAACTGATTCCAGGCTTCTTCTTTGAGGTGATCAAAAGGGTAGGGGTTCCGTAGGGCAACCGCATCGAAGACTGTCGTCATGTTGCTGCGAATTCCTTCGGCGGCACGGAGAACATGCTGTTGGGGATAGGCCATTAGGGGCAAACTCTGATACAGGGCCACCAATTCCGCGAAATCGGCGGCTTGAAAGAGCTGATTCAGAGTCTTCAGATAACGCTCCCGGTCCTCAACTGGAAGGGACAAGAGCAACAGTGCGCGAGCCGCCTGGTCGCAGCTCCAATGTCGGGGCGTCCAGCTCTTTCTCAGTGTCTCTGCTCTCTCCAGTTCCTCCGAAGACCAGGGCAAGTCGGCCTTGCCGACAAATCGAGGGACTGCACTGAAGGCCATAAAAAAGACAGACGGGCCCTTAGCCCTTGAAATTTGGGTTCGCTTGGCGTCCAACCACTCGAGGGCCTGGGCGTCCATTCTGTCAGCCAGCGCCCGCTGGAGGAAGGTCAGCACCTCATGATGATCTATCTGATACGCTCCTGGCGGCATCGTTTCTCCGTGTCTTGATTTCAAGGCCCTGCCGTAGGCCCACTCTGACAAGTTTGGGTGCACTGTGGTTTTACGTATGCCACTGATACTGTCGGATTTGTCCAAAATTATCAAGTTTTCCGCTTGCTTGCGAGGCTCCCTTGAGAGGGAACTGACTCCCGCCGCCGCTGTACTGGCCAGCTCAAGGGCTCGACCTTGACCCAGGGGAGCTGCCCGGCGGCCCATCACAGACACTCATTTTTGTTGGGTGACCTGCCCCGAATGGCCGCCAAGGCGAAAATAGGGGGCAATCGAAGGGCCGAGAAAAGACGATTTATAGAAGATGGTGGTGAAATATGGAAAATAATGGGGGAAAGTGGGAAGAAATGTTGACTGAGTGTCGATGTATGCTATGATTGCTCGCTCTTTGGTCCTTAAGTGGAAGAATTTCCATGTTGTTGCTAACAGGCGAATTTCAGCACGTCGTTGACGGTAAGGGAAGAGTGCTTGTTTCCAATAAGCTTCGCAATCAGATTGATGTCGATGAACATGGCAGCAACTTCTATCTGGTGTTGGGTGCGAACGGGATCTTGTGTTTGTACCCTGAAAGCTATTTCGAGCGCATCGCCTTGGCGATGGCTCCACACGCGATAGCCCCAGATGAGGCCGTGGCTTACGAACGGATTAGCTTCGCATTTTCCAGCAAGGTGGACCTGGACAGCCAGGGTCGGATTTTGCTCAATGAACGCCTGCGCAAGCGGGCCCGTCTCAAGGACAAAATCACCTTGCTGGGTGTGAGGGATCACATAGAGCTTTGGAACGAGGAGGACTGGGAGCAGTATGTGTCGAGCCATATGGCCCAGTACCAGAAACAGGTGTCTCAGGCGCGGCAGTATGTGCTGCAGAAGCCGGAGGAACCAACACCCTGAGGGTGGCTCGTTCCTAATGACGAGCCGCTCATCTTTGACCCCGAGGCAGCCTTCGGTCCGAGTTGAGGGCCTAGCGCAGACCCCGAGGGGAAGCCAGATTGAGTGCTTAGACAGAGCCCTGAACTCTTGAAGGAGGCAGCATGATTGAAACGGATTTAGATCATTGTCGCATTATCATGGAATCATTGAATCAAGGTGGGGCGTTAGACACGGAGGCACAGGCTTCTCTCGACGTCCTAAATCACCGTTTGGCTACGCTGAAGAAGAGCTACCCCCAACTGAAGGTCGCCTTTTCTGCTGCCATAGAACGGTCTCGGGCGCAGGCAAGCGCCCTGACGATGGGCTAGCCTTTGGGGCACGGGTGCCAGCGCGCCACGCCCTAGGTCCCGAGGAGGACTGACTCGTCATGCATCCGGAGCCGGCCGAGGCGATACGGCCTGCAGGGGAACACATCCCTGTCTTGGCACATCCTCTGGCCGAGCACGTCCATGTGCCGCCGAACGGAATCATCGTGGATGTCACGGTCGGGCAGGGGGGACATAGCCACCTCCTGGGGAGCAGACTGGACACGCGCGGGGTGATTGTTGGGCTAGACATCGATGAAAAGGCGCTACGGAACTCCAGGTCGAAATTGAAGGACCTTCGCTGCAAGATACGCCTCGCGCATGCGAACTTTGCAGAGACGGGCTCTTGTCTCCAACGGATGGGGGTTGACAAAGCAGATCTTATCCTAGCCGATCTAGGCTATTCGTCTGCTCAGCTCATGGACCCTGAACTCGGCATAAGTTTTCAGTCGGATATGCCCCTAGACATGAGAATAGACAGAAGCTTAAAGGTCACGGCTGCCGATATAGTAAACAAGACAGTTGAAAAAAAACTGGCTGATTTGATATTTGAATATGGACAGGATCGAGCCTCCAGGCGAATAGCCCGGTTCATCGTTCACCACCGCAGGCAGGAACCGATTCGAACGACGAAGCAACTGGCTGCGATCGTGAGCAAAGCGCTCTATCGATCCGGCGCCGGCAGACGGACACGTCTCCATCCGGCGACACGTACCTTTCAGGCGCTGCGAATTGTCGTGAACAGTGAACTCGCGAATCTGCGTCATCTATTGATGGCGGCGCCCCCCTTGCTCAAACCGGGGGGCACTCTGGCTATCATCAGCTTTCACAGTCTGGAAGACCGCATGGTAAAACTTGACTTTAAAGAAAACGCTAAGGTGGGCATCTATCAGATTCTGACAAAAAAACCCATCGTGCCGACCAAGGATGAGATCGGACACAACCGACGCGCACGCAGCGCCAAGCTGCGATTGGCGCGAAGACTTTGAAGGTATGTAGGGAGGTCAGCCATGGATGGAATGTCTGAACCAGAGGGACGTTAACATCTGATCAGGAAGAGAACTATGACATCGGACACAAAAATTGGATTGCTATTGGGATTGGTCTTCATATTTGTAATAGCCTTTCTAATCAATGGGGTCCCCGGTGTTCCCATGGGGCGTGTAAGCAACGAATTGACCCATAATATGGCGTTTTCTGGGGCTGACACGCAACGGATTGGCGAAAATGTTCGTCAGGTGGGTAAGCAAATGGCCCCTCCTCTGCCCCGTTCGGTAGGTCAAGGAGGCTTCGGATTCCGCGGCCCGAGGGCGGGTTCACTCCCCGACACCTCGAT
This sequence comes from Planctomycetota bacterium, assembly GCA_022563885.1. Taxonomy (GTDB): domain Bacteria; phylum Planctomycetota; class Phycisphaerae; order Sedimentisphaerales; family Anaerobacaceae; genus JAIPFM01. The sequence goes on along the minus strand of JADFMM010000005.1, from coordinate 24,463 downwards.
TATTCGATCCACCGCGCCGATTCCCAGCGATTTGGCGAAGCGCGTCGAAAGGGTCCTAGGGGAGAACAGGGCACAGAAGCAAGCGGAGGAGATCGCCAAGGCGCAGGGGCTTGGTGATGTCACACGTTCCGTGCCTCCCCGCACGTACATCGTGAAGTCGGGTGATATCCTGGACACGATTGCCGTGAAGTGGTACGGTGATCGAGAGGGGAATGTGCAGGCGACCCGCGACAGGCTGTATGCTGCGAATCGCCATAGGCTGAGCTCTCCGAATGAATTGCAGATTGGACAAGAATTGATCATTCCTCTCTTGAAATCGGCAGCCCCTGAATCGCTCCAGCGCGTGACTCGAGCCGTAGGGGGTGTAGGCGATCCTCGACCGGATGACCGACCGAAGACCGAGGAAACCTCCCGCAGGTCGTATAAAGTTGAAGATGGGGATAGCCTGTGGAAGATCGCAGCAAAGCTCTTAGGGGATGGCAACCGGTATTCGGACATTCTCCGCTTGAACAAATCCCAGTTGGGAAACACAGACAAGGTTCATCCCGGCATGCGTCTGAGGCTACCTTCACAGTGACCATTAGTTATGGTAGCTCGTCTCTGTTTTGTTTACATGACCTTCTGCTTTGTTGCCATTTTGGTGCTCGCCATCTTCCTGCGCGGCGAAAACAGTCGGATGTTCTATACGCTCCGCATGGGGCGAGTCGAGAAGAAGCACCTCGAGGCGCAGCTTTGGCAAAAACAACTTCAGCTCGAGAACTTAACCAACCCAGAAGAAGTCGAAAAGCGGCTAGCGCTCGAGTTTCCCCGTGATGCCGATTAGGAGGCGGTCATTGACAGATCTGATCAGCTGTGCACCCAGGCCGAACCCGGGTTGAAACGTCTGCCCGCCATCCTCGTGCTGTTCTCTCTGTTGGTCGTTGTATTTAGCCTGCTCATCCTCCGTTGTTTCGACCTGCAGTATAAGCAGCATGATCGTTTCGTTAAGCAGAGTATCAAGGCACAGCAGAAGCGGATTCCCCATGTGGGCAATCGTGGCATTATCTTGGACGGACGCGCCCGGATCCTGGCGGCCGGCAAGCCCGTCCTGACCGTCTTCGTGGAACCACGGGCCATTGTCGATGTCAAAGCGACCTCGGCCGCGATCGCGGAAATCCTGAAGATCGGTGCTCACACCGTCTGTCGCGAGATCCTGGAGAACAAACACCGGGGATATCTGGAGATCAAGAGGGATGTTGGGTATGAGGAGGCCATCGTCGTGGATCGCATCTTCGGCGTGGGGGTAGAGAAGCAATGGCTGCGGACCTATCCGATGGGGTCGCTGCTCAGTCACGTGGTGGGTTTTACGACGGTTGACGGCAAGGGATCGTGCGGCATCGAACTGGAGTATGATGCCCTGCTCAGGGGTCATTCCCATTACGAGGTCTTACTGGCGGACGTATCGAGGCGTCCCATTCGCTCGCTGCTACGGGCCCCTGTGCAACGATCAGGCTCCCAGTCGGGCCAGGGCGTGATCCTCACGCTCGACGCCACCATCCAGAGCTTCGTTCGGGAGTGCCTGGCCGAACAGCTCACGGCCTTCGAAGCAGAGTCGGGCCATGCCATCGTCGTTCATCCCAAGACCGGCGCGATATGGGCAATGGTCTCTCTGCCTGATTTTGATCCAACGCACGCGCATCGGCAGTGGGCGGAGAATCCACGGCTCTTTACCAACCATGCGCTCAACGATCAATATGAGCCGGGCAGCATCATGAAGCCGATGGTGATGGCGATCGCCTTGGATGCCGGCGTCATCAGCCGTGAGGAGAAGATATTCTGCGAAAATGGTCTCTATCACGGCAAGGGATTCGGAAGCATCAAGGAATATAACTATCGCAAATATCAGCACCTGACAGCGAAGGAGATTCTCGTCAAGTCCAGCAATATCGGAATGGCTAAGATAGGACAGAGGTTGGGAAAGAAGCGCCTGCATGATGGCCTGGTTCGCCTGGGATTCGGCCATAAGACCGGCATCAAGCTGTCTGGAGAGGCCACGGGATTGTTGAGAAGCGCAGACCAGTGGACGGGTTACAGCGTCACGCGCATTCCCTTCGGCCAGGAGATCTCCGTGACGGCCATGCAGTTGATTCGATCCTTCTGCATCCTCTGCAACCAAGGGCGAGTGGTTCGTCTCCATCTGGTCAAGGCCTTCGTGGATAGCAACGGCCTGCCGGAGGTGCGTGACTCGCGCTTCGAGGTGGCCGACCAAGTGGGCTATGTCATCGATCCGGAGGTGGCCAAGTGGATCGTCGATGACGCACTGACGGCAGTTGTGAATGAGGGGACCGGTCACAGGGCCCAACTCGACAAGTGGCAGGTGTTCGGGAAAACCGGCACCGCCCAAATTGCCAGGGAATCGGGCCGAGGCTATGAAGAGGGGGCCTACGTGGCCTCCTTTATCGCTGGCGCCCCCGCGGGGGACCCGGCTGTTGTTGTACTCGTCTCCATCCGTCGGCCCAACCGAAAGCTCGGTTACACCGGAGGCAAGGTCTCCGGTCCGGTCGTCGCGAAGATTATGGACAAGACATTAAACTACCTAGAGGCCCGGGGCTGGGCCTTGGCTCACAAAGAGTCCCCTGAACGGATTTGATGTCCGACATAGCCGCGGTTGATGCAGAAGCGCATGATTTTACGCCCAAGAGGTGCCGCGTCTCGGCTGCCACTCTGGCCGCCCTCGACGACGACGGCCAGGGCAATTCCTCTTCCCGAATCGTCCTTGGCAAAGCCCGCAAACCAGGCATTTGCGGGTCCCTCTGTGGAACCCGTCTTGCCATAGGCACGGACACGGTCAGCCGCAAAGCCGCTTTCCTGAAACGTTTCGTACGCCGTCCCATGCGTTTCATTCACGACGGCATCGAGCCCCTCCAGGATGGTAAGCAGCGTGCCCTCGGAAATCTGCAAATCGACCTCCTTGCGAGGGGATGGGTCCACGGGCATTAGAAAGAGCCGCGGGGTCAATGCGCGACCATCGCGAGCCAAAGTAGCCATCGAGTTCGCCACCTGCAAGGGGGTGACGAAGCATTCGCCTTGGCCGATGCCGACCAGCCGTCGATGGCCCTTTTCCAGCAGGGGGATCTGATCAAACGATGTGACCGGTTGGTTCTTGGGACGTTGACCCGATATGCGGCCTGCGGCTTGTCTTAGCGATCGTCGCTGTTGGCCGGCGGGAACGGTGGGTGGAAAAAGAGGGACCTGCCTGCCGTAGCCGAATTTGAAGAGCCATTCTTGCAGCGCTCGGGCCTCAATTCGCTCCGCCAGGTGGGAGAAATAGATGTTGCAGCTGCCTTTGAGCGCATTTCGTGCATTGTTGTTGGTCCAATAAAAATCGTGACAGTTTTGGCCGTTACTTTGGTTGAAAATCCAACAATTCGGGAGCATGGGGGCGGCCCGCGGAGGACAACCAATCGTTTCGTCGGGCGTGATCGCCTGCGTTTCCAGTCCCGCGACACAGATCAGGGGCTTGGCGACGGAGCCGGGCGGGTAGTGTTTGTTCAGTGCCCTGTTGAGGAGCGGAGTGCCGCTGTTGCTTGGATCTTGCAGCCAATCGTAGTTTTTCCGCACCGTGGTCCGATCGAATGTCGGCAGAGACACCAGGGCGAGGAGATCGCCGGATTCGATATCAAGGACCACCACTGCCTTGCCAGTGTCTCGGCAGTGAAGGTCGTGGGGATGCTTGAAGAGGATGAGATTCTCAATGTCTCGCTGCAGTTCGATGTCTAGGGTCAATTGGACGTCTTGCCCCATCTGCGGCTCTGTCTGTTCGAGGACATTGCCGTCAAGATCTCTCCTTTCCTCGCCTCGTCGGCCGCGCAAGAGGGGCTCGGCCACGTATTCGATGCCACCGAATCTTCCGCAGAGATCGCCGACACGGTATTCACGCAAGGGGTCCTTTTTGAAGAGTTTCATGTTTTCCTTGGTGACCGGCCCCACCCAGCCGATGGTTTGCGCTGCAGCCTGACCGTAGGGGTAACGCCGCAAGGCTTCCGGTGCGATGGCAAAATGCTCGATTTCCAGAAATTCCAACTGGGCGGCCAATACATCGTGGTCTGTTGGCAAATCGAGGACCGGCCACGGGTCGTGCATTTCGGTAATGTCGACGTCATTGATTAAGAGTAAACGTCTGTTTGCATCTTCGATCGCGGCCTCAAGATCCGGACGTGCCTGTGAGGCTTTCACGCTGCCAATCCTGTCACCACGATACCGCTCATATAGCTCAGAACCCCGGCAACGGGTCTTCCAGACTTGGAGCATGCGGAGATCCCAGATAGCGTCGTTTTTGCGACGAATCACACCCAGGATGGTGGCTTGGGAGATTCCAAAATGCTGACACCGATCCAGCAGTAAACGCAGGTCGTTCTCTCGACTAGATTGTTGCTTGTCGACTGCTTCAAGGGCTGCACGCCGGGCTTCGGGATCCTTCTTCCGGACTGCCTTCAGGTCATTGGCCGTTGTGACACGGCTGTCAACATGCTGGGTTAAATCATAACTCACATAGAGCCGGAACACCGCCTCTTCATAGGCCAAAACACGGCCGTGCCGATCGAGGATCTGCCCCCGCAATGTTTGCATCTGGTGACGACTGCCCTTGGTGAGATCATCGATGCGCTCGAAGACAGCGGGGTGGTGTATGAGCTGCAACTGTACCAGCCGTACCGCCGGAACGGCTGTCATGAGGCAGATGAGAGTGACCAGGATTTTTATTCGCTTGCTGTACATTTTGCCCTTGTTATCACGAACTCAAGGTCTTGCACCGCCTCAATCCTACCAAAAAATTCAAGGGCCAGGAGACAAAGGGGTAAAGGAGTGCCGAGTAGAGCGGTTGGCCCAGGAGGACTGCGGGTGACATGGGAGGACCTGACTGTCCCTTCAAGGGGTAAAGCAACAGCGCGATACCCGCCGTGAGAACCCCTGCCACGAAGGCTGCCAGCATCTGCTGAGGCATCTGTCGCAGCACGACAAATGAGCGCAGCTCGGCAACGAGAGTACCCACAACGCCAAATGCGATGACCTGGGGACCGACGGCATATCCGAAGAGATCGGCCACCAAGCCGATCAGAAAGGAGGTCCCGATGGCATCCGTAGGAGTGGAGTGGACGGCGACATAGATGAGTAAGATGACGAAGAGGCTGGGCTGAATATGGTGTGCGGTAATGCCGATCATACCGATCAAACTACTCTGCAGCAGCGCGAAGACGACCACCAGGACAGAGAGCCGTATCCAGTGCATCGCTTCCATCTTTGCCGAATCTCCTGCACATGAGGATTAGACAGACAATCCAGTTCAAATGGGCTGCCCGCAGTGTATCACGCTGACTTTTAAAACTTCGAGCAGTTTGGCTGCAGGTCTTACCGAGATGTCCAGGAGCAGCGGATCGGTCCTGTCGTCTTTCACCTCCTGGACTTCGCCGATGAGAAATGGATGCTCCAGACGCCCCGGCCACGCCTTCGCGTACACCTTGTCTCCCGCCTTGACAGTTTGATTGCTCTTCACATTCGTGATCTTCACCTTTCCCTGGCCCATCCCCGTCACCATGCCCAAGGTTTGGTCCGAGGTTTGGTCCGACTGGATGTAGGCGGGAATCCGACATTTCGGGTCGCTGACCAGGGCGAGGCGGGAGTTTCCAGCCTCTGACTCACAGATTAATCCTATGATGGCGTTGCTCGCTATGACGTATTGTCCGACACGGACACCATCTTTCAGCCCACGATTGATGACGAGCCGGTCAGCGCTCAGATTGTGGGTCGCGTCTGCCGGTATGAACCCGGTTCGTTCCCAGTTGGGGGTCGATCTGAACCGCGACAGGCGCTCGATTTCAGCCTCTTGTTCGCTGAGCCGGGCTTCCAGGTTGGCGATGTGGTTAGCCTGTTCCTGCTGCTTGTCCAACTGGAGGCGATGAAACTCCGACGCACTCGCTGAGGCCCGCGTCAAGGGCACGCGAGCCGCCAGAGAGGCAATTCTGCCCATGCGGAGGGGTAAGCTGAACACTCCTGTCACGATGGATTGCAGCTTGCCCGTGACACCATGGGGAATGAGCAGAAGAATGACGGAACCTAGCAGCAACCCAGTAAATAGCATCCTCTTTGAACGGTTATAGGATCTATTCGTCATGGCTAGGCGGTTTCTGCTCGACAAGGGGTTGCATCAAACCTGATCTTCGACACCGCGGCGGACGCTATTCCCAGCCTCGATCGGTATGGTCCATCGTGTCTTTCCACATCTCGAGGTTTTCCAGGTAGACACTGGTTCCTCGCGCGACGCAGCTTAACGGGTCGTCGACCACATGCACCGTCAACCCGGTGGCGTTGGCGAGGACGGTGTTCATACCACGCAATAGAGAGCCGCCGCCGCAGATGTAGATGCCGTTGTCGATCAAGTCGGCGGCCAATTCCGGCTCGGCCTTCTCGAGGGTGGCAGTCACGGCCTCAATGATGGCCGCGACGGGGTCGCGGAGTGCCTCTCTTATTTCCTCGCTGGTAATGACGATCTTGCGGGGCAGGCCTGAAATGGTGTCACGACCGGCGACTTCCATGGTCAACTCTTCATCCAAGGGAGCGGCCGACCCAACCTGTATCTTCACCTTCTCTGCGCGGGCGTCGCCGACCAGAAGGTTGTACGTCCTCTTGAGGTGGGCTACCACCGCGTCGTCCATGTCATCGCCGCCGGTGCGGATAGACTCTGCGTTGGCGATGTCCGCCAAGCTCATGATGGCCACTTCCGTGGTACCGCCTCCGATGTCGATAATCATGGATGCGGTTGGGTCGGTAATTGGCAGCCCGGCACCGATCCCTGCCGCCATGGGCTCATCTACTAGATAGACGCGCCGCGCGCCGGCCCGTTCCGCGCTGTCCACCACGGCACGACGCTCGACCGCGGTAATGCCACTGGGGACGGCCACGACCACACGGGGTTTGATCAAGCCCCCTCGTCCGTGGACCTTGTGGATGAAGTAGCTCAACATGGCCTCGGTGATCTCGAAGTCGCTGATGACACCGTCTTTGAGCGGGCGGATCGCTGTGATGGACCCGGGGGTTTTGCCCAGCATTTCGCGTGCCACGAGTCCTACTGCCTCCCCATTGTTGAGAACGATGTTGGTGCCCTTGCGCACGGCGACTACGGAAGGCTCATTGAGGACGATCCCCTTGTCCCGCACACAAACGAGAGTGGAACAGGTACCGAGATCAATACCCATATCGGTACTGAACATGCCAAACAGTCTGTCCAGTATCACGCGATCGACTCCTTTCGCAGGGCGGACGGCGACTCAGGGGAGAGTCTAACGGCGCCCAATGCTGCATGACTAGAACTCGTTTCAATACGAATGTCGGGATGACGTCAATGACTTAAGAGGGCATTGTAAAGAGTGCCCCGTACTGGGTCCAGCATTTAAACGCCACAAAACCAACGGTTGCCAGCAAAATGCCCAACGAGACCGCAAGGACGGCAGTGGCGAAATTGCTTGGGATAACGACTTTTCGATGACTTGGATTGATGGGGCTCACTGTAAACCTCGACTCACTAGATGAATGTGAGAGCACCTTCGCAGGGCAGCGCACTCATGCGACTAGAAGTTGGTGCTGACCTTGTCCCCGACTCTCGGTGTTAGCTGAACCAGGTCAAGTACACCCACGGATTTATCTGAATCGACATCAAGGACCAAGATGTTACAGACAAATTGATCACCCCGAGTGACGAAAAACTTGTCCTCTTCTCTGACGCCATGAGCAGAGCCCACCGAGATTTCGGCCAGGTGATTCTGGACATCAAGATCGGTGATGAGTCCCTTCAGGCCGATGCCGGGCGCCGTGCGGAAGGCTGGACGAGCCTTGGAGCGGACCATGGTGGCCGGCCTCGGGGTCGGCACGGTCTTGCCATACTGACGCATGAACCGTTCGAGTTGGTTTTGCAGCTCGCTCTTCTCCTCCAGCAAGCGTTTGAGTTTTTCATTCTGTGTGGCAATGAGACCCATCTTCTCGATCACCAGGTCGTTGGTTTCTTTCAGATCCTTGGTGAGGCTGATGTTTGCCAGGTCCAATGCGTTGCGATCCGCATGTGCTTTATCGAATTGCTTGTTCTGTTCCAACGCCGTCAAGTTGGATGCCTCGACGGTACTGGCCATTCTGGCCAGTTGATTGCTCAGGTCGGATTGCTGTCTGGCAGCAGCCACATGATCGGTCTTTAGACTGTCGATCTCACTCTGACGTTGCGCGAGCTCCGCCACCGTGTCGGCAATCTCGGCATTTTTTTGCGACTTATAGTCGTCGAGTTCCTTCTTCGCCTGCTCAGCCAGTTGTTCCGCACCGCCAAGCCTGTTGTTGGCTCGTCTGTATTTCTCTTTGAAGTCATCCGCATTAGCGACATATGTCACAACGATACCGCAGAGAAAGATCGAGATGACCACCTGCAGTACAATGAGGACCTTTGTCAGCGTGCTCAAAACAAGCTCCTTTCACTCTAGTCTCTTAACGAATGCCTGCCACGTGCCTAAACAGACAGGACTCAGGACCGATAATCATCGCGGACCCAACCTAGGAAAGAGTACGCCATGGCATAGCACACGTTCCACCCTGCCTACACTTAGCACGATTGTACGGATTTCCCCAAAATGGGTCAAGGTGTTTTTCCCATATCACCTAGACAGGTCTCATTAACATCGTTTGTTGCCCCCAGGGGTTTCCTTAAATACCAGGCAGAGCCTAGCCCCTGTTCTGCGTCAGCACCGCTCTGGCCCCCGCGAGCTGGACGAAGGGAGAGGGGTCCGTGAGGAATTTGGCCAGGTGTTTGACCAATACATCCGTGCCGATCTCCCCGATGGCCGTGGCTGTCAGCACCCGGGTTTGGACCTGTGATGGGGCTTGGCCCTCAATCCTCCCGTTTAGCGCCTCGATGACCTGAGGCTGGCCCGTGCTGTCTCCCAGTTTTCCCAGGTGTTGGGCCGCACAGAGCCGCACCTCTAGAACCGAGTCGTCCAGCATTGTGACCAGGGTCTCCTGGGAACGCTCCGTTCCGAGGGCTCCCATGGCGCTTACGGCCTGAATTCGGTCATCGGCGAAGGCGCTGATCAGTCCCCTCCAGATCCTCGTGTAGATCTCGGGATCTCCCAGCCGGGCTAGGGATTCGACGACTTGAGTGCGGACCAATCCATCGGAATCTCTGTCTTGAAGGGCCCAGTGCAGCAGTTTCAGCCCGCTTCTGTCGCCGTTTTTTCCGATGAGCAGGGCCGCATTGGCCCTGACGGTGGGATTCTTGTCGGAAATTGCACTGAAATAGAACGTAGTACACTCTCGGTGTCCTAGGCAGCCTAGGGCGTAGGCTGCGGCAACACGGATGTTGAGATCTTCCCGCCCCTCTCCATAGATTTGCAGGGCATCGTCGCGGGCGAGCGAGTAGCGTGTGTCACCGACTGCGAGCAGGGCTGCGAAGCGAACGGGCATGCTGCGGTCCCGTAGCAGGGGGCGAATCCGAGGCATCATGTGGACCTGATCTGTCGCCGCGATGCTTTCGATGGCCGCTATCCGGACACGCGGGTCCTGAGCCGACAGTCCGTCGGCCAGGATCTTACGGGCCCGCTCCGTCAGGGGGTCATCCAAGGACAGCAAGTTTGCGTGGGAACTTCGAGATGCGTCTGCGCAGCCGGCCAACAACAGAAAAAGAAGGCCCAGCCAGCAGAGGTGGGTCCGGGCCGGAATACCTTTAGGTGAGTGGCGCTGTCGCAGATGCCCCATCGCGGAAACTCCATTAGGTAGCGGGTGTGGGCCGTCTTCTGCCCCGCCTCAGAGGCCGAGTCACTGATAATGTGGCAAGCGCCGCGAAGGCGATGACACAGCAGCCGTCCAACCACTGACCATATCTTGTAAAGAGGCTTATCCTCTTGTCTATCGGCATTCTATCGACCAGCCATCCAGCAATCCCCTGTCTCTCCAACATCACCTCGGGAAAGCCCGGCGACGCCGCGACATACCGATTATGCAGGCGCCCACAGGGATCGATCAACCCACTGATGCCCGTGTTCACGCTCCGCAGGATTGAGATCCGGTTTTCGACCGCTCGAAAGACACAGGCCGCCAAGTGCTGGGAGAGTTCTCCGCTGGGGCGGATCCGGTCCCCGTCGAAGCCTACGAACCAGCCATCGTTGCTGAGAATCACCAGCCAGTCGACCTGCTTTCTGTCTTGGCCATTCAAGACGAACTGCCGGGCGATGCCAGGAATCGTGTCTTCGTAACAGATGAGGGGGCCGAAGGTATAGCTTTCCGTGGCTGTGTTTAGGGTGAACCGCTGGGGCTCAGTGCCGGCTTCCAGAGAATAGTCGTAATCATAGGGTGAGCACTTTAGGAGCTGCTTGAACAGCCAGGGCCAGCTCTCTCGAAAGGGCATGTACTCACCGAAAATGACCAGGCTCATCTTGTCATAGCGCGTCGGGTCCAGCTTTCCTTGACGGTCAATGAAGAAGACTGAATTGTGTCGGAGGAGCGCCCGGCTCCCGTCCGAGTTGTATTTCCAGGTACCCCCGTAAGCGCCGATCGCCAAATGCGTCTGGTTTTTGGCCAGGGCATAGAGCTTCTGGTGGACATCTCTCCACTTCTCCTTATGTTCCCCTAGGGGTTCCAGGGCTTCATCGAAGAACAGTTGCACCGTGGTCTCGGGCCAGACGATCAATTCTGCGCCGGCCCGCGCCGCGGCGTGGCTCTGGCGCAGGAGATCCTCGAACATGACATCGGAATTGCCTCCGGAGTCCTTGACCGATTGGGGCACGTTCGACTGGAGCGAGGCCACCAGGGGACCGGGCTGAATCGCGTCTGTGGCCTGATCGACACGCCAATGTCCGTACGCAAACAAACCGCCCAGGGTCGCCACGCCGAGAAGGCATTGAGCGGCAACTCGCCTGCTGAACAGGCGATTCCGCCGGTAGGCGAGACAGAAGCCGGCGATGAGCCCGTTGACCATGGCGATGACGAAAGAAACGCCTGCCGCTCCCAAGGTGTCCGCGATTTGGATCAACCGAATGTTCTCATATTGACTGTGAGCCAAGCAGCGCCAAAAGAAACTGCTCAGCGGGTATCCCTGGATACGCTCCATCCCAACGATGACGACGGCCGTGACCAGCCAGAGGGGCAGGCCCTTGGTCAGCGCGTAGCGCAGGGTCAAGGCGGCGACCGGCCAGGTCCAGGCCAGAAAGAAACAGAGGGCAATCCACCCCGGCAACGTAATCGGCGAAATCCAGTGGATGTTCACCAGCCAGTAGACGACGGCAGCGGCATAGGCGGTGACGCACAGCGTCCTCTTCGACAGGGCCGACGAAGCACAGCTCAGCAGGAAGGGTACAAGCGAGATCCAGGCCAGGAGGTGCCATCCGATTGGCGCTTGGATGACGGTGAGAAACCCGGCCGTCGCAGGCGGTCCCGCGAGGGAAATGACCCTGAGCGTGTTTTGCCGATTCATGGTAGTAGTGTATTCATACTCCGTAGGGAGACAAGTCCCATGCCGATGAGAGAGGGCTGTCATGTCTTCATGGAGTCCAGCTCGATGACGGCAATGGGGAGGAAGATGAATACCGGTAACCAGGCCCAGAATTCGGGCATGAATCTGCTGGGCTCCGCCGCCAGCAGTTTTGTCACGAAATGCACTAGGGTGCAGGCCGTCGTCAGCCCAAAACTCTTCATCACCGCCGACTTCATCGATCTGGGATCACGGCAGATCAGGGCCGGCAAGCTCACCATGAGGGTGACAAAGTTGATGACGGGATCGGTGATTCGGGCGTGAATCTGACTGGAAAGTTGTCTCATGTCCTTTCGGGTGTGCGCCCCCAGCTCTCTTAGCTCCGCTGAACTCAGCAGGCTCTTGTGCTCGGACTTGGCCAGGACGGGGATGTTTTCGGGAAGCAGGCCCTCGGCGTAGTAACTCGCCACCGGCTCTATTGGCTCCCGGGCATCTGCGGGCGTTAGCAGACCGTCGACCAAATCCCACGCCCGTGTGGTGGGATTGAATGTTGCGCTCTCGGCGAAAATCCGGCCGGACACGCGCCAGATACCCGGTGTCTCCGTTAGCGTTCGCGTGATGATCGTGGGCCGGACAAAGGTGGATGTTCCAACCTCGTACTGTTGCGAGCAGATCAGCGAGTGATTCTTGTCCACGAGAAACCATACCTCATACTTCTCCTCGCCGGGCACGGCGTCATGGGACCGAGTCAACTTGTGGCTGATGCTGGGAATGATGATCTCCTGATCGATCACCAAGACGCCGGTAAAGAGGACGGACAACAGCAGGATCGGTGCCGCCACGCGTTTGAGGCTTAGCCCGGCGGCCATCATGGCCGTCAGTTCATTGGCCCGGATCATTCTACTGAGGGAAAAGGCGGCCGCCACCACCGTGATCATTCCCGCGAAATCCCTGAAGTAGAGCGACAGGTTCAGGGCATAGTAGGTGGCGATGGTCTTGATGACTTCGGTGTACCCATGCTCTGCGTTCTCGCCGAATTCATCGAATTGGATTGAGAGGTCGATGAGGATGCGCATGCCAATGAGCACACAAAAGGCAATGGCATACCCTACCAGAAAACTCTTGGCAATGTAGCGATCCAGGATCTTCATTGTCTGACTCTCAGCCGGCCGCCTCAGCCTCGGTACACCCTCCGAAAGATGACCAGCGCCATGATCCAGAGCGAGGCCAATCCTGCCCACATGATGGAAAAGCCCGCTGTGGCCGTGGCATCGGGGTTTTCGGCGACATGCCTGCCGCTCACGGTGCAGAGAATCAAGATTAACGCCGGCAGGCAACTCGAGCCGAAGGCCGTCAGCATGTGACCACCCCGTAGTATAATGCCGAGCCCGATGCCTATGAGAATCATGGGAACACAGCCGAGTCCAAAGACCAGTCGCGAGTGGATCTCCGCATCGATCTCAACCAGGGTCAAGGCCATGACGAATTTGAGGAAGCTGCTCATCCCCTCCACGTCTTCGCTCATCTTGTCTCCCAGTTGGGCCTCAATGAAGTCGGGCTGCAACACCATTAGGAGGTCCCCGGAATAGAGTAACCGTTCGATGGATTCGGGCAGGCGTAGGTCCGGGACAACATTGCGTCCTATGACGTTGGGTGTGTTGGCGGCATTGGCGTTGTGGAGGTCCAGGGTGATGGTGAGCGCCAGTGGGTCTCCTTCCAAATAGAGAGAGGCTTTTTCCCAAAGAAGACGCTCCCCAGGCCGTCCCGTGGTCCCGTCCATCTCGGTGACGTCCACATGGCCGATCAACTTGATTTCGCGTCTGGCTCCGAGGAGACACCCGTCTGCCTTGAACCGGATGGAGGTGGATTCGCCGGTCAGTTCGAAAAACCGATTCTGGTCTAGGGCCTGCTGAATATCGCGTGCCAGGAGCTCGGTGGCAAACTGGGCGCAGGTTTTCTTGGCCTCCTTCTCTACGGGATGAAAAATCAGCAGGTTGTCCCTGATTTCCTTCATTTCGTCCAGTCGTTTGAACGCGATCTCGTCGTTGAGTATGGAGCCGAATGGCGCGCTGAAGGAAGCGTTGCCCATGCGAAAGGCCGAGGCGGCCTTTATCTCTATCACCGCGGCTGCTGCAATCTGGACGGCGTTGTTTTGTCCCGTCCCCCCAAATGAGACCTGAGCCGCCTCTGCCGCGATGAGGGTATCGACGCTTCCACCGGACATCTTCAGGACGATCACTCCCCTCAGGAGGTCATCCTGGGGCTGGACGTGGTCTGCGTAAATGGCATAATCACCATCAGGGTCAAGAAAAAAGCCCCGGCGCTGAATGTTGCGAAATAGGATTTGCTTGGCATCTGCCTTGATCGCGTATTCGGCCCGATGAAAGAAATAGGGCATGACGTGGAAACTCAAGACCAAATTGGCGATGGCCACGAGGAGGCCCAGCAGGCAACCGGGGCAGGTGAGCGTCAGGGGACTCACCCCGCCCGCCTTACAGGCCATCAGTTCATTGTCACCGGCCAGCCGGCCATAGACCAGAGTCGCGGCAAAGAGGGCGGCCATGGGCAGGACATAGGTGAGGGTGATGGGCACAAAGAAGGTTAGGAGGTGAGGAACCTGCTCAGGGCCGATGCCATATTTCTGGATGGGCTGCAGGATGAGACCTAGACTCAGGATCACCGTCAGTGCCACCGTGGCCAGTAAGAAGACCCTGATGAGTTCCCTGAAAACGTATCGGTGCAGCGTAAGAACCATGTTGTGTCGTGTCCGCGCAGGAGGACTCGGGCCACATGACGCGAGCGATCATGCGGCCCCATGTTATTGCCAAACGACACCTTTGCAACAAGATTCACAAGATTCCTAAATGTCCTGTTGAGCTTGACATAGGTCAGGACCACTGCTATACTGGCGGCGTGATCAGGACTGCTGGAATAAGCGCCAAGAGGCCGTCACGACGTCGTCTAGCAACTTGAAACTGTTTTCTGACCCATCTGCATTGAGCGCAGTCAGTTCAACGGGAGCCACGATGAAAAGCATACACAGTCTTGCAGGCAAGGATTTGAAGAAAAACGGGGGAGTTGCGATAGGAATTCCGATGGCCGCGCTTGGGCTTGTATTCCTCGCCATTTGCCTCCTCTTGGTCGGGTGTGGTCCCTATGCCGGTCCGGGTGAGACGTCGGCTGAACGAGCATTGCGGCACAAGCGGGTCTTGCGAGTCAACCAGCGAGGATTCTTTGACGACATCGATAGAGTCCTGATGCTTGACCGTCCCAGTGGGCTGACAGAAAATCGCCTTCCCTAAGCACATCGCTCAGAAAGAGAGAGCGTCTCTCGCGTGCGCTCCACGCAGACCAGCTGGTCTGTCAGTTGCGGGCATCTGTTTCAAAAGGATTTGAATGGTGGATTTCCTCATCGACTATGTGAAGCGCATGACGCAGAACAATAGTTGGTGGGTTTTTGAGTATCTTCAACGTGTTGCACACAACAACAGTTGGTGGGTTGTTGTTGTGGAACTTGTCCTCATCGGCTTGATTGTCTACTGGCTGGTCGACTTCCTGGAGGGGACGCGGGGCGAACGGCTCTTCCGGGGTGTGATATTCATCTTGGTCGTGGGCGTCTTGGTCCTGCAGCTCATCGTCGAGCAATTCGCCCTGGTGAGAGTGCAGTATCTCTACAAGGGATTCCTGATTGGTGTGCTCATCGTGGCCGTGGCCGCGTTTCAACCCGAGCTTCGCCGAGTTCTCATCCGCATCGGGCAACCTCGTCTCTGGCAAAACACCTCCCACCAAGTTTCCCACACGGTCGAAGCGTTGGTGACCGCAGCGACGCAGCTGTCCGCCGCGAAGATCGGGGCGATTGTCGTCATCGAAGGGCAGGTTGCCTTGGGGGAGTTCATTGACACGGGCGTCAAGCTCGATGCCCGAGTCTCTGCAGACCTGTTGAAGACGATTTTTCACCCGGGGACGACGTTGCATGACATGGCCGTGGTGATTCGGAATGACCGGATTGTGGCCGCACGAGTCCAATTGCCATTGGCAGAGGCGGGGGCCGTGAAGGTGGGTGCGGAAGAGGATGCCAGCCCCGACACAATCCTTCACGGGGACTTGGGGTCGCGTCATCGGGCAGCAATCGGCATCGCGACGGGTTCGGACGCCCTCTGTCTGGTGGTCAGTGAAGAATCTGGGGCAATCTCCGTGGCCAAGGATGGCGGGCTCACGCGAAACATTACCGAAAATCAACTCCGCGCGCACCTCACCGGGACCATGACACAAGCCCCACCGGTGACCTTCAAGTCGGGTATCGGCCGTCTATTCACGCGACGCGTCCGCCGAGAGAAGCAAGCCGTTTGAGTCCAACGGGATCGGACGAAAAAGACATGATGAGTCAGGTCAAGACAAAAAAGATACTTGTCGTTGTCTTTGTGACGGTCCTTATATGGGTATGGTCTGACCTGGCTCAGGAACAACGAGAAACCATTGAGAGGACCCGGATCACTCTCGTAGATGCGGCGGACCCTTCCCTCTGGGTGAGCTTCCTGGGAGCCGAAGGTCAGCTCAGCAAGAGTGTGTTGATTGAGACCATCGCCTTAAAAGGGCCCGCAACGCAAATCGCGGAGATCCGCAAAGGGCAACAGGAATTGGAATTACGGCTATTGCCGGAAGCGGAGGGCTTCGACAAGGAGGGGGACCACCGACTGCGTCTGATCGACTATCTGAGACGAAATCCGCAGCTTCGTGAATACGGGCTGGCCGTAGAAACCTGTGAACCAAACTCACTGGAGGTGCGTGTGATACGACTCCAGGCAAAGAGACTCCAGGTGCAGTGCTTTGACAACCAGAGTTTGACGGTGCAGGGGGCCGTGACGGAGCCTGCCCACGTGGTGATGTATGTCCCGACGGAATGGTCGGGTCAAAGCCTGATCGCTTCGGTGCGGTTGACGGATGAGGAAATCGAGCGGGCCCGCTCGACACCCATCGAAAAGGTTCCCGGCGTGGTGATCGATGGTCGGCCTCAGACAGCATCGGTCAGTGTTACCGTCAAGACACCCAGTCCCGAGGATCTCCTTCAACCCGCGACCATTGTGAAGGTCAAACCCGCCGTCCTGCTCAACTTGGCGATTCAAGCGAACTACAGAGTCGAGATCAAAGACGAACATACGCTGCTCGAGGGCATCGAAATCCTGGCGACTGACGAGGCCAAGCGGGCCTATGAAAACCAGCCCTATCACGTCGTACTCGTCATAGACAGCACGGAATCTGGGAGCAAGACCCTGGAGTACTTCTTTCCTCCGGAGTTCGTGGGGAAAAGGGAGATTCTTCTCGATCAAGACCCACAGCGGGTCTCCTTTGAGGTGATTGAGGTTAAGCAAGCTCCGGTCGTTGGCGGACCCAACTAGGCTCTAGCTATCCTCGGCATGTGCCCAGTGCCACGGAAGAAGACAGAAAACGCCTCAAAGGTCATCCACAGCGCCAAACCGAAGATGACCGCACCTAACGTGATTAGCAGTCTATTGGGATCCTCGGCCCGCATGAATCCGATCTGATTCAATACCATGGCGTAGTTCGTGATCACCAGCATGATCACACAGGGAATCCCGGTGACCAGGTACTTCAAGCCTTCCTGCTTCCTTAAATAGAGTGTCGTGACCAGCAGAGCCAACGCCGCAAGGGTTTGATTGGCGGCTCCGAACAGCGGCCAGAGGGTCATCGCTCCGGCGCCATTGGCTCCAGTCGCGAAGGCGAGAACTGCTGCCGTCAGGACGGCGAAGGTGGTGGCCGTCCAGCGGTTGGTCAGAAACGGGAGCCTTAGATCCGATGCCAGTTCCGCGACCACGTATCTCTGCAGCCGGACGGATGTGTCGAGGGTCGTGCCGGCAAAGGAGGCCACGAAGACCCCCATCACGGCGGTGCCCAGGAAGCGGGGAAATCCGAGGGTGTCGATAATATTCGCCGCGCCACCGATGAACGCGTTGAGTTTGGACTCTAGTCCCTTCACACCCGACCATGAAGCATAGTGTTGGTGCCATGCGCTCGAACCGGACGGGCCGGACTCTCCCGTCGCCATGGCGATGCCGGCGCCCACACAGATAATGACCAGCACAGCCAAAGCGCCCTCTGTCAGCATCGAGCCATACCCAACAATGAGGCTGTCCTCTTCATTGGCAACCTGCTTGGCGCTCGTGCCCGAGGCCACCAGCGAGTGAAAACCGCTGATTGCCCCACAGGCGATGGTGATAAACATGAAGGGCCAGAGGCTGGGGACGTCGGCGGGCAACTGTCTGTTGATGGCGGGGGCGGCCATAGGCAAGAGGCCCTGGAAAGACGCCACGCAAACACCGACGATGAGGAGCGCCATGGCCACAAAGAGTTGCCAGGCGTTGATGTAGTCTCGCGGCTGCAGCAAGGTGGTCACGGGCAACGTCGAAGCCACCCAGGCATAGGCCAGCAAGATAATCGTCCAGAGGCCGGTGGCGGGCAATACTCCCAGATCCGGTAGCAGGAATCTACCGGGATGGGCATGCTCGATGTAGGCCCCCAGGCCGACCGTGACATACATGACGACTACCGCGATGATGGTGGCCGGCAAGATCCTCGCTTTTTTCTTGTAGACCGCGACACCCAGGATCATGGCGATGGGAATCTCCAACCACACCGGCAAGACGGATTCGGGGAAGAGTGCGAAGACCACGGCGATCACCAGGCCGAATATGGCGATCACGATCAGAAGGCTTAGGAACACCAAGGCAAAAAAGATGAAGCGCACCCGGCCATTGATGTACTTAGCGGCGATCTCCGAGATGCTCTTGCCCTCATTTCGCATCGAAACGATCAAGGCGCCGAAGTCATGGACGGCGCCCATGAAAATAGAGCCCAAGACTATCCAGAGAATCGCCGGCAGCCAGCCCCAGATGATGCCGATCGCCGGCCCTACGATTGGGCCTGTGCCCGCGATGGACGTGAAGTGGTGGCCGAAAATCACACCCCGTTTAGTGGGGACGTAGTCAATTCCATCTTCCAGCGCACGACTCGGTACCGTGGCATCGGGAACCAGCTTGAATATACGCCGGGCCAGGAATCGACCGTAGGTGTGATAGGCGAGCAGATAGCCCCCGAAACAGACGAGCATGAGTAGGAGTGTGTCCATGGTTTTCGTCTCCTTGAGCGGTCAGATCCCGCGCTTCTTCCGGACGTCACGGACTCCGGTGTGAGCGTGCCAGGAGTCTCAGGGGGACTTCCGGAATCGGCAACATCGAACGCAGCCTTCCTGAGAGAAAGCGTAGCTGATTCTCATCGAACAGCTTGGGATTATTGACAAACATCAGTATGGTAATGGGATTGACGGCGAGCTGGGTGGCATAGTAAAACTTGGGCCACCCATGCTTGCGTCGTCCCGAGCCGGTCCGTTCCGACTTGATGGCATCGAAGGCACGGTTCAGGGCTCCCGTCGTGATCCACGTCGTCCCCTGCTTAAAGATCTCCGCCGAAAGATCCAGCAGACTCTGCACATTCTTTCCTTGGGACGCTGTCGTGAACGCAATCGGGGCAAAGCGCAGACCGGTGAGTTCTCGATTCAAGTAGTCCTCGTAGTCGCCCGTGACAGCATGCTCTTTGGCCAGATCCCATTTGTTCACGACGATGATACAGCTCTTGTTTTCCTGGCAGATAAAGTGAGCCAGCTTCTTGTCCACCTGCGAGACGGGCAGCGTCGCATCGATCAAGAAGAGGACCACATCTGCGCGCGATATGGCTCGGGTGGCCCGTACGTAGCTGTAGAATTCTATGCTGTCCGACATCTTACTCTTTTTCCGGATGCCGGCGGTATCGATGACGATGAGGGTTTGGCCATCCTTCTCTATGCGTACATCCACGGCGTCGCGTGTGGTACCCGGGACTTCGCTGACGATTACCCGGTCGGAATTGGCCATGGCATTGACCAACGTGCTCTTGCCGGTGTTGCGTTTGCCCACGAGGGCGAGTTTCATGGTAGGCGTTGGAGGCCTGTGAGTGTTCTTGAGGTGGGAGAGCCTTTCACCAATCCGTTCGAGCAGGACAGTCTTATTGAGGTTGTTCTTTACGGACA
Source organism: Planctomycetota bacterium (assembly GCA_022563885.1). Taxonomy (GTDB): domain Bacteria; phylum Planctomycetota; class Phycisphaerae; order Sedimentisphaerales; family Anaerobacaceae; genus JAIPFM01. Next base: position 4,910 of record JADFMM010000005.1, on the reverse strand, counting down.
CACATAGGAACTCGCCCACCCCAAGCTCGGTAAACTCAGCCGCGTCTGGAAACATCATGGCATTATCCGCCTTATTGGCGACGCCAATCACATTGAGATTCGCTTTACGTAACAGCCGTGCAAGTTCTTCATCTAAGGGAACTCGCCCCTCTCGGATATCCACCATGAACAGGATCAACTCCGCGTTTTGGATCGCCTGATGAATCTGGCTGTTCACATGCGTGCTCAGTTCGTCAGTATCCACAATGCCATATCCGCCGGTGTCTACCAGTTCGAAATAATGATCATTAATCTCGATGAGTGTTGTGACACGGTCTCTCGTCACCCCAGCCGTAGGTTCGACAATGCTAATCATTTTTCCGGCCAGGGCATTGAGGAGACTGCTCTTGCCCACGTTGGGTCGGCCAATGATCGCGACACTTGCTAAACCCATATTTAATTTCCTTAGGCGCTTGATGTTTGTGCTTAGATGACCGTTTCAAAACCCTCCAATTATATCACCAAATGGGGAGAACGGAACCTAGGCTTCTTCTGAAAACGCCGTCATAGCCCCAGAGCATGAACAAAAAAAGATCAGTCCTACCACAACAAACAGTTGACAGGGCGGCAAGTCGGTCAGTATAGTACGCCTTTGTTTGGAATGGGGCTGTAGCTCAATTGGTTAGAGCATCGGACTGTCGATCCGAAGGTTGAGGGTTCGAGTCCCTTCGGCCTCGTTTTTGGCTTAAAGAAAAAGGCGTTGCCTCCAGTGGGTTTTGGCCGCAGGAAATGGCAGAAATCCCTCTGAAGTTTTCCTTGATTTAAGGCGCCTCTTGTGCTATACTTGTATAGCACAAAATAGCTTAAAACTGCAAACCCCTAGCGTTATCTCGCTTTCCTCTTCTCTCCCTCCGCACGCAGGGGTTTTTATCCTTTCAGCGACTCCATTCAGGCCCATGTTATTCCCCAGGGAATTCTCGCCGATAAAGTTACGGTCTCGTGGCATTGGGTTGTTGACCCGTAAGGATCGTGGCCAGAAATGAAGACCGAACAAGCCAGAGTGAGTTTGCCGGGCGAAATGTACCGAAAAGGGGAGCGGTGGTGGTGGAAAGTACGTCTGCCCGGAGAAAATCGCTTGCGAGCCAGATCGCTGAGGCCGCTAGGGGCTAGCGCCGGGACGACCAGTCGGCGCGTGGCCGAGGAAGTCGCCTTGGCCATGTGGGAGGCCGCTTCGGTTGCACAGGCTCGCGTCGAATTCGCGCGTGCCCGGCAAGAGTCGGCCCGCGCAAGGGCTGAGGCGCACTGTCGTTTGCACCACCTCCGAGCCGAGCCCTACGTGGATGCCGACGGCGAAAACATCCAAACCCCAGCTGTCAACCCGTCCGAAATCCCCGATCTCACGGTTGATATCGACCTCACGGCCGGCGGCGGCGATCTGTTCACCTTCGCGAACTGTCTCGTGGACAGCGCCGGCCGAGAGATGGAAGATCAGGCCCGCTGCGACTGTTGCGGATCCGCGGATTTTTACGCCGAATACCTGTTGCCCATCGACTCCGGACAGCAACTGTGTCCTCGCTGTCAGCGCGCCTTCCAGGAAAAGGTACAACAGTTGGCAATAGGCTCTGGCTGAGAATCCCATTCTGACGACGGAGTTTTTGGACAGAGTCTAGCAACCAGCGTCTAAAATCTTCAAGATCTGGTGCAGGCAGCGTGCTGTTGCGCCTTGCTGCGAGCGGATCACCTCTTGAGCCCGTTGGCCCATCCCCGCCGCATAGTCCGGGTCGAGCAAGCATCGAGTGACCGCGGCAGTGAGTTGGGCAGCATCCGTCACCACGAGGGCGCCCTCCTCCTTCAGCAAGGCATCAACCGTCTGTCTAAAATTGAAGGTATGAGGCCCGAAGAGCGTGGGCTTGCCCAACGCTGCGACCTCCAGCATGTCTGAGCCTCCCATCGGCACCAGCGACCTGCCCACAAAAACGACGGTCGCGAGCGAGTAGAATTTGCGCAGATCCCCCATCGTGTCTCCCAAGACGATGGCATCGGCTTGCCGATTGCGAGACAGAGTGCCGCCTTTGACCCGGCTGTAACGCACCAGCGGCACCCCAGTCTGACGGATCAGTTCCGCCACCAAGTCAAAACGCTCAGGTTTGCGTGGCACGATGACCAGGCGCAGCGCCTGAAATCGACTGTCTCGCCTAATGTTCTCAAACGCCTCCAAGATCAGGGCCTCTTCATCGACGCCAGTTCCCCCGGCCACCCAGACGGGGTGACCGTTTAGACCCAGACGTGCAGCGAGGCTGTCTGCACCGTCAATATGGTCCCCGATTTGGGCCGTGTCGTATTTGAGCGAGCCGGTGGCAATGACCTTGTCGGCGGCGCATCCCAGCTGGACGAAGCGTGCCGCGTACTCCTCAGTCTGCGCCAATACCAGATGGACACGGGAAAACATGGATTTGATCAAGGGCCGTACTCGCCTGTAGGAGACGAAGCTCCTGTCACTGATCCGTCCGTTCACGACCACGACGGGTACTCGATGGTGATGGGCCGTCTTCATGAAGTTGGGCCAAATCTCCAACTCCATCAAGAGGCAGAGGCAAGGGCGTAGCTGCGCGAAGGCGCGTTCCACGAAAGGAGAGAAATCGAAGGGGAAATAGGTCACCAGGTGTTGGTCGCCATAGAGGCTTTGAGCCCGGGCAAAACCCGTGTCCGTCGTGGTGCTGACAACGAATTCGGTGTCCGGCAGCTTGGCGGCAAGTTCGGACAGAATGCTCTGAGCGGCGTTGACCTCACCGACGCTCACCGCGTGAAGCCAGAGACATTTCTTCTGAGGTGATCTCCGGACAATCCGGCCGCAGCGCTGCGGCCAGCCCTGTCGATAGCGATGGTGCTTGAGGGCACGATAGGCGATCAGCGGGCTCAAGGCCAGGGCGGCAGTCAGATAAAGTGCGTCCAGAACGAGTTTCATCCACAATTCCAAGCATAGGTCCGAAGGGTCCGGTGATACCCCTGTCATCCTATGAACTGGCGGGAGGGGTGTCAAACCGATGACAGAGGGCGGAGGACCGAATACCGAATACCGACTACTGACTACTGACTACTGACTACTGAATCCCAATCAATGGGCTCGAATTCCAGTGAGGGATCCTCGCCGGGTACCAGCCCGCCCCCCTTGAAGATGAGGTTGAAGTCGTTGAAGAGATTCATGCCGATGATGCCATCAAGCGTGCCCCCCTCCGGTGAGCCGATATCGATGAGGACCACGGGGACATGGGTTGCGTGAAGCCAGTCTCCCAGGGCCGGGATGTCCAAGGAATCGAGATGAAAACCAGGGTACATGGTGACGGTGCCGGTGACATCTTCGATTTCAACTTCAAACTCCGCTTCGGAGGCGTTGAGTCGCAGGCGTGCTGCAATGCGTGAACCGACGACGGTCACCTGAGCGCCCGTGTCGATCATGAATCGCGTACGGTCCAATGCGGTAGACCCTTCATCCCGTAGGTCAACGCTGTGAACAAAGAACAAGCTCTGGCTACTGTTGCCGATAATCACGGAGGGTATGGAGGGTGGGAAATCGGAGCCTCCGCCACCGAATCCGCCCAGAATGCTATCCAGATCTCCCAGGTCGCCGCCGAGACCGCCGAGTCCAAAATCCACCGTGGGAATGTACTGCACGCTGATACCGCCCAGGGGACGCAGTTCCAGCGGGATGGCATAGGGAAAACTCGGTGTGTCCGGATCGCCATGGTCATAGAGGATGATGTCCGGTGTGGAGTATTCATTCCCATCGCGCATGATCGTCAAGGGCCGGTCGTTGTAGATCACGGTGGTATAGTAAGCACTTAAAGGGGCGCCAATCGCGGTCGGTAAATCGGGACGACCGACCGGCCTCTGTCCCACGGCGAGGGCGACATTGCTCTGGCCCTTCATACTCGACGTGTCCAGTTTCAGTGTCTCTGGATCTATGGCACCGAGGCCATCGACGAATAGCCCCAGCGGATAGCTGACTGACGTGTCCACCGTACTCGTCGCGCCCCCGATGGTGACTTCATTGCCGGTCACCATACCGTTGCTGTACAGCCCCGCCCGCTGGGCCGCCTCATACCCCATGAGGTGGACACCCGCACCCGTGTCGAAGATGCCGATGGCATAGTCTTCACTGGGTGTCACGCCGACTGGGTAACGTCCCACCAGCGACCGCTCGGGGACGGCTTCGAAGTCCAGATCAGCGGAACGTTCCTTGGTGATGGAGACTGCCACCCAGGGCACAAAGCCTTCTACCGGCGGCGAATTTACGTCGAGTGTCTGCACGGAGACACGTGCACGCGAGGTCGTGACAGCCCCCGAATCCGCGGCGGACCTCTCCTCGGCCTTTGGCCGGCGGCTCGCCTCATGTCCCAGTTTCCGGCGAACGCTCGAACGCCTGACAGGCTCTCTGTCCCTGGGATAGTGAATTGCTTTAATGCGCTGACCGCGACCCACATGCCAATCCACCTTTCTTCGTTGCCAATCTCGTTCCCTGGCATCGGACAGCCCGGACAGGAGCATGCCACACATCAGGGCGAGCAGCGAAAGGGTCGTCCATCGAATTGGCCAGTATCGTTTCATGAGTTTGTCCTTTTCTTTACAAAAGCCCAATTATAGCATAGCAGGCTCGCCCCAGCGGTCAGAAAAGCGCGTACCGCCGTGGACTGCTACATCATAGTGCCGTGGACTGGCCCACTGTAACGGAATGCTTCAAATCATCAGACCTTCCTTTCCGAGAGCGCTGGTGCATAAAGGGGAGGGAAAGGAGTCATCGGCGCCGGCGCCGTGTGACTCTCTATCTAGGCTTGACTTATGGGACGGTGTCCCTATCATGTCGAGGATATGTCCCCGTGGCTCAATTGGATAGAGCGTTGGCCTCCGGAGCCAAAGGTTGAAGGTTCGAGTCC
>JADFMM010000314.1 GCA_022563885.1 Planctomycetota bacterium | reverse complement strand
CTCCTCCATTAAGGGTGGTCGATACATGCCAAATCGTCCTTTAAAATTTTTCTTCAATCCATACCAGCCACGAATTGGATTAGATGAAGATCGACCCCAATGTTCCACTGTTCCTTCTTTGGTGTCTTGTTTTTCATCCTTGCTCCCCAACAGGACAATGGTAACGTTTTTTTCTCTCACCAGCCTTTGACACAAAACACCAAAGCGCTCGGCGTGCCACCTTTTTTGCGGTTTGGAGGCGCCGGGTTGCACCGCCACCACAAAATCATCCTTGCGAATTCCCAGGTCCAGAAAGTTTTTGGCGTACAACCTCATATCTTCTTCCGTCACCATCGACCGGAAATTTTTTTCCACGCGGGTGACCCCGAGCGGAGCCACCAGGGGCAGATAGTAATCCACCGCATGGACTGTTTTGGAGTCCAGGGTCACCGGCACCGGATGGGTGAGCAAGCAACCCCGGGCTTCGGTAGCGTATCCCAGGCGCCAGCGAGCGCCCGACAAATAAGCCAGAAATGCACTGCGCAGGGAATGGGGAAACAGGACCACTCCATCGAATCGGTATTTTTTCAGGCTCCGGGCAAACCGCACTTGCGCTCCCAGCCCGTCTTTTTCGCTGAAAGGTATTTTAATGACGGAATCGATATCGGGATGGTGGCTCAGAATTTCATGGGTCGAACAGAGCAGGCCCGGGTGACCACCACGAAATCAAGTCTCAAGGTCCTGCATACCTCGGTGAACATGTTCAAGATGGACACGGGACGCTATCCCACCGAGGACGAAGGTCTCCTCGTTCTTGTCGAGCAGCCCCTGGACATTGAAAACTATCCTCCAGAGGGCTACCTGGACCAGACCGAGGTGCCTTTGGATGGTTGGGGCCACGAGTTCATTTATCAAGAGTATCCAGAGAGCGGCAAACCCTTTGTCATCATCAGTCTGGGCGCGGACAAAGACGATGGGGGGGAAGGGGAAAACGCGGATCTGTACAGCACGGACCCTTAACGTCGGGATACTTCCCATGGACCTGTTCACGCCATCCATGTGTGACATGAGAAAGAAACAGTGCCTGAGGCCAGCCGGCAGGGGCTTCACCTTGATTGAGATGTCCGTGACTCTTTCCGTCATCGCGGTGATGCTGGTGATGGTCCAGATGAGTGTCCTGGGTCTTTTGCGCCAACACACCTTTAAGGGCCAGATCCATGAGTTCGTCTCGACGCTACAGATGGCCATCCACGCGGCCGGCGAATCCGGTCGACGCTATGAAGTTATCATCGACCCCATCGAACAGTCCTACCTCTTGCGAGAGATCACCACGCCCAACCTTGCGGAGGTGCTGCAGGAGGAAATCATTATAGAGGGCCTGTTTGGCGAGTACTGTCGGGTCGAGTATGTCGAGTTCGATGACGGCGAGATGGGCGTCAGCGAGCGCTCCAAGTTTCGGGCGGGTCACGGCGGTTGGCAATATGGCGGCCGGATCGTTTTTCGGGATCAAGAGGATCACGCCTACACCGTCGTGGTGAATCGGCTTAACAGGGTGATTGAGCTTCACGAAGGCGAAGTCGATATCTGGAAGCCGAAGAGTGAGCAGGAAATTTCTTTCCCTCCGTAGGATATGGGCATGGGACACAGTCCGAAAACATCTATTGAGTTCGCCAGGGCATGCAGGTCGGCTTTTTGTCTGACTGAAGTCGTTGTCTCGCTGATCATCCTGGCGATCATGAGTTCGAGCGTGTTGGTGGTGATCAACCGCTCGATGGCATCCGCCTCGAACATGTCCCTCAAGGCCCAGGCCTTCGCGATCGCACGAGAAAATATGGAACAGGTGCTCATATCCCCTGGCGTGGAAGAGCAAACGGAATACGGTCGTAGTGAGCAGTTTCCGGCCATCCAGTGGGAGACGAGGATCGAGACATTCTCACCGCCGATCGGTGTGGACACCTGGGTCCGAGCCGTCTGCAAGGCGACCTATGAAGATGCCGCCGGAGAGACGCAGGAGGTGGAACTCGTTCACTGGCTGACGGCCCTGACCGATTCTCAACTGAATGCCCTGGACGCGCAGAATGGCGCCGCGGATGGGGTCCTGGAGACCGCGGAGGAAGCGGCCGAGTATGCCGGTGTGGACCCGGACACGATTGACCTCTGGCTGGAAAGGGGCCTGGTGACGACACCGGAGGGTCGCTTCATCACGGCGAATCTGGATCTTTTTGTGGAGGCGGGTGGCCGGCCCACGGAAGAGGAGTTGGCACTACAGGTCTCCGACGTATCCATGGGGTTCGGGGAAGACAAATTGGGGGATTGGCAGGACGCCGGGGCGCCGGGCGTCGAATCGGACGAACTGATGGATGCCATGATGCAGCAATCGACCGGGAGGGGACGCTAGCATGTCTGCCGCGCATCGCCGCCGCCGGGGCTTGACTTTGGCCGAAGTCCTAGTGTCCATCGTCCTTGCCGCGCTCGTTCTGGCGGCGGTGCTGTCGATCTACAACCAGTTCCAGCGCTCTGCCTCCGCAATCATCGCGCGGATCGAGCGACCCCAACTGCTCACCGAGATCTTGCAGCGCATCGCGGAGGATGTGGACCGTCTGGTGGACTCCAGTCACGAAGTCACGGTCACCGTCGAGAATAGATTCGACAACGGCTATCCCATTGCTCGTCTGGTCCTCGAGAAGAGCTATAGTGACCGGGCGCCGGAGGACCCCCCCCTGGAGGAAATCGTCTGGCAGGGCCACGTCGACGTCGGCACGAACCGCATCGTCCTCTACCGCAAACACAGCGGCCTCATGTTGGAGGACAAACTACTCGATGCTAAGCGAAAACCGGTCGAAGAGAGCTACCCCTACATCCCTCTGGCGGGAGGGCTGACCGCCTTCCGGATTCGTGTCCCGCAGGGCATCAACTGGCTCGACCAATGGCATGGCAAGACACCCCCGACCGGCATCGAGGTCATGCTCGCCGTGGCTGAACCTCAAAAGACGCCCAGAGGAAACTGGGAAGTTGCAAAAAAAGACCAATTCGTTCGCACCATCGCGATGGACCGGACCCGCATCATACCGTTTGCCGTTGAGGGCGTTCCGGCCGGCTCGCAGGAGTCTGAGTCGGACGAAAAGCCGGGCCAATTGGACCCAATGACCCAAACCGGCCCAAGAGGACAACTCGGACAGTCCGGAAAAGCGGCAGCGCCAAGCCGCTCGGCGAATTCTCCGCCGTCGGGCAGGCAGGGGGGCTCCCAGAGGTCTGGCGCGCCGCGGAGGGTGAGGTGAATCTGATGAGACGCCCACTACGCCATGTCCAGACAGAGCCTCGATCGGAGCGGGGCATTGTTCTCTTGATCACGATCGTGCTGCTGGTGGTGATGTCGCTGCTGGGCTATACGGTGACGACGCGGGTGGCGGCGCAGCGTCACCGCACCGATTACCTGATTCAACATGCCCAAGCCCGGTATGCCTGCGACTCCGCCCTCAAAGGCGTGCTGACATCGCTGGCCGATTTCCAACCCACGGTCATCCAGCGATCTCCCAACGAACCAGATTTTTCCGACGTATTTGCCTACGAGGAGGAGGAGCTACGGCAGTACCTGGACGAGATGTCCCAGTTCAACCAGGAATTGCAGCAGGAGAGCCGGCTTTCGGATCTTGGGCAGGATGTCAACGACCCCGACCTGGACTTGGGACTCGAGAACATCAACGGCGTGGACCCCGCCCTCTTCGGGCCGGATGAGCCGCAGATTCGGGGTCCCTATGGCCCCGCCTGGCCTCTGGCCCAGGAAGTGATCGAGCTGGAGGTGGGCGCCGCTCAGGTCAAGATAGAGATACATGACGAGAACGCCAAATACCCACTGGCCTGGATGTTGATGCAGGACGAAGAGATTGAGGAAGAACTCGAAGTAGGATTCGAGTCCTTCTGTGAATGGATGAAGTTCAGCCGCGAGGAGATTCAGACCCTGCGTGAGCAAGTCGCTCAAGTCGGCGCGATCAAGACCTTCACCTTGGAGTTCAGCCCCCCGGCGCAGCCCCGCGCACCCGCCGCGTCACGCACCGGTCGATCCAGAACACGCACCACCACCCGCGGACGCCGGGGACTGCCGGCCAGCACGCAGCGCAGGGCGCCCACGCCTGCGGAACTGAAGGAACGGCAGGATGTCGACGTGACGCGCCTACTCCACAGCGGTATCATCGATTTGGAACTGCTGGCCCGTCCTACGGTGATGACTGATACCCGGCAGGAATCAGCCCTCAAGTATATCGGACTCAGCACGGCGGCTAAGATCAATGTGAATACGGCGCCGCGCCACGTACTCGAGTCGGCCTTCGCCTTCGGCGGAGATGCCCGCAAAATTGCGGACGAGATTATCACACGTCGGCAATTGGCCCCCTTTGCCAATATGGAGGATTTGAAAAGGGACTTCATGCAATATGCCGAATCACTGAATAAGTGCGAGAAGTATATCACCACCGCCAGCACACTCTTTACCGTCCGCGTGACGGCGACGCTGGGTGTGGCCCGGGTGACCAAGTGGGCCGTGGTGACTAAGAGTGATAAGGGACTGAAAAAGGTCGCCGTCTTATCGGGCCGATGAGGGCCTGCCGTTGTTTTTTTTGGACAGAGTCTATAACTAGGAGCGGCTTGGCGTGGAGTCACAGAGTGGGTTGGGAATCTACATCAGCAAACAGACAGCACTGGCCGTCCGTCTGCGCAGGGGTCAGGTCGTAGCCCGAGTGGCCGTACAGGTGGGGCCGGAGGAGGCCGATGGGCTGCAGGCGCTGGTACGCAGATTGGCCGAGGCCTGTGCGGAACAAAATATGCTGTCATTGGATGCGTCCGTGGCCCTGGATTCCTCCCTCTTCATGCAGCATAGTGTCCACAGTGCGTTTAGCCATGCCAATCAGATCGCCCAAACCATTCGTTTTGACACAGAGGAGGTGGTGGCCGCGGATATCGGCACCATGGCGGTGGGCTTCGACGTGGTGCGGCAGCAGGAGAGCGGATCCCTACTCAACGTCTTTACCGCCGAGCATGCGATTCTTTCCGATGTCGTCTTGACCCTGCAGACCTTTGGTATCGACCCCATCAGTATTGTTCCCGATGTGGCGTGTTTAGCCCGAGCGATACCTCTCTGGGCCACGCAACCGAGTCTGGAGGTGGGTGAACATCTGATCGGCGTGCTTTCCCATAGAAACGGTTATTTCTTGAGATCCTCTGAAGGGGCCCATGTGACGCCGGTGCGCGCCTTTTTGGTCGGCAGGGTCAAGAGCAAGACGGCCCTGCTCAGTCGGGAAGCCTTCGCGACCATTGCCGCGCAGAGGGGCAGTGCAATCGGTTCCTTGCTGGTCTTCGATTCGGGCGGGGGCGTTGACACGGCGCAGCTAAGCGCCCATCTGGGGATCGATTGCGTGGAGATCGACTGGTTTGAGCAGGGCGGCTCCGTGGCATCGGCAGAGGAGCAAACGTCGGATCCCGTTGACCTTGCTATCGCCTACGGGGCGTCTCTGTTTGCGGGCGAGAAGTTTCACACCCTGAATTTTCGCAATGACTTCATGCCTCACCAGGGCAAACGCATGCGGATGGAAAACGCGATGAAGTGGGTCTGTGTCTCCCTGACTATCTTGTTGCTGGCCCTGGGGGGTCGTCTACAGGCCAAGTGGTATGCCAAACAGAACGATATCGACCAGATTCGAGAGAAACTGGGAAAGAGCTATTCAGCGGTGATGCTGGGCAAAAAGATGCCCCGAAACCCGACCACCACGCTGGGAGGCGTAAAGCGTAAGCTGGTCAATACAACCAAGGGGCTCATCAGTGTCGGCGATCAATCGACGGCCGCCAGGCTGCAACTGATCCTGAAGGCCATCAATAACAGCTATGTCAAAGCCGGATTACAGATTGACTCTGTCGCCATTTCCAAGCAGATCACCATCAAGGGCAGCGCTCGAAACAATCAGGGACGTCTGACTTTTCGCGCTGAACTGCAAAAGGTGGGGCTGGGAACGCCGACGTCTAATTTTCCGCCGACCAAGAAAGGACGACCTCCTTTCAGTATTACCCTTTCGACTGCCCCAAGCGGGAAAAGGCCAAGGTGACAAGAATGAAGGATCTGTACAGAAACCCCATATTCTACTACGTCGCAGCGCCTCTTCTGGTTGGGATTTGGCCTCTGACGATGGCCATCAAGTACCTGCCGGAGATGGATCAGTCTTTGGAAGACCAGAAGAACTACTACGTAGAGTCGGAGACCCTCATCGAAGAGATACTGACGATGGATCCGGATCGTCTGAGCTACGTTGACGTCAATCAAGGCGATACGGCCTTCAGCTATGCCGTGGTCATCGATAAATTGGCCAGCAGCCTTGGCATGCGGGACGCCTACACACTGAACGAACAGGTCCGCACGAAGGACGGCCAAAAGGCTAAGGTCAAACTGGAAGACATCAGCATTCAGCAGTGTACGAAGTTCCTGGCCACGCTGCAGATGCGCTGGGACAAACTAAAGTGCAGTCAGTTTACTCTGACCAAGAAGCGGGAGATCAAGGATCAGTGGACGGTCACCATGTCGCTCGCCTACACTGAATAGGGATCGGCAAGAAATAAATTGGGCATTTTGGGGTTCAAGTGTGCCGTAGATTTGGTCGCGCCGATTGAGCCAAACCGGAGGTGTAGTGGGCTACAGTGAGGATTTGGCGATTGAGAAGCGGCCAAAGATGCGGTGCAATCGGGCATCCAA
>JADFMM010000072.1 GCA_022563885.1 Planctomycetota bacterium | reverse complement strand
TATCTGAAGTTTGAGTAGAGGCCTTGCCTCAAAAAGAGTAGTTGGGAGTTGGGATGCGTGACAGAGGGAACGCGAAACTCTGCTGCGTTGAAAATGGCACAATCGCCGCAGGATTTTCGTTGTCGTAATCGTAATCGTAATCGTAATCGAAAAAACCATGAAGTTCGGCCACGAACAACTCGATGTATACCAGGTCTCACTCAAGTACGTCGGTTGGGCCTATCGCTTAGCGAAACGATTGCACGGCATGGATCGACATGCCAGAGACCAGCTACTCCGCGCCTCTCAATCAATCCTACTGAACATAGCAGAAGGCAATGGCAAAGGCACCGCTCCAGATCGACGTCGCTTTTTCGAGATTGCCGCGGATCGGCCTTGGAGTGTGCAGCGATTCAGGATACTCTGGAGGTCTGCGAAGTCCTAGACGGCAGTGAGAGCAAGGATGGCAAGGCTATGCTCATTCGAATCGTTTCGATGCTGACGAAACTCGGTCGACGGGACGGCTGCGTGAGAGAGAGTCCGGGGGAATACGGTGGTTACGATTACGACAACGATTACGACAACGAAAACGGCAGAGATAGCGACAACGGCTCCCGACAGGGCAGGGCCGGGAACGCCTAGTTACCGCTGCTCCTTTTGTGGTTGACTCGGGAACTGCTCTAGGTACCATGAAGCACCCTAGACAGAGCCAAACAGAGTCTGGCAGAGAAGGAAGACACCATGATGAAAACGCCGTTTCTCGCCTCTTTGCTCTTCGCAGCGACGATGCTCACATCCTGTGGCCCGAGGGCAGGATTTACCGGGGCCCGGAACGAGGTGACGCTGATGACACTCGATCCGGGGCATTTCCACGCCGCCTTGGTCCAGAAAGTGACCTACGATCAGATCGGCTCGAAAGTCTACGTCTATGCCCCCGAAGGGCCGGATGTGCAAGGGCACCTCGACCGTATCCAGGCATTCAACACACGCGAAGAGAATCCGACCGATTGGGAACAGGTGGTCTACACCGGCGAGGATTTCCTCACGCGGATGACGAATGAGCGCCCCGGTAATGTGGTCGTCATTTCGGGCAACAATCGGCACAAGACAGACTATATCAAGGCCTGTGCCGATGCGGGATTGAACCAGTTGGTGGACAAGCCGATGTGTATCGACAAGCAGGGCTTTGCCCGGTTGTTGGAGGCCTTCGACGTTGCCGCGGAGAAAGGCGTCTTGCTCTACGATATCATGACCGAGCGGTCTGAGATCAACACGATCCTGCAGAAGGCGTTGATGCACAATGAGCCGGTCTTCGGGGAGCTACGGCCAGGCAGTTTGGAGGAGCCCGCCGTCGAGCTTGAGAGTGTGCACCATCTATTCAAGTATGTGAGCGGCCGACCCCTGAAGCGGCCGGGCTGGTTCATGGACACCAGCCAGCAGGGCGAGGGCATCGTGGATGTCACGGCGCACCTGATCGACCTGGCGACCTGGCAGTGTTTTCCCGGCGTGGCCATCGATTATCAGCAAGACATTGAGGTGCTCGCCGCCCGGCGCTGGCCCACACGGATCACGCGGGAACAATACCAGCGTGTGACGGGTCTCGATGACTTCATTCCCGAACTCAAGGCCCGACTCGATGACGAGGGCGTCTTGCCCTGCTACGCCAACGGTGAGATCTCCTTTCGTATCAAGGGTGTGCACGTGAAGGTGCGAGTCATGTGGAACTACGAGGCCCCGGAAGGCGGCAAGGATACCCACTTCGCGGTGCTGCGGGGAACCAAGGCGAATCTCGTCATCCGTCAAGGCGCCGAACAGAACTACCGGCCCGAACTCACTATCGAGCCGACGGCCCATACGAACACGGTGTCCCTGGCCATGGCGCTGCCGAACGCCCTCAGACCCTTGCAGGCACGCTACCCGGGCGTCAAGATCGAGAAGGTCAAAGAGGGGTGGCACGTCATCATCCCCGAGGCGCATCGCATTGGCCATGAGGCCCATTTTGGGAAGGTGACAGAGCGCTTTCTTCAGTACCTGGTCGACGGGAAACTGCCGGATTGGGAAATCGCCAACATGAAGGCCAAGTACTATGTGACCACGACGGCGTTGGAGATGGCGAGGTGACGTCAGGACCCGGGCTCTCTCTGGAAACTTCGTCGTCGGCTCGAGAGCGAGCCATTTTTTCGCCCGGCAAAGACGGCGAAGCAGGCGACGTTGGTTCTATCGTCGATGCAGTCGGATGCAGCCAGGCGGGACAACTGCGGCTGCCTTTATCCGACAGTGGCTGCGCTAGCAGTAATTAGAGCAACTAAAGAAAAGGGCCGCTCGAAGCCAGATCGAGTTTTCAGACAGAGCCTAGTACACGAAACCAGAAGCGGCAGGTGCCCTGAGCAGCTGACGCTGAATCGGAGGATTCTGTTATGACTAAAAGCAGGCAGTGTCGCTGGAGCTTGGGTCTCTTCCTAGCGTTTGTGGCTGGGTTGAGTTTCACGGTGAGCGGCGCGGACTGGCCCAATTGGCGTGGTCCGACCAAAAATGGCATCTCAATGGACACCCATTGGTCGGCCGATTGGCCCAGTGGTGGTCCCAAGGTCCTCTGGCAGAAAGAGATCGGCATTGGCTTCTCCTCGATGACGGTCAGCGCCGGCCGCGTCTATGCCATGGGCAATACCGGCACCAAGGGAGACAAGAATGAAAAATCGCATAGGGATGTGGTCTACTGCTTCGATGCCGAGACAGGTCATGAGATCTGGCAGCATGGCTATGCGACGCCGCTGGATCCCAAGTACTATGAAGGGGGGCCCAGCGCCACACCGACTCTGGCGGATGGCAACGTTTTTACCTTGGGTAAAACAGGTGAGGTGTACTGCCTCGATGCCGCCTCGGGCGCCGTCCGGTGGCATGCAAGTCTCGCGCAGGAACACGGTCTGAAGGTCCCCACCTGGGGGTTCAGTGGCTCCGCGCTGATCATCGACAACCTGGTCGTCTTGAATGTCGGGACCCATGGCCTGGCGCTGAACAAGGCCGACGGCGCCTTGGTGTGGTCGACAGGCACGAAAGAGGCCGGCTATTCGACGCCGGTCGAGTATGAAGTGGATGGCATGCAGTGTGTGGCCCTCTTTGGCGTGGACACGCTGGCAGGCGTGGCGATCAAGACGGGTGAGGTGCTCTGGGAAATCCCATGGAAAGCCCTTCACGATGAAAATATTGCCGACCCCGTGGTGTTGGGCGATCAGATGCTGGTCTCCTCCTTCTTGGGAGATCGCTGCTCGCTCTTCAGCATCGGCGTCGACAAGCTGACCGAAGTGTGGCAGCACAAGGACTTCTTGACCTGGCTGAACAGCCCCGTGGTATATCAGGGTTATGCCTATGGTGCAGACAACAAGGGCAAAGCATTCCGGTGCATGGAGGTGAATACCGGCAAGATCATGTGGTCGAAAAAAGGATTCGGGATGGCAAGCGTCATGATGGCAGGCGGGAAGCTGATCATCTTGAGCGAGAAGGGCCAATTGCTCGTGGTGCCCGCCTCTCCGGATGGCTTCAAGGAACTCGCGTCGGCGCGGATTCTCAAGGGGAAGTGCTGGACTGTACCCGTCTTGGCCAATGGAAGGATACATGCCCGCAGCGCGGCGGGAGACCTGGTGTGCCTGGACGTGAGCATTTAGTGAGTGGCAGTGGCATATGGGGAGCAGAGGGCTTGACCGGAAGGCGATTACGTTGTCTGGCGATGGGGGACACCCGGCCAGGACACAATTGATGAAGATGTTAATTAAGGAGCTGCATATGAAAAGGCAACTGGACTGTCGGGCCTTCTTGAGTTACCTCGTGGCTGTATTGTTGGCTGGCGCCGTATTAGGAACTTCCGGTTGTGCGTCACAACAGAGCGGGCAGGTGCCAACCTCGAAGCAGTATCTAGACTTGCGGCACTATGAGTTCGCCACGGCCGAACAGCAGGCCGCCTTTGGGCAATTCCTGGCCGACGCGGCGATTCCCGCCCTGAATCGCCTGGGGATCAGTCCCGTGGGTGTCTTCGAGGAGGCAGAGGCGGACAAGCTGGGTCTCTATGTCCTATTACCCCATCCCTCGCTGGCGTCTATCGGCACGGCCAATACGCTCTTGCTTGCGGACAAGACATACCTAAAGGCCGGGGTAGCCGTGCTCGAAAGTCCCAAGCAGAAGCCTGGCTACCAGCGCTTCGAGAGCACCTTGCTATTGGCCTTCGACGACTGCCCCAAGGTCGAGGTCCCCACCAAGAAAGCGACGCGCGTCTTTCAACTTCGCATCTATGAGAGTCACAACACCACCAAGGCGAAACGGAAGATCGAAATGTTCAACGAGGGTGGTGGTGAAATCGCGATCTTCCGCGAGACCGGGCTCAACCCCGTCTTTTTCGGGGAGACGATTGCAGGTAAGTTGATGCCGAACCTGACCTATATGGTGGGCTTCGACGACGAGGCGGCCCAGGAAGCCGCCTGGTCGGCCTTCAGAATCCATCCCGAGTGGAAGAGAATCAGCAAGCTCGACTACTACAAGGGCACCGTCTCCAACATCACCAATATCGTATTGCGACCCGCCGCCTGCTCTCAGATCTAAAGGAACAGTCCTGAACCTATGCAACTAGAGAAATACTCGATAGGTCACGGTGACCGCTTCGGCAACCAGGGCGTCGCTCAGTTGGACGCCATACTGGCGGCGCGGGCGCAGGGGATCGATGTGGTGCCCGTGTGGAACAAGTCTTTTCGCGAGCACTCCATTGTGGGGTCGTCGCCTGCCATGGTGCGGCAGGAGGCGGATGCCGCGGTGGCGGCTAGAGGCTATCAGGGCAGCTATTACGTCGATGCCGATCACATCAATCTCAGCAACGTGGAAGCCTTCCTGGCGGTAAGTGACTTTTTTACCATCGATGTGGCGGAGGCCATCGGCGCGCCCGTGGAGGAGACCGCAAAAACTGAGTTTCTGCGCAGGTTTTCGGCCTACGAAGGACCGCTGCAGGTCCCCGGGATCGAGCGACCCTTCGCGATTTCCCCCGAGTTGCTGTCCCGGATCGCGGACAAGTATCTAGCAGCCGTTCAGCAGGCAGCGGCCGTCTATCGGCATATCTGTACCGAACGGGGGGAGGACCGGTTCATTGCCGAGGTGTCCGTCGATGAAACAGATGAACCTCAGAGTCCGGTGGAACTCTTTTTCATTCTCGGCGCTCTGGCCGAGGCGGGTGTGCGTCCGCAGACGATCGCCCCGCGCTTTACCGGTCGATTCAACAAGGGGGTGAACTATGTGGGGGATGTCGCGACCTTTACACGCGAGTTTCGCGAGGACATCGCGGTGTTGGCCTATGCTCACAGGGAATTTGGCCTGCCTGCGAATCTGAAGCTCAGTGTCCACTCCGGTTCGGACAAGTTTGCGATCTATGAGCCCATCCATCGGGCGCTCAAGGACTCCGGTGCGGGCCTTCACCTCAAGACCGCCGGCACCACCTGGCTTGAGGAAATCATCGGCCTGGCCGAAGCCGACGGGGAGGGGTTGTCCCTGGCCAAGGAGATCTATGCAACGGCCTATGAGCAGGCGGACGCGCTCTGCGCACCCTACGCCGCGGTCATCGATATCGATCGTGCCAAGCTCCCGGCGCCCCAGGCCGTCCAGGCGTGGACGGCGGAGCAGTATGTCGCGGCACTGCGTCATGACCTAGGGTGTGACGCCTACAACCCCAACCTGCGTCAACTCTTGCACGTCGGGTACAAGGTTGCGGCGAGCATGGGTGAACGCTTCACGGATGCCCTGGTCGCTTGCCGGCAAACCGTCAGTCAGAACGTCACGGAGAACCTGCTGGTGCGACACATTCAGCCCTTACTGGCGGGGCTCTAGAGAGCAATACCTGAGAACGTGGCCTCCGGAAGAATAGAGCTTTTGCATGAAACGTCTCTGTTCCATCTACGATGTCGCACTGTTGAACTTGCCGAAGAGCGAGGACCCGTGTGGCAATCTGACCTTCGTAGAACAGGAAACCCACGTCCCCTTCAAGGTCTCTCGCGTCTACTAGATCTATGATGTTCCGGGTGGTGAGCAGCGGGGAGGGCACGCATACCGACGGCAGGAAGACGGCCATCGCTCGACGTCATTTGCGCATCTGGCAAACATCTCGCTGGCGGTGAATAAACGGATCGAGTGGGACGCCGAAGCGGAGAAAGTCACCAACAGTAAGCGTGCGAATCGTTTGCTGCACTACGACTATCGCAAGCCATGGCACCTCTAAGAGCTTGTCGGAGAATTCGATCTGGCTTCGAGCGGCTCTTTTTCCGCCTGGCTGCATCCGGCTGCATCGACGATAAAACCAACATCGCCTGCTTCGCTGTCTTTGCCAGGCGAAAAAATGGCTCGCTCTCGGGCCGACGACGGAATTCTCCGAAAGGCTCCTAGGGGACGGGCAAAAGTGAAACCACCCGCCCAACGAAGCCAGTCGGGAATCCGTGTAAACATGCGATCGTGCAGAGCGGAACTCGTTCTTTTTTCGCTTGGCCTGTTCGCTACGATCGAGACGCAGTGTGCGGCGGCCAATCCGCCCTATCAGGCAAACGGCGTAAGGGTTGGCGAGGTACGGCAGACATCGGCGATTGTGTGGACACGGCTGACGAAGTTACCGGAACGGCGCAAGCACGGGCATGTCCTCAGAATAGACGACGCGTTCGAGATGCACGACGCCCCACGGGGCGCAGCCGCCCCCAAGACCTATCCAAAGGCCGTGGATCTGGAGGAGATGCACGGCGCAACGCCCGGCGCCCCCGGCGAGGTGCGGCTGACCTATCAGGAGACGGGCAATGACTTGACAGCAGTGAGGACGGCCTGGATCCCCGTGGACCCTGCCCGCGACTTTACACGAAAGTTTCGCATCCTGAGCCTGAGGCCGGACACGGCATACACCTAAAGCGTCGAATGCCGCGCCGCACCAGGGGGGGGCGCTTGGGGCAGCTTTGGACGGCAGGTTTAAGACTGCCCCGAAAGAGGCCGATCCGGCCACGGTGCTCTTCACCGTGGTAACCGGACACAGCTACCACAATCGCGATCTTGAAGAGGGCCATCAGATGTAAATCCCGATATCGGCATAAATATGCAGGTTTTTAGGAGTTATGGCTGAGCTGGCTGAGAGTCACCGGTGACGACTCTTGACATCGTCGTCAAATAATGAGACCGTACCTTGTTTGGGTCCAACCTTAGCGCTATAACGGTAAATAGTCCGTTAGGTGGATTCAGCATGTATCGGCTGCTTGGGCTGTTGTAACTGTTTGTACGAACGTGATTTCGACTGTGAGGAGTTTCGATGAAGAAGGAAGGTGGGTTTCAAATTCTCTCCGTATCCGAAAACGGGTGCCGCTACTGATGCCTTTTCGGAATAGACATTCGGCGGCAAACCCTACGGCCTGAAAGACTCACGTCCGTCGATTTGTCTGTACAGCGATGCGGGTATGGCCTTTGTTGACTGAGCCTGCCTTGAGGATATCCTCGGAACTATGGTAGTGACGAATGAAGAGATGCGAGGTCGAAAAAAAAGAGTGTGTCCCAATAGGGTAACTAGTCAGTGAAAACGTAATCTGGAGGTACGAACGATGTCGGCAAAAAGAGTTGTGATGCTATCGCTCTGTCTGGTGCTTGTTTTTGGTTGTTATGCCAAGACAACATTGGCGGCCAATATTCTGTATATTGCGAATTTGCGGGACCAGGGTTTTGTAGAGAAGGACAAGATCATCCAGGACTTCATGGAGAGCCTCGGCCATACCCTCGTTTTATTTGATGACCAGCAGAGTGAAGCGGACACAGAAGCCGCGGCCCTAATGCCGGATATTGATCTTATCTATATTTCCGAAACAGTCGGGTCAGGGGGCATCAAAAATGAAATTACAGAGCTTGATGTCCCTATGATTATTGGCGAAGGCTGGGCATGGGACGAGATGGGCCTGTCCGCCGGTTCCGCCGGATGCATAGACGTGGTCAACACGAACATTACCATTGTCAATCCCGAGCATCGTCTGGCGGCGGGTCTCTCGGGGACGGTCGCGGTTCTCACCGCTGTCGAAAAAAACGGCGCTATTGCTCGCTTTACGCCGGGACAGATAGGTGGTGAAGGTACTGTGATCGCCACTTGGACCGACGGCACAACGACCTATGATACGGTGGTGGTCTATGAAAAGGGTGCCACGCTGGCCGTACCGCCGGCAGATAACAGTGGTATCATTGCAGCGAACATTCGTATCGGCCTCGGTTTTGATGAAAGATCATTTGAGCTTTGGAATGACAACTGCTTCCTGCTGCTTGAAGCCGCGATCGACTATATTGTGGGGGATAGAGATGCTGCCGTCGCCGCCAATCCGGCCGATGGAGCAACAGACATAGCGCGTCAGATCGTGCTCGAGTGGCTACCGGGTGAATCTGCCGAGACGCACGATGTGTACTTCGGTATGGACCTCAGCGCCGTCATGAAAGCGAGCACAACCGACACACGTGGCGTGTTGCAGGCACAGGCCCAGGCATCAACTTCCTTTGATCCGGGCCTGCTTGCGTTCGGAACAACCTACTATTGGCGTGTGGATGAAGTCGGTGCGGCCCCGGACAATGCCGTATCCATAGGCACTGTGTGGAGCTTCACGGTTGAGCCTTTTTCGAGGATTGTCCCCTCCATCGTAGCAAGCGCCTCCAGTCAGCAGTCCGATGCTCTAGGCCCGGATAATACCATTAATGGGTCCGGCCTCGATGAGGCGGGTCTGCATGGAACGGCGGGTGAGACGATGTGGCTTAGTGGCGCAGGGAATCAGGCGGTTTGGATTCAATACGCCTTCGACAGGGCCTACAAGCTCGATAAGATGCTCGTATGGAACTCCAACCAGGCGATTGAGTCTTTCATCGGTTTGGGTGTCAAAGACGTGACTGTTGAGGTTTCAAGCAACGGCACCGACTGGACCGTGGTGGAAAATGTAACTCAGTTTGCCCAAGCACCGGGTGCAGCGGGCTATGCCGCCAATACGACCGTTGACTTTAAAGGATCCGTGGCCCAGTTTGTCAGGATTTTGGTTAACAGTGGCTATGGTCCCTTGGGGCAATTCGGTCTCAGTGAGGTCCGCATCCTCTATATACCGACCTTTGCCACCCGACCCAATCCGGCAACAGGCGCTAGCCTTGTGGCCGCGGATGTGACGCTGGCCTGGGGCCGTGATGGCCGAGAGGCGAGTCGCCACGATGTCCTCATTGGGTCAAGTCCCGATGATCTAACGCTGGCAGGTACCGTCACAGAGAGCAGCTTTGACACCTCGGCATTGGACCTGCAATTGGATCAGACCTATTACTGGCGTGTGGATGAGGTCAATGACGCCACGGATCCGACCACCTGGACGGGAGACGTCTGGAGCTTTAGCACTGTGGGTAACATCGGCGTCGACGACATGGAGAGTTATGAGGACGTAGAATTGCTCGAGATCTGGGCCACTTGGATCGACGGATTTGAAGTTCCAACCAATGGTTCCACAGTGGGTGCGGACCCGACGACCAACGATTATGCCCCCGAAACGGGTATCGTCCATGGGGGCGGTCAATCCCTTCCCATGCACTATGATAATCGCTCTGCCGCCCAGTCCGAGGCGACGCGTACCTTCGATGCCCCGATGGATTGGAGCCGGTCCGGGATCACGACCCTGTCCCTGTTTGTGTACAAGGGTGATGACAGCGGTGACCTGTACGTCAAGATCAACGACACCCAGGTGCCCCTGGTGGATGGCAGTACCTATCCGGCCGGATACAACCCTGGCTGGGTACAGTACCATGTCGACCTGACCAGTCTTGACGCCTCGAATGTGAGCAGTCTGACTATCGGTGTGGAGGGTCCCGGGGCGCAAGGCGTGATCTACGTGGACGATATTCGCCTCTATGTCACAGCTCCGGCGTTGGCCAAGCTGTTGACGTCGATAGGCGCGCTGATCGAAGCAGAGAGCGGCGCCATCACCGCTCCTTTCATGGTCCTGTCGGACCCGCAGGCATCCGGCGGTCAGTACATCAACACGGATGAGAGTGTTGGCAATTCCAACGGCGACCCGCCCGCTCCAGACGACGGCTGGGCAGTATATACCATCAACATCCCGGCGGACGGCAACTACCAGATCGCCTTCCGGGGCGCTGAATTGGACAGCGATTCCTTCTGGGTGAATATCCCGGGCATGGTTGTCAATGACAATGATCTCGACGACTCGGGTTTCGTGCAGTCCAATGGTATGTTCAACGGACCAGATTTCGTTTGGGATTTCGTCCGTGAAACGGAAGGGTCTGTTACCGACCCCCTCATCTTCACCTTGACCGCTGGGCAGCATGAGCTGCAGGTAACGCGGCGCGAGGATGGAACCGCTCTAGATGCCATTGCGATCTTCGCTGTGGACTAGCCCTCACCCTTTTGGGTCCGTGACAGGGGTCTGTGTCTCTACGGCACAGACCCCTGATTCTATATAGGAAAACCAGGGCTATTGAATGTTTCGACAGAGCCCACTAAAAGAAGGAGGCGCTTTATGCGTGCCAGATCGTTGTTTCCAACATTTCTCGTATTGCTGTTGGCCTCGTCCAGTTTCGCTCAGGTCAGCCCATTTCCCCTCCATCAATTCGGGTTTGCGGACGCAGACGACTACCAAACAGGCACGCCCCAGGGTGACGCACACATCATCTGGGATGATGACAGAAGATCTTTTGTCCTGAATCCGGAGGGTGATGGCTCTTATCTGGAGACCGGCGGGGTCTTTAACGGTGTCAGTGAGACTGCCATCACCGTCGCCGCCTGGATCAAGACGGACTCGCTGGCCGACCTGGACACCGTCGCGAGTTACGGCTACGAATGGAGACTCTATGCCGATGCAAGCCTCAACATGGCCTTCGAGGTCGGGAACACGCAGCCGTCAAGCAGGGTCATCGGGTCTCGCACCGTCAACGACGGCGTCTGGCATCACGTCGCCGGCACCTATGATGGATCGCGGTCCCGCCTGTACGTTGACGGCCAGTTGGACGCCTCGGTGAATGCCTCCGGGCCGATAGGCGTTGGTGGGAGCGGATATACCGGCGCCATCGGCGCCCTTTACAAGAATAACGATGGCGCCGCCAGAAATTTCTTCAGCGGTTTGATTGATGATGTCCGCATCTACGACGTGGCCCTGACTGCAGACCAAGTGAGTGACTTGGTCAAAGTACCGACGGCGTCGCGACCGACTCCCGCGGACGGACAGACGGATGTAGTACAGGACGTGATCCTTGACTGGGCTCCGGGTGACTACGCCGCCAAGCACAATGTGTATTTCGGAATGAGCCCTGATGATTTGAGCACGGCCAGTCTGGGCAATACCATGGGCGTATTGGTCAGCGCTGGCCAGGCTGTGAATAACTATGATCCAGAGGGCTTACTGCCCTTTGGACAGACCTATTACTGGCGTGTGGACGAAGTCAACGCGGCACCGGACAACACGATCTTTGGAGGCGCCGTCTGGAGCTTCACGGTGGAGCCTTTTTCTATTGCCGCGGAGGGGGTCGGCGCCACGGCCTCCAGTTCACAACCCGGTTTCGGACCGGAAAACACCGTCAACGGGTCCGGTCTCGACGGGGCTGGTTTGCATGGAACCGCGGATGAGACGATGTGGCTCAGCACCGCGGGTGATCCGGCGGCTTGGATTCAATACGAGTTTGAGAGCGCCTACAAGCTCGACAAGATGCTGGTGTGGAATTCCAATCAGGTGATTGAATCTTTCGTCGGCTTTGGTGCCAAAGGGGTGACTGTCGAGGTTTCCACCAACGGCACCGACTGGACGGTGGTGGAAAATGTCAATCAGTTTGCCCAGGCACCGGGTATTGGGGGCTATGCCGCCAATACAACGGTCGAATTCGGTGGAGCCCTGGTCCAGTTCGTCAGGATCTCTGTCAACAGCGGCTACGGCCCCTTGGGGCAATACGGGCTCAGTGAAGTCCGCTTCCTCTACATTCCTACCTTTGCCAGGCAGCCCCAGCCGGCCGACGGCGCTGTAACAGACGGTGTGGATGTGGTTTTGAGCTGGCGCGCCGGGCGTGAAGCCGTTTCGCACGACGTGTACCTGGGAGCCGACAGCGAAAACCTGACCTTAGTTGGCCCCACGACGGACACCATGACGACCGTCAACGCGTTGGATCTCGACCATGCGTATTACTGGCAGGTCGTTGAAATCAATGAGGCGTCTAGTCCCGCCACGTATATCGGAGAGGTCTGGAGCTTTACGACGGCGGCTAGCATCATCGTTGATGACT
Source organism: Planctomycetota bacterium (assembly GCA_022563885.1). Taxonomy (GTDB): domain Bacteria; phylum Planctomycetota; class Phycisphaerae; order Sedimentisphaerales; family Anaerobacaceae; genus JAIPFM01. The sequence continues at coordinate 11,879 of JADFMM010000072.1, read as the reverse complement.
TTGAAAGCTATCAAGTAGTGGGGCCAGAGGATCCGGCGGCCATATACAACGTTTGGGCCGATGGCTTCGTGGATCCGACCAATGGCTCTTTGGTTGGGACCGATCCCGCGAACGACGACTATTCACCAGAAACAATCATCGTCTTTGGGGGCGATCAATCCCTGCCGATTTGGTTCGACAACAGCGCTGCCGCCCAGTCCGAGGCGACGCGTACCTTCGATGCCCCGATGGATTGGACCGGGAATGGCATAGGGGCCCTGAGGCTCTGCTTCCATGGCAGTGGCAATAACACGGGTGGCAGTCTCTACGTCAAGATCAACAACACGAAGGTCGCCTACGCGGGTGATCTCGCTGCTCTCATGCGTGGCGGCTGGAACGAGTGGATCATTCCCCTGGCCGACGTGGCCGGAGATCTCAGTCGTGTCACGTCATTGACCATAGGCATCGACGGCGGGGGCATGGGTGTTGTTTATATCGATGACATCCATCTCGTTCGCTAGAATCCGCCCCCCAGAAGGAGACTTCGAGTTCAGCGTCTAGCCATGCAGCCGTACCTGGGCCATGCTCATCAAAGGGGTGCATGGGAATAATCCCACGAGGTGCAAATACTCATTCGTGGCCAAGTCGCTTGTGTTTCAGGTTCTGTTTTAGGCGTTAGTTGTCAGGATTTCAGCCGCAGTCTGAAGTCAATGATCCTGCCCAGCGACTGATGAATGCGTTCGTTATGACGACACTCATCGTCTATTTGTACCTCACGCGTACATCAGTTGTCTGCTCGGAAACACAGAAGTTCACCATTGGCGGCGGCAATATACACACGTCCCTCTGTGACTGCTATGCCGTCCAGAACCGGGGCGACGTCGAGGTCGTATGCCGCCAGTTTGCTGCCGTCTTCCGTCGAAAGGAGCCAGAGTCCGGCGCCATTGCGCCCTTCGCGCATACCCAGAGGATCAGGCTGGGCCACGGTGGCCGGTGTGCCCGCCGCAACGAGCACGCGTCCCGCGACGGCCATGGCCGTTACCCGCAAGGGCATCGACACGGTCCATCGCCGTTTCGGCTTCTTCTTCATCTCGGCCTTCCTCTCGTCATACGAGAGCTTGGCCACGGTCCCGGGCTCCAGCGCCTCGGCGAAGAGTTGGTACATGGAGTCGCCCGTGCGCGCAGAGGATATCTTCTTGCCGAAGGCTTCGGTGATGCCGTATACGGTCTTGTCATCAAAAACAATCAAGCGCGAACTCGCACGTTCTTCCGTCTTGCCCATTGCCCAGAACGTGCGGTCGAACCAGGACGAATCCCGAAGTCCGGCCGTGGAAAAGAGGTGCTTCTTCTCGACGGGTTCTTCGCCAAACACCCTCTCCTGGCGCATGAAGATTGACGAGCCGTCACTGACCAGGATGTCGGACAGCGTACCGGGGATGATTTTCCGGTTGTAGGTGGGCTTCTGCATTTCATCCGTCTCGGGATCGGGGCTATAGAGGGTCCGTTTCTCGATCATTTCGCCCGTTGTCGGATTGAGCACGTATAGGGCGAAGCCGCCATCGAGGTAGGAGGAACGGCCCGCGGTGACGTAGGCCCTGTCATCTTCGATGAGAATGCTACCGCGGACCGGCCAGGCCGATTCAAGTTGGCCGTACGCGACGACGAGCCGTTCGCCCGGCGCAGCCTGGAACCGCCAGGCAAGACGGCCATCCGCTTCTGTCAGACAATAAACGCCGCCGTCGGCCGATCCAAACAGAACCAATCCCCGATAGAGCGTCGGAGGCGTGTCAATGCGCCCACCTGCGGTGTAGTCCCAGACTTGTTCGCCGCTGTCCGCGTTCAGGGCGACCACTCTGTGCTCGTCGATCGAGGTCACGAAGACTTTGCCACCGGCGATAACGGGAGGACTGAGATGGCCACCGATTTCCGTGCGCCAGGCGATGCTAAGGTTCTTGCTAATGGGCGTTGCTGTCCCGCCACTGCGTAGGGGATCGTGACGGAATGTTGGCCACTCGTCCTGCCTGTGGGACGTGCCTCTGGGAGTTTGGTTTTCTCGGTAAGCGGGCCCTTTCTCGAGTCTCTTGCGACCCGATTGTTCTGCACTTGGCAAAGGCATCCGACTTGCCCGTGGGGCCAGACCGAAATAACCGTTTAGCTGCGTTTCAACGTAGCACCGGCATGGATGCGGCGTGAGGTAAAGAAGACCGTTAGAGGGAACGATGCCATGCAAACAGGCGCCGCGCGTCCAGTGGTTCAGGGTGTTCTCCCCGGTTTCAAAGTCCAGGAATTCTACGCCCCGCCGGGAAGCCAGGAAAAACCGTTCCGTTGCCTTGGCGCGGTAACAGCGGTGGTGGTGGTCGACATGCATTGCCTTGTTGGTCGAGAATTTCCGTTTGAGTTCACCCGTTTTCAGATCAAGACCAATGAGAAAATAATCTATGCCGGATTTGTCCTCGCGGTGGCCCGTGTTCCAGTCCGGTTGATCGACCACGGTGTGGTCGTGTATCCAGACCATGCCGTCGACCACGAATACGTCGGGCTGCCAGTTGTGGCTCCATCCGCCGTAGGGTCTGTGCCAGAGTTGCTCGCCATTCTTCGCGTCGAATGCGTACAGTTCGCCCGGAAAACTGTGCCAGACCCTGGCGAACATGTCGGGCTGGGCATACAGCACGACGCCGTCCTGATAGACCAGCACGCATAGGTCCGTATAGCGTATCGAGTACTTGTCGATCACCTTGTCCTCGAACGCGGGTCGGGGCGTACGCCACATCTCTGCGCCTGTCGCCAGGTCCAGACTTATGATGGCGTCGTGATCGACCAGGCACACTTGGTTACCACCGGCGATCAGTTCGAGACGACCGAAGGGCTCGGCTGCGGCCGACTTTCCACGAAGCCCCGAAAAAGGCCCCTTCTTCCACAGCATCTCGCCGGATTTCGCATCAAGCGCGCAGACGCTCTTCTGAACGGGTTTCTTTTGCCCCAGCCGCGGTCTGCGTGTTTCCTCGTTTAGCGAGAGTATGAGCAGGCCGTCTTTGTGCAGTATCTCATCCGTATTCTCGGTGCCTGGATAGGTGCGCAGCACGGCACCCGTGGCCGCATCCAGCGCTGTTAAGGGCGCGTTGAAGTTCAGCGTTGCGTATACCCGGTCTCCCGCTGCAACGAGTCGTTTGGGCAGATGCGGGGGCGTGTTGAAACGCCCCAGCCATTCCGTATTCCACTGGTTCCAGCCCCATTCTGCCATCGGACGCTTCCAGAGCAGCACGCCATTGAACGCGTCACGTGCCACGAGAAACCATCTGTCGGGCATCGCCGGATCGAGGCCGGGCGGGGCCTCATCGGAAATATAGAACAGACGCCCTCGGGCAGAGACCATGCCCGTGGTGCTGGGCACCGTATTGTGATGCCGCTGCCAGCGCGGCGCAGCGGCCCATTGCAGGTGGCGGGGCGGCCCCACTACCCGGTCGCGGGCGACGGCATTGCCATCGGCGCTATGCAGCCAGTGGGTCCATTCATCGATGTCCTCTGGCCAGGGTTTCACCGTCGTCGTCCATTGGTCGCCGGACTTGATATAGGCAATGCCATTGGGCGCCAAGACGCGCAGCAGTTCGTCTTTCGATAGGCCGCCGAGTTCTTCGGCGACAATCAGATTAACAAGATTTTCAGCATAGGGCAGGTGTGTCCCATCGAACCGGCCAATCGAAACAGGACCGTACAGCCCGAGCGATTGGATGGTTTCTCTGGCCTTCGCGACGTCCTGCGCGTGGGTCTCCAAGCCGTGCACAAGCGTGTGATCATTGCCGTGAAGCGAGGCCGTCATCCTGCCATCGCCACAGCCAATATGCACCACCAAGCCGCCTCTGAAGCCGGTGGCCCTCAGGATGTCCTTCCCTGTCTCTCCATGGGCGACCTGAAGGCCAATGAAGCAAGCAAAGGCAGTCAGTCCCAGAAATACACGCGTATGTGTGTTCGCCAACATCAAACTTATTCCCCTCCATCTCCATTCGCCTGGCGCGGCTGCATGCCAAATTGTCTGTCGAAGAAGTCGATTGCCCTATTGCTCAGGTCTTCGGAAGAATCGCTTTGGGCGTTGCGGAAGCCGTGGCCGCCTCCCTTCACGACGTAAAACGTTGCGTCCACGCCGGCCTTCTCGAGTGCTTGGTAGAGCAGTTCGCTCTGATGGACGGGTACCGACATGTCCCTATCGCCGTGCATGATGAGAATCGGTGGATCATCCTTGGTCACGTAGGTGATCGGATTGGCATCCGCACAGATGGGGAGGTAGCGTTCTTTCTGGATCGGGCCGCCGACCAATCGCGATTCGGGAGAATCGGGGTCGTCGTGAACCAGCCTGGCACCTTTGGGTCGGTGGGCGTCCATCTGCGTAAAGTCGGTAGGGCCAAACCAGTCGCACACAGCCTGGACTCGGGCGGAAGTGTCGGCGTATTCCCTGTGTGTATCGAATTTCTCGACATCCCCTGCCACACCCATCATGGCTACCAGGTGCCCGCCGGCCGAGGAACCCCACGCGCCGATCCGGTCCGGATCGAGGCCGTATGCCTTGGCGTTGGCCCGTGTCCAGCGGACTGCCGCCTTACAGTCCTCGATCTGCGCCGGCCAGATGGCCTCACCGCTGAGGCGGTACTCGACCGAGACCAACGCGTATCCCCGCGAAAGCACCCCGACGGGGCGACTAATGCCGCCTTTGCTCCCACCCTTCCAGCCGCCGCCATGAACCCAAATAATAACAGGCATGGGTCTCACGGCATTGTTCGGTATATAGATATCCAGCGGCAGGTCCCGGTCACCGATGCGAGCATAGACGATGTCTCGCTCGACCGTTACGCCTTCGGGTATCCGCGACCTGTTGGTTCGATTGGACGGCCGAGCCTGTTGTGAACGCTCAGGCTGCGCCGCCTGCTGACGCGTCTTGTTCGCGAGACGTGATGCACGATATGCGATGTCCTCTTCGAGGGTAAGGAAGCCATCGCTGTTGGTGTCGATCGTATCGAAGCGTCCTCGGTAGCGCAGCGGAAACTCGTCCCGCGACAATTTCCCGTCTTTGTTGGCATCGTTCTCCTCGAAGAGCTGCACGGCCTTCTTTCGGTGTTTAGGGTTCACTGCTTCTTGAGCTGTCGCAGCGCCTGAAGATAGAGCCACTAGAAGCATCGAAATGACGCACCATTTAACATCCATGATACTCTCCTTCTTTACTCGGTGCTAAAATTCCACTGGAGCCAGTGTTCCTCCAATATGGCTAGGTCCAGGTCATCGACAATGCAGTCGTGATTGATGTCCCCAGGTATCCACTCGAATCCCTCCTGATTCGACGCGTGCTCGCAGGCATCTGCATACACTATAATTTGCTTGGTGTCGGTAACCGTAAACTGGCTATCACCGGCTTCAATCTGCAAGGTATAGGTACCTGGCTCCGTGAGCGTAACCGTGGGATTGGCCACACTGGCATCGCTAATTTGAGCGGGATTGAGTCCACTAGGCTCCGCAATCACCGTCCACAAAACTATAGCAGGTCCACCATCTTCGTCGGAAACGATTCCGTCAAGTTGGACAACCCGCGGACCGCCAGCTAACCAGGTCTCAATATCATCGCCGGCGGAGACGGCAGGTGCTAGGTTAACGGTATCGAATTTGAAAAGCGGACCCAAGTAAATCGGCTCTGTGGCGCTGACGCTGCTGTCGTAGGGGTCGACGGCCCAATAGTAGACCGTTTGAGGGGCAACTGTCACGGAAACGGATTCAACCGTCTTGTTCGCGACCACCTTGGAATCGAACAATAGATCGAGGTCGGTGCCAAAATAGACATCACAGGTGACAACGGCTCCCGGGACGTTCGGCCCCGGCAAGGTCCATTGTAGCTGGCTAATACCGACATTCCCAGTCGAGCCATCGGCCGGATTCGGATTGAGCAGGTGAGTCGCTGTTAGCGTGGTTCTACCGGAGTTCGTGACATCATAATCTAAGTGCAGCATGCCGTCGCCGCCATAGGCAGCAACTAAACCATTGCCGATAAACGCATCGACAGTGGCCTTCGCATCACCACTTATGATCAACGTACCCGCTCGCACGTTCAGTAGCCCCGAACCCCCTTCCGTTGCTATCGCAATCGCGTCGGTGTTAATCGTCCCATAGTATAGATTTATTACTCCGACGGTGTCATTATCTTGAGGCGCTATTCGGACGTCATCGCAGTTAATCGTGCCGCCATGCATATTCAAGGTGGCTATGGCCCCACTTTTCCGTGCCACGATAAGACTGCCAGCAGCATTAATCGTGCCACCCGTCATATCGAAAGTCGGCTCGCCTGCTTTAGGACCTATGTTCAAGTCGTCTCCGATATCTACCGTACCACCACTGACATTTACCAGGGGCGAACCTTGTTTGCCGACGTTCCAGTCTACAAGGATGGTAAAGTTGCCGCCAGTGACATCCAGAGAGTTGTTGCTGCCCTCCACCACTGTACAAATTGCCGCATTGGCTCCAACATGGGTTTCATCAATGATCGGTCCCAGTCCCGGCTGAGTTTCAATTACTACCGTGTCATCCGCACCGGGCACCTGGGCGGGGTCCCAGTTTTCAGCGATGCCCCAGGCATTGCCCTCCTGACCGCCGACCCAGACCAGGGTGACAGCGCTGGCAACAGTGGCATTTCCGATCAGACAAAGCATCCAGGCAAGCTGAATTACATGAGTCATTTTTCGAGACATCACGATATTCCTCCATTAAGAAGTTGCACAACCGTCTTGGAAACGTTCTTTTCGGCCAGAGTCTGTGCCTACGCAGCTTCCTTCAATATTCCCCGAACTCAGTCCATGTGAACGTCCTGGAAATGCCCAAATAGTTGATTTCATTTGTTTCGTCGATCGGACCGTTTTGTTCCACAGACTCAAGCAATTATAGCATAGGGGGAGGGCGTTTCAAGGTAGGAAAAGACGCGATGATCCGTTTTTAAAGAGGTCTCGGGAAAGGTTTCCTTGTGCGGGCACAGGTGAAAACGATCAGGGGACATTTCCTGCGGCAATGTGCCTGAGAGGGCCTGGTGTCTCGGTCTATCGTGGCAACCCGATCGGCAGGGTCTTCCGTTGCCTGATGGTTCTTGTTCATGACCATTCATCGCCTGTCATAGAGAGACAAGACAGATGAACGAGGTGATCTCTTGACTTTGCTTCACGACTGAATATACTTTGGCCTCGGCAAAGCGGCGGCTTTACAAGCCGAAAGACTACATCTGGCAAGAACTAGGACGTATGGAACACAGAAAGAAGGAAAAACCATGAAGATCCAAGTCGACGACCCCCAAGCGCAACTCGAAATGCAACGTACGCCTACAGGCCAACACAGCTTGCTGCGAATGATGTGCGTCGTAGCAGTCCTGTTCGCAGCGATCGGTATTTTGCAGGCCGAAGTCACACCGAACTTTATCTTCATCAACATCGACGATCTCGGCTATGCGGATATCGGCCCCTTCGGGTCGAAGCTCAACCGTACGCCACATTTGGATAGGATGGCGCGGGAGGGCCGCAAGCTGACCTGCTTCTACGCCGCACCCGTCTGCTCGCCGTCGCGTGCCGCGTTGATGACCGGATGCTATCCAAAGCGCGCGTTGAGCATTCCGGGCGTCCTCTTTCCAGGGAACGATGTGGGGCTCGCTCCGGAGGAAATCACCGTGGCCGAATTGCTCAAGCAGCAGGGCTACGCGACCGCATGCATCGGCAAGTGGCACCTGGGCGATCAACCCGAATTCCTTCCCCGGCGACAGGGCTTCGATTACTATTTCGGTCTACCCTATTCGAATGACATGGGCCCGGCCAAAGATGGCGTGAAGAGCAATCTGGGCGCGCCGATTCCGCAGAGAAAGAGAAGAGGCAAGGGCCAGCCACCCTTGCCCATGCTGCGCAACGAAACGGTGCTGCAGCGGGTCCTGGCCCACGACCAAACGACGCTGGTCGCACGCTATACCGAAGAGGCCGTGACATTCATACGGAAAAACAAGGACCAACGCTTCTTCCTCTACCTACCCCATTCGGCCGTGCATTTTCCCATCTATCCCGGCGCAGCGTTTCAGGGCAAATCGAACAACGGGATATATGGCGATTGGGTCGAGGAAGTGGATTGGAGCGTCGGTCAAGTGCTCGACGCGGTGCGCGAGCTGGGACTGAGCGAGAACACGCTGGTGATTTTCACCTCGGACAACGGCGGCACCCGGAGGGGTGTCAACGCGCCGCTCCGCGGATACAAGGGTAGTACCTATGAAGGTGGCATGCGGGAACCGACCATCGCCTGGTGGCCCGGCAAGATCCCCGCCGGCACCGAGACCCCTGCGGTCACCGGCATGATGGACATCCTGCCGACCTTCGTGAAGCTCGCCGGAGGGAGTCCACCGGCCGATCGCAAGCTGGACGGTAGGGATATCTGGCCGATCCTCGCCGGTGAGCCGGGCGCCAAGTCACCCCACGATGTGTTCTACTACTACCGAGGCTTGAAGTTGCAGGCGGTTCGTAGCGGACCCTGGAAGCTGCATCTGGCCCAGCAGGCCCTCTACAACCTGGAGACGGATATCGGCGAGAGCACTAACGTTACGGCTGCCAATCCTCAGGTGGTCCGGCGCCTACGGGCGCTCGCCGACCAAATGAAGGACGACCTGGGTCTGGACGGCATTGGTCCCGGCTGCCGACCCTTGGGCAAGGTGCGCGACGCCAAGCCCCTCATCGATCATGACGGGACATTCCGTTCGGACCTTTGACCCCGGGAAACATCGCAGATGAATGGACACATACACTGAAGCTAAGAGCCCCTACGCAAAATAAGCCGCTTGAATGCAGATTCATGTTGTTAGGTGCTCTAAGAAAAACAATTGGGTTTCAGGTGTCAATAAAAGGAAACCAGGATTAGGAGAATTGACGCATGAGGGTCCTCGACAATCTCAGGTTCGTCTCGGCAATGGCTTGGTTACGCGGGATGATGGGCCCAGCCATAGCTGGCGGAGATATCCTGGGACGCATCGGAACCATTCTGTTTTGCCTGTGCGTCACCGTTGTGAGTGTTTCCCCGCACGCGTATGCCCAGACGAAGATCACGCATACGAAATACATGTTCTATCATCTCGAGGCGGGCGAGATTGACGAACTGATAGACTACCTGAGCAAGTCGCATGAGAAGGATCCTGCCGACCTCGAGCCGCTCTTTGGTCTGGCGGCGGCCTACGCGGAGAAAGGCGAGATTAAGACCGCAATGACGTACGTACAGCGGGCCATCGACGCCGGTATGCCGGTCGAGAGGTTTCTGGTGGGACCGCGTACTGTCTTGGCACCACTGACCGGCAGCGCCGAGTTCAAACTGTTTCTCAAGGAACATCCGGCAGGCGAACTTCTGCACGGTCCCATGCTGGGGGCGGTGACGCATCGCAGCGCCCGGTTCTGGATTCGCACGCTTAACGAAGTCCCGTTTAAAGTTCGGCTCAGCGCCTCGAAGAAGATGACTCCGCCTATCCCGTTCGCAAGCGGCAAGACTTCAGCCGATGAAGATTATACCGGCGTGCTGGAAGTGACGGGGTTAGACCCCGACACGAGATACTTCTACGAGTTGGTTGTAGGGGGTCGCGTCGTGTCGCTGGACGGACAGCCTTCGTTCCGCACATACCCGAGACCGGGCGAAAAATCGAAATTCCGGGTAGCCTTCGGGGGCGGTTCGAACAACAAACCCGAGTTCGAGCATATGTGGGACACGATCCTGATCCGGAGACCCTTGGCGTTCCTGGGGCTCGGCGACAACAACTATTACAACATGCCGGAACCGCTCTCAGTCTCGCGATACTGCTACTACATGCGACATTCAAGGCCCGAATGGCGCCGGATGATAGCGTCGACGGCCGTCTACGCCATATGGGACGACCACGATTTCGCCGGAAACGACAGCATTGGCGGACCCCGGATCGATGTGCCCGCTTGGAAACGTCCGGTGTGGCGGGTCTTCGGCCAGAACTGGGTCAATCCCTATTACGGCGGCGGCGACAGTCAGCCCGGGTGCTGGCACGATTTTACCATCGGCGACGTCGATTTCTTCATGCTCGACTGTCGATACTACCGGGTTGATCCGCAGGGTAGAGATCCCCTGTACACCGACCCCAACGCCGTTCAGCCCAGCATGCTAGGTCCCGTTCAGAAAAAATGGCTCCTCGACAAACTCATGGCATCTAGGGCTACCTTCAAAATAATCGCAGCGTCTGTACCGTGGGCGTTCGAGGCCAAGACTGGCACCCAGAGATCGAGCAATCTCGGTCGGCGGCCCGGCTTCCAGGACACCTGGCAGGGATTCGGCCAAGAGCGAGAAGACATCTTCTCAACTATCGAGAAACACAGGATTGAAGGCGTGTTTCTCATCTCGGCGGACAGGCACCGGTCGGACGCGTGGAAGATCGAACGCGAGAACGGATACACCTTCTACGAAGCCACGTCGTCCCATCTCACCAAAAAATCGACCCACCCGGCCATGCCCGGCGCCCTCTTCACCTCGCTCGGCAGACCGGCCTATGGACTGCTTACCATCGATACCACCCTGAGCGATCCTGAGATCCGTTACGAGGTCGTAAAGATAGACGATACCGTCGACGGAACGCTAGTGGTCAAGAAAAGCCAGTTGAGTTTCAGCAAGTAGGTGGGGTTGGCAAGGCGTCTGCAGAGTCACGCACCCTGTTTTCGGTCTTCCTCAGATTGACTGTAACGGCATTCCGGGCAACGATCGGCCGCATCGTGTTGCAGCCCGCCATGCTTGAAGACATGGGCACACTTGGGGCAGAGAATAGCGCGAAAGATCCTGTTCTCATCACATTCCGGGCAGACCAGTGGCGGGTGGCTGAATTGTGGCTTCTGGCGCTGTAGTGCTAGAACCGCTTCAAAGTAGACCCTTTTTTCCATCTCGGACTGGAATTGACACTTCGGATTGGCGCAGCGGGTCAAAACCGTCTCGCCCGCGTCAACCGATTCAATACCGGTCGGTCCTCGCCCAGAGACAGACCGCCACGTCATAACACCCGCAATCACCACGCAGGCAGCGATCAAACCGACCTTGGTAAGGTCTTTTCCGTTTTCGACCATTGACAGCCCCCACATCTTTCAATACGCCCAGCCGAAGCGGCGATGCCGATCCCGGACGGACAGCATTATTTATCTGAAAAGCCTGACATCCAATCGGGCCACAGCGGCGAGGGATAATTGGTGTCGAAACTCCCATTCCACTTGAGTCGCCACAGTCCCTTGAGCCCCACGCGCCGCACCGACCAATCCATGAAGAGCATGTTTGTGGCGTTGTTGTGGCGTGGTATGGCAAATATGCGGATCTCGTCTGAATTGACCCCGGAACGCGGCTGTCCCTCGTACTCGGGTGGGGCGTCCGTGTGGTTGGGTTGTCCATCCGAACGCCAGGCCCCATCGCCCATCACCGGGATGTTGGGCAAGCCCCTATGCTGGGTATTCCGCCAGTAGTCGTTGAGACCGCGTCCGCTGCTTGTATGATCACTATCGTAGACCCACTCGTTAAGCGCATAACTACCGATGGGCTCTCCATTACCGTCAATAATGACCGCGTACCGAATCAGACTTACCCCATCGTTAATACTCATGTTCTTGCTGGTCATCGGACAAAACAGGAGATCATCCTTATCCGCATAATACGTCCTCAGTCCGTTCATCCAGTTACCGCCAAGATACTCTGGGAACTTGTCAAGGTTGTCATCGACGTACATTGACCAGACTAGACCCCACTCGCGCAGATGAGTTTGGCACATCACACCCTTGGCTTGGTTCTTGACTCGCTGCAGACTGGGCATCAGCACGGACATTAACACCGCTATAATGGCAATGACCACGAGTAATTCGATGAGAGTGAAT
>JADFMM010000313.1 GCA_022563885.1 Planctomycetota bacterium | reverse complement strand
TGCTGCCGTCTATGCCTAAGATCCCTGTGTAGTAGATGGCAGTTGCAAATTGGCGGCAGCCCTTCGTGCCCTTACATGCTTCTTGTGAAATATACAATTGGAGCGAAGCTCGAACCAGGGAACGCAGACAGTATTCCAGTGAACGTTTACGAAAACACCGTTGGTTTGAGATTCAGGCAGGAATCCTACTTGCGATAGCCCTGTCCCAGTCGAAAGATGGCTTGGTTCACAAAAGTGTGCATGTGGGTAACAGTCCGTCTAACCTGTTTTCGTTCTCGTTCTCGTGCTCAGCGAAGCGGTGCTCGTACTCGTAATCGAGAACGACGAGAAGCCGATTACGATTACGAGTACGAATGCGATTCCCACGTCGAGTCGTGTAACCCAGAATTGGACCAGATCCGAAAGATTGCTGGCAGTGCCCACGCCGATCAGGTAACCTAACCCCAAAACAACTTCCGACAGGAGCAAGAGATGATCCGAGTTGGTTTTGTCAGTGCGATCCTCGCCGATCGATCTTTTGCCGAGGTCATGGCCTTTGCCGGTGAGGCCGGCTATGCCTGCGTGGAGATCATGTGTTGGCCCAGCGGTAAGGCGGAACGACGCTACGCGGGCGTGACACACATCGATGTCACCGCCTTGAAGAAGGCGAATATCGAAGAGATTCATCGCGTCGTCGAGCAGACCGATGTGCGCATTTCAGCTCTGGGCTACTACCCCAATCCGCTGACGGCCGACCGCGAGCAGTCGAGGCATTTCATTGCGCACCTGAAGAAGGTGATCGACGGCGCCGACAAGCTGGGCCTGCAACATGTCAATACCTTCATCGGCCGGGATCACCGGACGAGCGTTGAGGAGAATTTCAAACGCTTTCGTAAGGCCTGGCCCCCGATCATCCGGCACGCTGAAAAACGCGGCGTCACCATCGGCATCGAAAACTGCCCCATGTACTTCGGCGAAGACGAATGGCCCGGCGGCAAGAATCTGGCGACCACGCCTGCGATGTGGCGTCGCATGTTCGAGGAGATCCCCTCGCCCAGCTTCGGATTGAACTACGACCCCTCGCATATGATCTGGCAGTTCATGGATTGCATCAAACCGATCTACGAATTCCGGGAGCGCATCGTCCATGTGCACATCAAGGACGCACGCATCCGCTACGACCTGCTCAATGAGGTGGGGATCATGGCACCGCCGCTGCAGTTCCACCAGCCCAAACTACCCGGCCTCGGCGATGTCGACTGGGGGGCGTTTTTCGCGGCCCTGACCGACATCGGCTACCGAGGGTCGGCCTGCGTCGAGGTAGAGGACCGAGCCTACGAAGGCACGTTGAAGGATCGCAAGCGGGCACTGCGTCAGAGCCTCGGCTATGTCCGCCAGTTTGTGTGAGGCGTCCGTTACCCTCCTCCCCGGAGCCCCATGTCTATGAAGCTCGTTGACGAATTCCTCCACCAACAGGGGATGCATCCCGACTGCGTCGAGATGTCGGCCTGTGTAAACGACTTCCTCGCTGAGATGGATGCGGGTCTGGCCGGGCCGCACAGTTCTCTGCGCATGATCCCCACGCATATCCAGGCCGAAGGGGACATTCTCTTTGACAAAGCCGTGATCGCCATCGATGCCGGTGGGACCCACTTCCGGGTCGCCAGTGTCCGCTTCCATTCAGAAAGGGGCGCCCTGATCGAGGACCGTCGACAGTATCCCATGCCCGGCACGGCGGGCCCCGTGGGCAAGGTTGAATTCTTCCGAACCATCGTCCACTATCTGGAACCCGTGCTCGACCGAAGCGAGTCCATTGGCTTCGTCTTCTCCTATCCCATGGAGATTCTGCCCAATCGGGACGGTCGGCTGATTCGCTTCTGCAAAGAGGTCCAGGCGCCTGAGCTGGAAGGCGAATTGATCGGGGCCGGTCTAAACCAGAGCTTGCGGGCGATGGGAAAAACCGAGAAGCGCATCGTAATACTCAACGACACGGTCGCCACCCTGCTGGCCGGCCGCGCCGGCAGTGGTGGCCAGGCCTATGGCAGCTACGTCGGATTCATTCTCGGCACCGGCAGCAACTGTTGTTACGTAGAGCGAAATGAACGGATCACGAAACGGGACGATCTAGACCCTGAGGCGTCCCAAATCGTCAATGTCGAATCAGGCGCGTTTGCCCTGGCCCCCTCGGGCACAGCGGACCGGCGACTCGATGAGCAGTCTACCGATACCGGCCACTACACCTTCGAAAAGAAGTTTTCCGGGGCCTACTTCGGGCAGTTGGTGTTGTTGACCCTGCAATTGGGGGGCGAAAGCGGCCTCTTCTCTCCAGCGCTGATGGATAACCTGCGGAGCCTGACCTCCCTTTCGACCAAGAACGTGAATGACTTGCTGCAGGAACAGTCTTTGGAGGACCCATGGCCTAGGGTTTTATCCGAGGCCACGGGGACAGATCGCGAGGTCCTGCTGGCATTAATCCACCGCTTGATTCAGCGTGCGGCCAAACTGACCGCCTCCAACCTCGCCGCCGTCATCCTCAAAGATGGCAGAGGCAAGGTCGTGTCCCAGCCCATCTGTATCACCGCCGAAGGGACGACCTTCTACCAGCTACAGGGACTGCGCTCGCAAGTGGGGGCCTATCTGGACGATTTTCTGCAGGGCGATCGCCAGCGACACTACGAAATTCAGTCGGTTCAGGACGCTACCCTCTTAGGGGCCGCGGTGGCGGCACTGCAAACCGCCTAGACCGCGGCGGAAACTCATCCCGTCGAGAAGAGTTTCCGTAGCACCCTCAAAAGGGTCTCGGGTTCAAAGTAGTTGGGCGACAACTGCAGCAGAATCGTCTGCGGATCCCGTACTTTCACCTTGCCCTTGATCCGCGCAAATAGCGAATGGACCCGATCGTCGTTGACCTCGGAGAAGGTGAAAACACAGTTCTTCCCCGACACCGAAATGTTGCGTACGCCGAAGGTAGCCGCCTCGATGCGCAAATGTGTCATTTCCAGCAACATGTTCACCTCGGGCGGTATCGCACCATACACGTCCGCCAGTTCGGCGCGAATATCCGCAATGGCCTGGGCGGACGGACAGGCGGCCGTGCGTCGATAGACATCCATGCGCTGCCGGTCCGAGGAAATGTATTTCCTGGGGATGTAGGTGGTGAAGCCCAGATCCAAGACCACTTGAGGCGCGTCCTCGACGGGTTCGTTTTGGAGTGTGCGCACCGCCCGCGCCAGCAGGTCGCAGTACATCTGGTAGCCCACCAACTGGATGTGACCCGACTGCTCTGCACCCAGGATGTTGCCGGCCCCGCGAATCTCGAGATCGCGCAGCGCGATGCGAAAGCCCGCGCCCAGGTGAGAGTACTCTTCGATGGCCTTTAGGCGTTTCGCGGCCACGGGGGAGACCGTGCGGTTGGTCGGCATGAGCATGTAGGCATAGGCACGATGACGATAACGCCCGACCCGCCCCCGCAGTTGATGCAACTCCGCCAGGCCGAATCGATCGGCGTCGTCAATCAGGATGGTATTGGCGTTGGGAATATCGAGACCGGACGCGATGATGGTCGTCGACACGAGGATGTCGATCCGTCCCTCTACGAAACCGACCATGGCCTCCTCCAGCTCTCGCTTGGACATCTGGCCGTGGGCCAGACCGACGGTGGCATCGGTATCTTCCACCAACTTCTGGATCTCCAGCATCTTCTTCCTAATGGTGGCCACGCGGTTGTGCAGATAGAATACCTGACCCTCTCGATTGAGTTCACGCAGGATGGCCTTGCGAATGATGCCTCTGTCCGCCCGCGTGATACGGGTCACGATGCTACGACGGTCCAAAGGGGGCGTCGTGAGGGAGCTGATGTCCCGCAACCCCAGCAACGACATGTGCAGGGTCCGCGGAATGGGTGTTGCCGACATGGTCAGGATGTCGACGTTGACCCGCATGCGTTTGAGTTTCTCCTTGTGCTCGACGCCAAAACGCTGCTCCTCGTCGATGATCAACAGGCCCAGATCCTTAAACCCAACCTGTTTACTAAGGATCTTGTGGGTTCCGATCAGGATGTCGAGTCGACCACACCGGGCCTCCTCGCAGATGCGAGCCACCTCTTTGGGCGTCTTGAACCGGTTCAGGATGGCGATCGAAACGGGGAAGTCGGCGAATCGCTCGGTAAAGGTCCGGCCGTGCTGCACACACAAGACCGTGGTGGGCACCAAGACAGCCACCTGCTTGCCGTTCTCGACGGCCTTGAAGGCGGCCCGCATGGCCACCTCGGTCTTGCCATATCCCACATCCCCGCACAGCAATCGATCCATGGCCACCGGCCGCTGCATGTCTTCTTTGATCTGAGAAATCGCCGTGACCTGATCCACCGTCTCTGGGAAGGGAAAGGACTCCTCGAATTCCGACTGCCAGGTGGAGTCCGCCCGACACTCAACGCCCCCCGCCGCCTCCCGGGCCGCCTGGACCTGCAACAACTCCACCGCCAAGTCCCGCACCGACTCGGCCACCTTGTCCTTCTGCTTCTGCCACTTCTTGGAGCCGACCTTGCTCAGCTTCGGCCGGCTCGGAGAGGTGCCGATGTATTTCTGGACCAGGCCAATATTGCTCACCGAGACCTGAAGCGTCATCCCGTCGGCGTACTCCAGCGTCAGATACTCGCCCCTACTCTCCCCCCCCTCGATCGTCTTGATCCCCAGAAACTTGCCCAAGCCATAAGAGGCGTGCACCACATAGTCACCGGGCTCCAGGTCCGCCAGAGAATCCACCGGTATGCCGGCCCGCAGGGGCCGCTGGCGCCGCCGGATCGCATACTGACCGAAAAGTTCGTGATGGCTGATGACCACCAGATCCAGGGCCTCGATACCAAAGCCCTGGTGGATAAATCCCTTGATCAACTCCATCGCATCGGGGACTTGACCGTCAATCTCCCGCACGATTTCCTCGACACGCGTCCTTTCAGCCGCACTCTCGCAGTAGAGGCAGATATGGGTGCCCTCTTTCGCGGCGACCATGAGGTCCTGCAACGCCGCCTTGTGACCCGCCCAGGTGGAGACGGCCTTATTCTGGTACTGCTGCACACTCGCGACACCCAGTCGGATGGGCTCCGTGACGCTCCCTCCGAAACGGCAGGCGTGCACCTGTCTCAGGGGCTCAAGTGCCGCAACAATCTCTTTCCAGGGGTAGAGCCGATAGGCGTCCTCCACCCGCTCAAGAAAGACGTTTGCGACTTCTTGACACTCGGTAGGCTCTTCCATCACCACCAGGGTCGTTCGGGGCAAGAGATTGACGAAGAGATCGGTCTCCACACCGGCGACGCCGGCGGTCGCGGACACGATGCCGATCTGCTTGATCTCGTTCGCCGAGCGGTGCGTATCCAGGTCAATGACACGGACACTCTCCACCGTATCACCAAAGAACTCGATGCGGAACGGCACCGCAGTGTGAGCCCGTTCGGCCAGTCCCACCGTGACCGGCGCAAAAATATCGACGATACCACCGCGTCGCGCGAATTGGCCCGGCAAATCAATCCGGTCGACCCCTTCGAATCCATTGTCGACCAGCCAGTCGGCAACCTGATCGGGGGACAGGTCCTGATCAACCTGCAAAGACAGAGCCCGAGCCATCAAAGCCGATCCCTTGGGGGCGGGCTGGCATAGGGCCTGGATGGAGGTGGGAATGACCGCCGGGGCCCTCAGCGACAGCATCCTCAGGGCAACCGACAGTCGGGCGGCGCGAATCTCGTCGGTGGCATCGGCATAGTCTTCTTCCCCCTCCCAGGCGGGCAGCAGCTCGACCGACGGGGCCCCGAAGGTGATCAAGTCATCCACGGCCTTTTCGGCATCTTCCAGGTGCGGACGGACATAGAGGATGGGCCGGTCCACCCGTTCGGCCAGATAGGCGACCAAGAGCGGTGTATAAGAGCCCCAGGTCCCTTCCACATGGACGATCTGCCGGTCGGAATCACCCACCTGCGCCATGACAGCGGCGACCGCCGGGTCCTTCTCTAAAAGTGATGTGCTGGCGCTGGTATCCGAAGCGATTCGCGGGGTCATGCAGCCATTTCCCTGGGGGTTCAGGTTCGTGCGGCAGCGATGATAGGCTGGCAGAGTGTTAGTGTCAAGCAGCGACGACGATGCGCGGCAAGGCGGGCAAGCCGCAAAACGCAGTCGTGGCCGTCTGTCGGTCTGGTGGATAGCCCGTCTCCTTCAGGCCGTCAGGCGGGCGGGGGAGGAGTTTCAGGAAGCGTCCAACATTGATTTCGATACCGGTTTATCGCTTGGAAACAGCACACCTACATCTTCGCCATTTCAGCACCCATGAAAGCCACTATTGCCAAGCTCAGCGTCGATGGTCAGCACACAAAAAACCATGCCATCAATCTCAATCCGTTCACTGAGCCGCTTCACCTGAGCGTAGTCACCGAGCCCATTGATGGTGCTGAGGCAATCGAGACGGCCGAGGTCCGTGTCGACGGTGAGATTCGAGAAGGACGCAGCATTCTCTGCTGTAATTTTCAGGGACCGCCGCCCCGGCGTCATGCGATGGACCCGGTGCAGGTCAGACAGGACCTCCTGGAGGGCCAATAGTTTCTCGGGGGTAAAGAGACAGCAGACATCAATGGCCTGTGTGACGTAAGGACGTGCACGACAATAAGTTACCGAATTATCCGCTCAGATTTAGGTTGGATTTGGTCGTGATCGATTGAGCGAAGCCGGAGGCGTAGTGTGCCTACGTTGAGGCTTTCGCGATTGAGGAACGGCC
>JADFMM010000312.1 GCA_022563885.1 Planctomycetota bacterium | reverse complement strand
GGCAAATAGCAGGTTGGAATAATGACTTCTTGCTACAAGTCCTTACAGGAAAAGGCATTTAACGTGCGTCGGCCCTGCACCTGAGTCTGATTCCATTCATTCAGTAGCTGCTCCCTTTCGGGATCAGTCAACATCGATATACTTGAAAGCTTTTGTGTGGGCTCGTTCGCTACGCTTTCCAGTATCGCTTTTAGATGTCCGAGCAATCGGGTTATGGTGGCGCTATCGTAATATCGGCAATCATAAAGCACCTTGAAACGCGTTGGATCTGATGGTTCCACGCCAAGGGTTAACGGAAAGTTGGTTTGCTCGCGAGTATGTGTCGCGGTGATCTGGAATCCAAGGTTCCGTTGTATCGAATCATCTACCGGAAAGTTTTCGAAGACAATGATACTCGTAAACAGAGGCTGTCCGGGTGCCACATCACTCCACTTCTGGACGTCCACCAGTGGACTGAAGTCGAATTGACGCGTTTCCAATTGCTGCAACTGGCACTCTTTTAGCCAATCAACAAAATGAGCATTCGCATCAATCTGGACTCTCACGGGGAGTGTGTTTATAAACAAACCGAGCATCTCTTCAACGTTTTCTAAAGCGGTTGGTCGGCCTGATACGGTCGCGCCAAAGACAACGTCTTTTTCGCCAGTGTAACGACTCAATAGCAATCCCCAGGCACCTTGAATGACCGTGTTCAACGTCAATTGATGCTCACGGGCCAGAGACTTTATGGCTGACGTTGTGTCTTCTGACAAATAGGCGCACTCCGTTTCATATTTTTCCAGCGATTCATTTTGCTTCAATCCCATTGCAGAATGGAGCGAGGTCGGAGCTGTAAATCCACTTAAGGTCTTCCTCCAGAATGCCTCCGCCTTCACAATGTCTTGTGCCTGCAACCATGTAATGTAGTCCTTATAAGGGCGAACATTTTTTGACTCAACCTCACCCCCTTGATTGAAGGCACAATAATGACGAAACACATCGCTGAGAAGAAGGGAACCGGACCAACCATCCAACAGCATATGATGGAAGCTCCAAATGAAGCGGTACTCATTCTCGCTCATGCGAATGAGCGCCAAGCGCATCAGTGGCGCTCTCTTCAAGTTGAAGCTCCGTTGGCGATCATGCTCTAGAAATCTATCAAGTTGATGACACTGCTCCTCCGGAGCAGATGCGCTCCAGTCTTCCTCTTGCCATGCCAATGTTACCTGTCGCCGAACGAGCTGCAAGGGCTTTCCTTTTCGCTCCCATAATACCAGCGTCCGTAATATGGGGTGTTGATCGACCACTCGCTGCCAAGCGCGCTTGTAGTTCCCCGTATTCAGTTTTCCCCTATACGTGTAAGTAAACTGTTCAAAATAGGCGATAGAATCAGGGTCTGATATGGAGTGGAAGAGCATTCCCTCTTGCATCGGGGACAGAGGATATATCGCCTCTATGCCTTCTTTATTCCTGGTTATCACGTTTTCCATCTTGCGGACTACTCACACAACTCGTACACTAAGTCATCAAGGTCGTCTTGATTGAGACTTGCCTCTGGAAAATCTGAAGGAGTATATCCACCCGCCGTGTCGGACAAACAGTGCTGAATGATACTCTTGAGGTGATCATTAAAGGCATTGGCCAATGCTTCTAGTGTTGAAGCTCTATGTAAATTCCTGCTATAGCTAAAGTCTGTTCTTAATTGGCCTTCAAACACCATCGAGTTGATTTCAATGATATGGTGACGCATGTTGTCAGGATGGCGCTGCGGCCCTGTAGACTCACCCGTCATTCTCAGCAACCTGCACTTCCCTTGGCGGTTATCCTGTTGGCCAAGATAATTAAACAGAACATCCGCTTTGGGCGTGGCTTCGAGTGCCTGCCTAACACTCTTATCTGGTGACAAGTACCTTAAGAGGTCATTTCCGATCCCGCAATTAGGAATGGTGCGAATTTGTTCCTTGATGATTTTGATCGAACGACCATAGTCGGACAAATCGTCGAGATGTAAAACCATTTGGTAAAACGAAGTGAACCATCCAACCGTTCTTGTCAAATCAATCCCTTCGATGATATCCTCTCTTCCATGCCCTTCTTTCCCTAATGCTAGACTCTGCTCGTGTGTCCAATCTGAAAAAGCATAAAGTAAGGCGGTCAACAAAATATCGTCAATCTTTGTATTGTACACGGGTGGGACTTGCTGGAGCAGTTGACCCGTTTCCTCAGGCCCCAGACAGACAGTTGTCACGCAGGCGGACGACTCGCTATTGTCACCCGATACAAAATCTAGCGGCAGACGCTTCTTAACCGTATACTCAGGCTCTAGCCAATAATTGATCTCGCCTCGTAGCGTCTCAGATTTTGCATACTCCACTAGTGAATGTGCCCATTCTTTAAAGGAAGTGGTCTTCTTGGCGAGTTGTACTGGTTGGTTGTTTTGAAGTTGATAATAGACGGTTTCTAGGTCTTCCAGAATGATCGTCCATGATACAGTATCGATCACCAGATGGTGGATGACAATAAGCAATCGATTCAATGCTTTATGACCTGAGTCAAAGTACACGACTTGAGTGTTTTTTCCTAACTGTGGGCAAAGCCTTGCTTGATGACTGCAGACTAGCTCTCGACGTTTTCTTGCTTGCACCTCTGGTGATAAACCCGACAAATCATAGTGGCTTAGTTTAGTGGATTCAATGTTTGAAAGATTACAGTGGACGATATTCGAGGATTCATGACTAGTGCGCATTCTCAGAGCATCGTGGTGCATGGCTATGACATCAAATGACTTTTGAAATATTTCAAGATCAAACTCCGGTGGCACTTCAAAGAGATAGGATTGATTCCAAAACTCCGGATGGCTCAGGTTTAAGTTGTGAAACCACTGCTGTATTGGTGTAATCGGCACAGCGCCGACAACAGCATGTTGCTCAGCCTCGGTGGCTTTAGGCTCATCGATAACTGCGGCTAGATCTGAAATCCTAGGATACTGAAACATCTGCTTGGGGGTGATGTGTAACTCTTGCTGGCGGGCACGCGCAATTACCTGCATGCTTATTATTGAATCGCCGCCAAGATCAAAAAAGTTATCATGTATTCCGATTTTATTCGTGCCGAGCACGTCCTGCCAGATCCGAAGTAGCCTTTTTACCTTTTCATTCGTCGATTGGCAGGGCTCTATATTCGAGACGAATCTATGTTCATGGGGATCCGGTAGTTTATTCAGATCCACTTTCCCATTAGGCGTAAGGGGAAGGCCGTCAAGAAAAATGAAATTTGCTGGGACCATGTAATCGGGAAGGGTCTGGGCTACATATTGCCGTAACTCGGAAATTTCAGATCCCGGCCTCTCGCGGCTAACAACATAGGCTACTAAGCACTTGGTACCCTGTGGTGCCGGTAATGGGGGTCCCTCTGCCTGGGTTCGAACTGAATCATCAAATCTGGTTCCGCGATCGATATTCTTGCTGTTGCTTAAAGTGCTTTCGCACGCGATCACAACAACATCATCGACGAAGGGATGTCCATGTATGACCGTCTCAATTTCACCTAGCTCAATTCGATACCCGCGGATCTTGACCTGATGGTCTATACGGCCGAGGAATTCAATATTACCATCGGGCCGATAGCGTGCCAGATCCCCAGATGCGTACATCTTGTCCCATTTTGAGTTTGGAAAGTTATTTGAGACGAATTTTTCATCCGTCACGTCTGTCTGACCGTGATACCCCTGTGCCACACCTTCTCCCGAGATATAGATCTCTCCTGCGACACCGACCGGAACGGCTTGTCTGGTCTTATCTAGTATATACACGTTCATGTTAGGTATTGGGCGTCCAATGGGCACTGAATTAAACGGGTCATCTTTTTCAGTCTTATAGACGGTGCTCCAAACAGTTCCCTCTGTGGGACCATATTCATTGTAGAGGGTGGCATCCGGTAAAACCGTATAGTGGTGGGCAATCAATTCCTTCGGGCAAGCCTCGCCGGCGACAATGACGGTTTTCAAGGATCCTAGCTGCCCACTCCCTCCCTCGTTGAGTAACAGCTTGTACAGAGATGGAAGTGTTAACAGATGGGAGGCCTTTGACGCCTGTACATTTTCGACGATCAGTTGGAGGTCTTGTTCGGCACCCAATTCAGGCAGCGTTAAGGTTCCCCCCTGACATAAAGTCCAGAAGAGGCCTGCCACAGAGCTGTCAAATGCAAACGAAGAAAGCAGGACAAAACCTGTGACTGAATCCGGGTAGTACTCAAACCGCGCAACGGTGGAGTGCACCAAGTTGCGATGTGTGATAGGAACCCCCTTGGGTGTACCGGTTGAGCCCGAGGTGTAGATAATATAAACAAGATTGTCGGCACACACATCTGCATTTGTATTGCCGGTACCATATGTGGAGATGTCCGGCCAATCTGAATCGAGACATAAGGTTTTCAACCCGGACAAGGGAAGTCCGCCTACCAAGCGCGCTTGGCTTAATACTATTTTTGCGCCAGTATCTTTCAGCATATAGGCAATACGTTCTGAGGGATATTTTGGATCTATTGGCGCATAGGCAGCCCCTGCCTTGATAATGCCGAGAATTCCCACGATCATTTCGATGGAACGCTCGACACAAATACCTACGAATTCATTACACTGTACACCCAAAGTCAATAAACAGTGAGACAGTTGATTGGCCCTTGTATTCAATTGCTGGTATGTCAGGCGTTCCCCTCCCGGACAACTCAAGGCGATAGCGGCAGGTGATGATTTTACCCTTTCTTCGAATATTTCGTGAATACACAGATGATCAGGGAAATCGGAGTAGGTGTTATTCCAGCCATAGAGTATTCGTTCTAGTTCATCTTTCTTCAGCAACTGCAAATGGCCTATCTTCTTTTCAGGATAGGCAACAATATCCTGCAGCAAGGCTTCATAGTGTCCAACCATACACTCAATGGTTCGAGTATCGAAAAGGTCCGTATTGAATTCAAAATAACCATTTAACCCACTGTCCTCTTCCCACATGTTCAGTGTCAGGTCAAACAGTGCAGTACCACTGTCGATTTCATGGGATGACACAGAAATACCTGAGAACTCATATGATGCCAGAGGTGAGTTTTGCAGCACAAACATGACTTGGTAGATGGGATTATGACTGAAACTGCGTTCTGGGCGCAATTTTTCCACTAGCGTCCCAAAGGGAACGTCTTGGTTTTCCAGAGCCTCTATCGTAGTCTCCCGAACGCATTTCAATAATTGCAGGAACGTAGGATCTGACGAAGGACGGATTCGCAGTGCCACCGAATTCATAAAGAATCCGATTAGATTCTCTATTTCCTCGACATTGCGATTCGCAACCGGCGAACCAATGACAATGTCGTTCTGTCCGGAATACCGAGAAAGCAAGACATAGTAAGCCCCCAGCAACGTCATGAACAACGTGCAGTCATTTCTTCTACTAAGATGTTTCAAGGATTGTGTCAAGTTCCTATCAAGTTCAAAAACCTTCCACTCGCCATTGAACGACTGTACGGAAGGTCGTGCCCGATCAGTCGGTAGTTCAAAAACCGGCAACTCTCCATCCAACCTAGTTTTCCAATAGTTAAGTTGTCTCTTAAACTCGTCTGTCTCTAACCATCTCCTTTGCCAAGAGGCATAGTCGGCATATTGAATCGGCAAACGCGGCACCTTCGCCTCTTTACCGGTTTGATACGCGCTATAGAATTCAGTTATTTCTTTAAACAATACGCCTACAGACCAACCGTCAAAAGCAATATGATGCAATGAAAGAAGAAGAACATGCTCTTCCTTTGACAGTTTTACTATCTGTGCACGTAGACAGTGATCTCTAGCAATGTCAAACGGAGTCCCAGCTTCTATTGATGCAATGCGTGACACTTCAGCGTTCTTTTCTGATGAGGCCTTTGTCGTCAAATCAATCAGAGGAAACCTAACGAATGATGGTTGCGAAACGGCTTGAAGCGGCTTGCCGCCAACATCATAATAGGTCGTGCGCAGTATTTCGTGCCTTTCGAGTATTCTATTAAGACTCTTTTCCAGTAAACGCACATCTAACGAGCCCAGTAACCGAATAGAATAACTGAGAACATACGCAGCAGTATTTGACTCCAATCGGCTGAAGAACCATAATTGTTGCTGTCCCACGGACAACTCCAAGGGTCCGGATCGATCTATCCGCTTTATGACTTCCAGAGCTTCCGCCGTCGCGGTTGCCGCGCCACTTGTGGTCCAATCCACTCTCCATTCAACTACCTTTGACAGTTCCCTGATAGTATTGTGCTGGAAAAGTTGCGAGAGTGTAAGATCCAACTTGTATTTCCTTGCTCTGATAATAACTTGCATGCTGAGTATAGAGTCACCACCAAGCTCAAAGAAATTATCAGTCACGCTGACACGGTCCAAGCCCAATACATGGGACCAAATGCTTACGAGCGTCTCTTCGATTATGTTATCCGCTGCCAGATAATCTCCCTGCCCAGAAACCCTTATATCTGGTGAGGGTAGCGCTTTTCTATCCACCTTTCCGTTACGAGTTAACGGGATCTGTTGTATCAACATGAACGTTGACGGTATCATGTAATCCGGTAAGACGGTCTTCAAGGATTCCCTTAATTCTGCCAGTAGCTTATGAAGTAGTTCGTCCCCGAGAGGATTACTACCTAAATTGAGCGATTCTTAGGTACGCGGCAAAGCTCAGTAGACAAATTGTCTCTAAAGACGTTTTGGGATTTGTAAAATAGGTTTGGGAGGAAGAAATCGAGCGTGACGAAAGTTCGTGTGGC
>JADFMM010000311.1 GCA_022563885.1 Planctomycetota bacterium | reverse complement strand
CTGGTCGCAGAAAACGAATGCGAAACAACGTGGCGTCGACTGGCAATTCAGAGTCGACCACGCCCGGCGAAAACTGAAGCGACTATACCCAAAAATTAAGACTTGCTGACGCACTACAATGTAGATTAATAGTTTTAACAAATCAAGAATCTTAATTCTAGGAAGCCACTGGGCTCGGACCTCAGTAAATCGTTTTCCTTTCAGAGTTTAACTTCAAAATCAGCGTGTTTTCAAACCAGGCCCCAGAATCGCAACGACATCTGGCATATGTCTTCTCAGGGCCTGGTTCAATTCCGGGTTACGCGACTCGACGTAGGAATCGTACTCGTGCTCGTAATCGTAATCGGCTTCTCGGCGCTCTCGATTACGATTACGAGTATCGTTTCGCTGAGCACGAGCACGAAAGCAGGCCAGACGGACTGCTACCCACATGCACACTTTTATGAACCAGGCCCTTCTCAGGGTGATATCTTAGTCAGGTCCGAGGACGCCCCCAATGGCTCCGTTTCAGCCATGAGTTGCGGTCGGACGCGACGCGATCCAGTGCAAACTCCTAATCGTTTATGCGTTTAGGGCAAGCTTGCTTTCCTTGGGCACGAAGACAAAATCCCTGAGGGCTTTCTTGTGCATCCTGGGCCGAAGCGATCCGTAATCGGTCACCGGCGCGAATCCGCCGTGAAAAAAGCAGTACCCCTCATAATCCAGGCTCATCAGATAGGAGAATACTTTGCATTGCGGATTCTCCGCAGCATGGCACTCAAACACCAAGTCAGGGCGATCCTCCATAAGCACCCGGTGCCCGCCCCGGAAAACATGATACTCGTGACCTTCGACGTCACACTTGATAAAGCTGATCGGACGAGCGGAGTGGTTTTCAAAATAGCCGTCGAGCGTTGTCACATTGGCGGTGATCAAGTCAAGATCGCCGCGGTCTCTGCCTAGGGCCTCGAAACTCGCCCCTCCCCAGTGCGTCTTTGGCCGCCGAAGTGTCAGTTCTCCGTCTTTGGACGATAGTCCCCTCTCTGCAAGCTCCAGTCGGTGAAGATGAAAACAGTCACGCAGGTCTCTCAGATGGGCGGCTAGTTCCGGTTGTGGTTCAAAGGCAATCACATGGCCTTCTACCCCAACGTGACCGTGCATCCAATACGAATAGATTCCCCAATTGGCGCCGATATCGACCGCCGTTTTTCCTCTCAAATCGCGGCTCAACAGGAATGAAACGCCAAACTTCTCGCTGCGGAGGCGGTAACGCGCCACGCCCGGTGTAGGAAATGAAGTCGTGCATACCAATTCATAACGGTAATCCATACTCTAGGGGACCGGCAAGAAATGAGTTGCGCCCACCTCTTCTCGGGCAATTCACCCCACCAAGTACTGCCTCCGCATCGCCATCATCGAACAACCCGGCGGAGCGCTGAGGTGCCAACACAAGCCCACGATGGCACACCAGGATTACATTTGTTTCTTTTACATGATATTACTAGTATCCCAACTCATATTTCTAACTTCTGCCCTTCCCGACCATAGTCATCCTCATGACGGTCCTGATCTTCGGCTCTCCACTCACCAAAGCTGACAACCAACATCCGAAAGGAAACGTCACCAGCCCAGAATCTGTGCCGCTGACCCGGTTCTATCATGAATTCATCGTGAACCTTAGGCCGGTGCATTTTGCCGTCTATCTCTAAGTAGGCGCCGTCATCAAGAAAATGAAATAATTCGTATCTTTCAGCATGAGAATGTAAGCTTGCACGATGGCCAGGATGAACGTGGGTGAGATCCACGCTGCATTTTTGGTTTCTGACGACCATGTGAATATCTCCCCACGGTCGTTCTGACTTGATGGTAACTTTGCCTTGTCGTGGATCACTCATATTCATAATGGATAACAGGTTATTCTATAGCTCCTCGATAATTGCCGAGAGAGCTAGCCTTAGACGCGAGAAACTGACCGATTTCGGGCATTTTCTAACTCGATAACACTCAAATGTTCATGTTAGGCCTCTGATTACCGTTTACCCACCACTCCCTCGCTGTAACGGGCGAGACGCCAGTTAACTGCCCACATCGGCCGCTCAAGCTGCACTTCCACTGTCTGTGGTGCTCCGCCCGCATTCGACCGGAATAGCACGGTTGCCGACCCGCCCAGCGGTGTGTTCGATTCCTTAAAAGCCAATAACTCCAAGTCCTGCTCACGCTGGCCCTTTGAGGTGGCTGCTGCTCTTGCCGCATCAACGGCGTTGGCGGCAAACACCTGAAAGAGGAACGGCGCCGCGGCTACGACCACGAGCACGACGTAGAGCGAACGCCAAAGAACGCGGTGCTCACATTTCATGAAGCGTTCTCCAGTGACTGCCTAACGAAAAACTCGCCGGACACAAAAAGCGGGAGCTTTTAATGGTCCGAGTGCAGTGAAATGTTAGGTTTCTTGTCTATAGACTTGTATATCATTACAATTGAAAAAGGCATACAAAATCCGAAAATAAAGATGCTCTCGTGTTGGTAAATAGAACTAATATCACATTCCATTAAAACGAGAGTATTATGTAACCCCCATATTACATGGAGTAACGGAATTGGCATTAATATAATTAAGAGAAGAAAGACACCAACATTTTTCCATTTTGGTAACTTGAATTCGAATGATTGAGTATATTGACCATAGAGACAGGAATTACACCATGTCCAAAATGTCATCGTTTTCATATTTGGCATTAGACAAGTTCGATGTTTCCAGCCAATCGAGAATAACACGTATACGATGAAAAACTGCACAAACCCATGGGCTATTAGCCATGGCCAATATTTCCCCTGAAGCATGAAATTCGTTTCATGTCTTAGGTATGGGTCATCATATTTTAGAACATTTGCGAGTGTTGAGCCAATGTCAAATAGTAAAGACAGTACTAGTGTGCTAATGTATGTGCGCATATCTGGCTACGTAAAGGCAAGCCTCTCAGGCGCACCTTCGTGCGTCCGCGAGGAGGCTTTTGTTAGCAGCCTGCGGTGGTATCCCCAAGTGCCGCTTTTTGGATCCCGAATCTGAAAGAAGTCATCCTCCCAGCGGAGAATTTCCACTTCATGCACGTGACCGTTAAACTTTCGGACCAGCAGGTCATCTTCGAGATGCCAGGTGCCTGTCGCAGTTATATCTTGGTCCTGTGATTGAACAGGGAAGGGCCACTCTCTTCGATACGTCCCGTCTGCCAAAAAGGTATGAAGGACAGGAGCGATGCCTCCACCGCCTATCCATTGTCCGACGAGTTGATCACTCCTCTTATCAGCTGGGGAGCCGAAATCAGTCGAAAGATTGGCAGTCATGCATCCCGTATGAAGTATTGCCAAACACAAAGTGCCCATATTTGTCATGATTATCTCCGCTAACGCCGCGGGTTTGGGGCGGCACCCACGCCGTTCCTAGCACCCGCATGTTGTACTTTTGAGAAGCTTTTTCGATGAGCCGGCCGTTGATGTACTTATGAAGGATACTAGAGATAAGGGTTTGATAAGGCAAACCTTCTTCCATGGCTCTCTTTTGGAAGTGAATAAGGTCACGCTCAGTCATCCGGATATTGACACGCTTATCTTTCCTCAGGGTTACCTGTGCGGATTCCTGAAATCGTTTGGCTTCGCGCTTAAAGCTGGGTATTTGCCTCCATTCGCCTCTTTCGACAGAATCTAGCATACGGAGCCCTGAGCTCAGGAGCTACGGTAAGTGCTGGGGTTGTGTAGTGAAAGTTCATGTTCTTATCCGGGGAGGTCTGCCCGTGTGGCGGCCAGCCGGTGGTCCCGGCAGCGTCCGATGTGGTAACACCTCGGAAGATTGGGCAGAAGTCAGCAGAGGTCATAGTAGTTGCCACCATACAAGGACGGACCGACTTTGGAGGGGAATTGCGTCCCCATGTGCTCGTATGACACATTTAAGCCGATCGGATGAGTGATCGTATTTCGCGTTATGGATTGGCCTTTCTCCACAGGAGTGATTCCGAGTGGCTCCTGCCTGTCTGCCTACGGGCCGACTTGTTCCAAGAACCGCCCGGTGCGGACCCGCACGCCGGGTGGTGTGGGGGCCGGGGGGCTAATCCCCCCGGCTGCCTGATTCGGCATACAAATCGTGCCTCTAATCTAACTGTCCTTCCCGCGGTCTCGGATAACATGAATAATCGCCGCTACCGCCACTCCAAAACCCGGACCCATAGTGATACCCATCAGCAGGCCTATTTCAATTCTGTCGACGGCGACGCCAAAGGGCAGTCCAATGCCAACGCCAAACGCCAATCCAAGAGCCATCCCTATCGCAACCATGTTGCCAAGACTGGAAGGCGCCTTTTTTGGATTTGAATTGGGCATATTAAGATGAATGTTGCTGGACAAACAAGTTAGTAAAGAGCTTCCTATAGACCTTCGTGAAAACACCGGACATATTAATTCAAAGTCTATTTCTTAACAACAGAATTGTAGGCGAATATATTGATGCCTATCTCGATAACACCACAAGGGGAAGGGTGAATTGTTGGTGAAGAGTGAAACAATTACGCATTGGCTTTTGCTTTTTTGATTATGGCGGTCAAGATAGCGATCAGTTGGTTGGCCTCGTCCATGAGAACGGCGAGTCCAGCCAGGGCAAACATGGACTACCGCCATTTCGGATGGTCAGGAACCTTCCCGGCACGGAGTTGTTTTTTCCAAGACTCCAGTTGCTTGAGTTTTTCGCTGGTGACACGCTCAGAATTGGCTTCGGTTTTTTCATCCGGGTTGGCCCAAAAGGAGGCCACTAAATCCAGAAAAGTGATCACTGTGTCGCGCTCGCCTTTCTCGGCCAGTTCTCGGGCCAAGACATAATCGGGACCGAATGTGTTAAGTTGTGGCGAACCGGGCGTGTGGCCGGCTGCCAATAGATGTTTCTTTGCCACGTCGAGTTTTCCTTCACGAAGTGCAACCCGGCCAAGCAGGGTATGTCCATTGAAGATCGTGTTGCCGTAGTTCCACGATTGGGTGTCTTTGTTTTCGGCGAGAATAGCTTCGGCAATAGACTTAACCTCGGCGAAGTCGAGGCCCGCCTCCAGAGAGGCCAACGCAACATGCTCCCCCATCTGGTGCAAGTTGTATCGCAGTTCCTTGTTGTCGGAGTCGGCCTTCACTGACAGAGTGAGGAAATCGCGAGCCGGCCTGAGGTACCTGAGTGACGCGCCATAAAGAGCGGAACGATCAACATTGCTCAGGCTGCGTGCCTTAAACTTGGTATCCGCGAATTTACTCGAAAAATACGTCGCCCACGGGCCTTGGGGGTCCTTCTTCAGAGCAGCTTGCAGGAACGGTTCATCATTGGGATCCATTGGTCCCTGAAAAGGTTCATATTCCGACCACTTCTTCATGAATGTATCGAGTTGTGCGGAAGAAACGGTTGTCTGGGTATCTTTGCCACACGCGGCGACCGGCCAAAAATTGACAGAGAGCAACAGCGATACAACGAGCGGAGCAATAAACGATTTCATAGAATGACTCTGTGGACGGAGGAGACCTGAAGCAAATCGATAAAACTGAGAGAAACATACAAATCGCGGACTCGAGTCTATGACGAAGCACGACGAAAGCGGTCGCGTTCTTTTTAAGGAATCGTTGGTTTTAAGCATAACAAAATGACTCTGCATTCAAACAGCTCATTCTGCGTCTGGACGGCGTCAGGCTCCGTCGACCGTCCTCGGACGGCCTGCTTCGCCTTCTTTGCCAGTCGCGGAAACGCTCGTTTTCGGAGCTACGATTCATTTTGATAGGCACTCTCATATCTTGCCGATCCCCTAGCGAACCAAGCCCTTCTCATCGTGCCGCTCCACGTAACGCAGCCTGCCTTCCACATCGTGGTGGCGGAAAATCAGGTTCGGTTTGCCGTCGACACGCTCGGCGGTCACGGAGAGGAATCCTCCAATGACATTGAGGTAACGGTGGTATTCCTCGATAAACCCAAGGCTCCAGCCGCCCGCATGCCGGTCGGTGGTTGACCCGCAACTGTACTCACGCACGCCCGTCTCCGGGTGCACCGATACATACTGCCAGTGTCGGTCCCCGCAGACCAGGAACAGCTCGGGCGCCTCTTCCTGGATCCATTTGCGGATACGGTTCCCCTCATACGCAAACGCATCATTGGCGTGATTGTCCCCCTTGCTGGCCCGGTCCGGACCCACCAACGGCGTCGGACTGATCAATATCTTGAAGGTGGCATGCGAAGATTTCACCGAGTCTTGAAGCCACTTGATCTGTTCTTCGCCCCAGATGGTTTTACCAGGCCCGTCGGGCATGTCATTGGCGCTGCGGAAATTGCGACCCTCCACCATCCAGATCTGGAGATCCTTGCCCCAGCGCCGCGTGCGATAGGGCCTATCGCCCACAGGAACCTGTTCCTCGAAGACTTCGATGCCCCGTCTGTAAGAAAAACCCTCGAGCCCCTTGCCGGGATGGCAGTCGTTTTGGCCGATGTCATGGTCGTCCTTCATCATATAGGCGGGTACGTTCCGATAGAATTCTTTCTGCGGCTCGAGACCGTGAATACGATGCCATTGATGCCGCGCCCGGTCGACGGCGCCTGCGGGCGCGCCACTGGTGATCCAACCTTTGTTCATATACACGATGTCCCCGGTATGCACGAAAAAGTCCGGCTTCATCTCCGCCATGACCGAAAAAATCTGATGACCTTCTTCGCGATCGCGGTTCTGGTATTTCTGGCCCGTCACCACGGTAAACATGACCCGTACAGGATAATCGGCATCGGGCGC
>JADFMM010000310.1 GCA_022563885.1 Planctomycetota bacterium | reverse complement strand
GACATCGTGCTGGCCATTGATCGTCTCACTCGCTTGGGACGGGCTTTTAATACCTGCACCCGCGGGCGGTCCCGCCAGAACCGAGGCCATACCATGTCTGGCGGGCTCGAGGCGGGCGTGCTGGAGATTCCTCGTCGACTCTTTGGCCTGGCCCGAAACATCGAGGGGGGCGGTTCGGTGACCATCGTCGCGACCTGTCTGGTGGACACCGGATCCCGCATGGATCAACTGATCTTTGAAGAGTTCAAAGGTACCGGCAACAGTGAGATCATCCTGGATCGCAATCTGGCGGAGGCCCGTATTTTTCCGGCCATCGACATCCCCGCCAGTGGTACGCGTCAGGAAACCAAGCTCTATTCCCCTCAACAGATTCACGGCTTGAACACCTTGAGGAAAGTCCTCTCCAGCTACAAGCCAAGAGACGCCACCCTGGCCCTGTTTAAACTCATCGAGAAATACTCGACCAACGACGAGTTCCTCGACAGCATGGCCGCGGGGGGCGTCGCCCGGTGAGCGCCATGCCGCCAACAGGCCCGGAGAACCACACCGGCCTGTATATCCACGTCCCCTTCTGCCGCGCCCGCTGTCGATTCTGTGGTTTTTATTTCGAAACAAACGCCGACGGTTTCATGGAACGTCTTATTGAGGCGGAGCTGCGCGAACTGAGCCGGGTTCCCCCGAATGAAGCGACCACGGCCTATATTGGGGGGGGGAGTCCAACCACACTTCCGCTGTCTCTGCTCGCCCGCCTCATCAAGGCCATCTACGCCAGACAACCCCAGGTCCGGGAATTGACCGTCGAGTGTAATCCCGAACAGGTGACCCGAGACTCGCTGCGCACCTTGCGCCAACTGGGCGTGACCCGGCTTTCGATTGGCGCCCAGTCCTTCAACGATGAGGAACTGGCATGGATGGGTCGCACTCATCGCAGCAGTGACATCACTGCGGCGGTCGAGGCGGCAGGCCAGGCCGGATACGCCAACATCGCCCTGGACCTCATCTTTGCACTGCCGGGATCCACAGAACAGACATGGCAGCACACCCTCGATTGCGCGCGTCAGCTGGAGCCCGCCCATGTGTCGATCTACGGCCTTGCCATCGAACCTAATACGCCACTCGCGGCTCAGATCAAGTCCGGCAAGATCAAGGCCCTGGACGAGGCGCAGGATCGGGCTCAGTATCAACAGGGCATTTCCGCCCTGGAAGAGGCCGGCATCAAACAGTATGAGATCTCCAATTTCGCACGGAAGGGGTACGAATCCCGTCACAACCTGGGTTATTGGAAAAACCAGCCCTATATCGGCATCGGACCTTCGGCCAGTTCTTACTGGCGGAATCGCCGCACGAGCAACGTAGCGTCCCTGACGCAGTACGTCAGGGCCATCGAAACAGACCAGAGCGCCGTCGTTGAAAGTGTGAGCACCGATGCAGCATCCCAAGCCTGTGAAACGGCCGTTCTAAATCTCAGAACGCGCAGGGGCATTCACATTAAGACGTTTAACAAAACCACGGGATACGATATTATGCGGAGTTTTGCGGAACCTATAGAACGCTATAGAGCACTCGGGCTGCTGACGCTGGAAGGGGATCGGCTCTATTTGACCCGAGAGGCCCTGCCCATCGCAGACTCGGTGCTGTGTGATTTTGCCGCCCTCTAGAAACGATGGGGAGCGGTGACCTAGGAACTTCTATGCAGACTAGTCTTATACGCAACTTTTCGATCATCGCCCACATTGACCATGGCAAGAGTACCTTGGCCGACCGCATGCTGGAGATTACCGGCACGGTCAGCCAGCGTGACGCCCAGGATCAACTGCTGGATACCATGGAACTGGAGCGTGAACGAGGCATCACCATCAAGGCCTCGGCCGTCACCATGCGGCACGAGTATGAGGGACAGGCCTACATGCTCAATCTCATCGACACACCCGGCCACGTGGATTTTCACTACGAGGTGTCACGTGCCTTGGCGGCCTGCGAAGGGGCGCTCCTGGTCGTCGATGCCACCCAGGGGGTCGAGGCCCAGACCGTCGCCAACGCCTATCTGGCCGTGGAAACGGGGGCGGAGATCTTGGGCGTCATCAACAAAATCGACCTACCGGCCTCCCAGCCCGATGTCGTGGGCGAAGAAATTGAGCATGTCCTGGGCATCCGTTACAAGGAGTGCTTCCAGATCAGCGCCAAGACGGGTACCGGGGTCAAGGAACTCCTGGACGCCGTATGCGCGCTGCTGCCCGCGCCGCAGGACAACTCACAGGACACGACACAGGCCCTGATCTTCGACAGCCACAGCGACGAATACCAGGGGGTCATCTGTTATGTCCGAGTGATGTCCGGCTCCTTGAAGGTCAAGCAGAGAATCACCCTCATGGGCGCCCAGAAAGACTACCTCATCACGGAACTGGGCAAGTTCTCACCCGCCATGACACCCTTGGACGAACTGGGCACCGGGGAGGTGGGCTATCTGATCGCGAATATTCGCAATCTGGCGGATGTCACGGTCGGTGATACCATCACCGACCAAGCGGACCCCGCCGACGCGCCGCTAAAGGGATATGAGCCGCCCATGCAGATGGTGTTCTCCGATTTCTATCCGGGCAACAACACGGAGTACCCCAAACTCAGGGCGGCCTTCGAAAAACTGGCGCTGAATGATGCCAGTTTTTCCTTCGTCCCTCAGAACTCCCCTGCCCTGGGTTTCGGGTTCCGCTGCGGCTTCCTCGGCCTACTTCACATGGAGATCATTCAGGAGCGGCTTGAGCGAGAAAACGCGATTGATGTGGTCCAGACGGCCCCCAGTGTCAGCTACGAAGTGGCGCTACAAGATGGGACCGTCC
Source organism: Planctomycetota bacterium (assembly GCA_022563885.1). Taxonomy (GTDB): domain Bacteria; phylum Planctomycetota; class Phycisphaerae; order Sedimentisphaerales; family Anaerobacaceae; genus JAIPFM01. The sequence goes on along the minus strand of JADFMM010000310.1, from coordinate 3,994 downwards.
AGCGCATTGATTCGCCCAGCCAGCTACCCGACCCCTCACACATAGAAGAACTGCGCGAACCCTATGTGCGTCTCGAAATCATCACGGGGACCGACACCATCGGTGGCATCATGAAACTGGCGGAGGGACGGCGTTGCAAGCTCATCAAGACCGACTACCTGAGCAGCAGCCGGGTCATGATGGAATACAAGGCCCCCCTGGCGGAAATCGTCTACGACTTTTATGACCAACTCAAGGGCATCAGCCACGGCTATGCCACCATGGACTACGAGTTCATGGGTTTTGAAAAGAGTGATCTCGTCAAGATCGACATCCTCGTCAATGGTATCCCCGTCGACGCCCTCTCCCACATCGTTCACCGCGACAGTGCCGAGCCCCGAGGACGAAGGCTCATCATCAAACTGAGACGAGCCATCCCCAGACACCAATTCGAGATCCCCCTTCAGGTCGCCATCGGCGGCAAGATCATCGCCCGCGAAACCATCAAGGCCTTCCGCAAGGATGTCACCTCTAAGCTTTACGGAGGCGACATCACCCGCAAAATGAAGGTCCTCAAGAAGCAGAAGGAGGGTAAGAAACGGATGAAGAGCGTGGGCGCCGTGCAGATCCCGCAAAAGGCCTTCATGAGCATCCTGGACACCAGTGAGTGAATCCCCTGTCGGAAGGACTTCAAGTTCTCCCCAGAGAGTCCAACCGCATGTTTGGAAGTCTGTTCCGAAACAATCTCTCGCAAAAACGCCAAGACGCAAAGGAAAAGGGAGCAATGCTACTAAATCCTAGCGGCGGCGGTTTTGCCGCCACTGTCGCTGTCGATTGCTGCGGGGCGGCTTAGGGGCAGCGCGTCTCTGACGGGGCTGAATTGTCCGAGGCTGCGGCTTGGTGGGCAACGCCTGGATATGAACATAGTCATAGTCGGTCGCGGAGAGACGCTGTTTGAGATCGGCGATGGTCTCGGCTCGGATGAACTGGTCGGTCTTGACCGTCAACGACCAACCGCTCCGCAGGTTGCCGAGGGCGGCCAGGGCGGCATCGGGGATGCTGCCTGCCAAGGTCAGATTTCCCAGTGACGGCAACGTGCCGAGCACCGACAGGTCCTCGGCCCGAGCGCCGGAAAGCCCGCCGATGTAGAGAAAATTCAGCTCCGGCAGCCCCTTGAGGTGTCGCAGGGACACTGCCGGAAGCGAGCCCCCTTGAATCGAAACGTCTTTGAGAGACCGCAGGCTCGCCAGGCACGCCAGATCGGCGTCCTGAAGAGAGAAGCCATGTATGTGGAGTCGCTCCAAGTTCTTCATTCCGGTCAGGTCCATGGTCAGTTCGCCGAGCGCAGCGGATACTCCCGCTTTCGAATGCCGCGACACATCCAGGTTCCGAAGGTTCGTGAGACCACGCAGTTGGCTCAGCCCGCCCCTGGTCACGCTGGACCTCATAAGGTTTAGAGACTCCAACTGCCTCAACTTGCCGATGATCGCCAGACCCCGGTCGGTCACGTTTCGGCCACGAATGGTCAGATCCTTTAAACCCGTTAGAGGCTTGAGGTGGATGAGGTCTCGATCGGACAAGGCTCGGCCACCACCGAGGTAGAGTTCCTCCAATGAGGTCAGACCGGCCAGATGAGAGACACCGGTGGAGCCGCGGTAGCCACTTCTATGGTCTCTTAGTCCAATGTGCAGGCACTTGAGGTTTCGCAGGGTTCCCAAGGCCTTCATGCCCTCGGCGGTCACTGGGCCCATCATTTTCAGGGATTCGAGATGGGGCAGGGCAGCCGTCAACTGGCGGACGGTTTCATCTTCCCGGTGCCTTCCACTCCCCATCTGCGACTGGGCAAAATCTATTGTCTTGAGGTGCTTCAATCCCTCCAGCCTAGCCACCCCGGCGGCTGTGAAGCTCGGGTCGGTCCGGATGAAGTACAGCGCCTCGAGGCTCTCGAGTTTGCCGATGGAGGCCAGACCGGCATCGGTCAGCGAACTGCCGACCCCCCAGAAGGTTAGGCTCTTTAGATGCGTCAGGCCTTCCAGGTAGCGAACGTGCCGATCCGAGAATGGGCCGGAGCCCACGATGCACAGGCGCTCCAGGCGAGGCAGATGGGCCAGCTCGGCCAGACCGGGGCCCCATATCCTGCCGGTGTGGAGGCGCAGCCAGCGCAGGTTCTTTAGCTGCCCGATGGTCTTGAGCCCCACATCCGTGACGCCCGTGTCAAGGTCCAGGTACTCCAGGGCAGGCAGGTCCTTCAGTACTACAAGTCCGGCGTTGCCGACGGTGTGCTCTCGGCTGAGTGCAAGGGCCCGGAGCGAGCGTAGCGCTCTGAGGTGTTCCATGCCCCTATCGGTCAGTCCTGTCTTGTGCAGCCTTAGCATCTGCAAGCCCGTCAGGCGCCAAAGGGGTTCGAGAAGCCGGTCGGCATCGCTCCTTGGGGTCACAAAAGCAATGCTAAGCCGGCAAAGATCATTTGCATCGAGTCCTCCGAGCCCGGACAGATCGGACGGATCTGCATGGAGCCGGTCAGTAACCAAGTTCTGGACATGCCTTGCGGGTAGCTTGGCCATGTCCTCCGGCCTCGGCGCCAGCATCACCCTCAGTTCGATGTTGCGACCCTCTGGTACGGCCACATCACCCCGAGCATCGGCTAGCATCAGCCAGGAAGTATTATCCATCGTCGGACATACCAATTTCGGATCCCATACCGGACCGGACTCCGGTTCAGCACCAAGCCAGCCCACGGACTGATGGGTGGGAAAGTGTAGCGTCCGAGTCGCCCTTGCCGGTGAAACCGGCTCGAACAGACGGATCTCATCCGCCTGCAAGCCTGTGATCAAGGCCAGGGCGATAAGAGCAACAGCTCCCCATCGTGAGCGTTTAACCTGCCAACCATTGTCCGACATTCTGAGTCCCCTCGATTTGGATTTCATTCATGGAGCCTTCGCAGCAGCCATCTGCCATCAGTCCGCATCAGTCGGGTTGTCAGGGCCAGCCGATCGCCTGAAATATGATTTTCTCCCTCCCGAGAGAATGCGGTATGCACAGTGGCGTTCCAGGTGACGGTGGCGGCCTCACCCCCCATGACAACCTTGACAAGCTCGATGGGATGGCCAAGGTAACGCGGATACAAATCGTCTGTCTGAGGCGCGTTCCCCGCGACGAAGCACTGGGGCAGTTGGTCTGTAGATCCCCGATCCATCCGGTCGAGAACGCTAAACACCGCAGCTGCAGGCCTAGTCAGGTCTGGGCCATCGGACGGGCCGCCAGACCTAAAAACGATGGGCGGGTGTGCCGGGCTCTCGGCTCCCGAGATACTTGGCAACTCGATGGTCGGCGCCGACTCGACGCCGGAACGCGCTTCGTCAGCTTTACTCGGGGATTGATCGTCCGCCTCCACGGGAACCAAGGGCCATGCGGGCGGCGAGGGCGACATCCAGTGCCGAGACAGGATGACAGCGACGACGGCTAGGATGACAGCGGCGCTGGCGAGAACAGTTTTGGGCGTATTGATCTCGAAAGCGGCGTTAGTATCTACGCCCGATTCAAGCGAAAACCCCTGCGGCATCCTCTTGTCCCTGGCCATGACTCACTTCCCACAAGCCTTAACTGCTCTACTGATCTTGGTGCCACACACAGCATAGCGATGCGGAACTCTGGTGTAAAGGGCATGCGTGATATCACGCAAGGCAATCGCATCCAAATTCAGGTAGCCGTGACCTCGCCTTTTTTCTACCCCTTCCCGGGGTTTCCACAAGGTTGCCATCAGTCATCAGTGACAAGGTAATCAGTTTTTGGCCCAATCCGATCACGACTCGACTGAACTCATCGAAGCCTGATTGTCTCCACCCCCTTTGTTCTGCACGCTCACATCAAACAGGTGTTCAATGACAGCCTTCACCACGATTACCGTGGCTCTGGCGAAACTGAACTAAACCAGGCCAAAAAAATGGGTTGGTTCAAAATCGTTCCCGCATAGGTGCCAGTCCGTGTGCCACTTCCTCGTAGTCGTTGTCCGCGG
>JADFMM010000309.1 GCA_022563885.1 Planctomycetota bacterium | reverse complement strand
CAATCACAAAATTACTAATCGTGATGTTAGTGCCAGAAATCATTTGCATAGCAACTGCGGTGGCATTCTTTATGGAAATGTTGCTAACATTTACATTTGTTAGAGTGTTTGGCGATGTTTCTGCAAGATCAAATCCGTTGCGCGCATCAACGACATTTACATTAGTAATGGAAACGTCATCGACATCGCCATGACTGCTCGCAAAAACAGAGATTGCTGACCCGGTGCCGGTATCAACATTGATATTGGAAATAGTAACTTTGGCATTATCTCCTGCAAAATAGATCGCGTGATCGAATTTGCTTTGACCCATCTCGTTGCCGTGAAATCCAGTAACATTGGTATAGGCCGTATTTCTTACAAGAATGCCCTGACCCTGTATCGAATTACAGGTGATATTGCGAAAGGTCATATATTCGTTCGTGGCTGTTGCAACCTTAATGCCAACCTTCATACCATCAAATCGGCAATTTTCTACTGAAATATTACTGCAAGTAATAAAAAATATGGCTTGCACATAAGAAGTTAGCGCACCCGCACTGGCTCGCCCTGCGTTTGCGCGGAACCCGCAGCAATCGCGACGGGTTCGGCGCCAAGGTCAAGGTCCATGTCGGCGACACCGTGCAGGTCGCGGAGTTGGTCTCGGGCTCCGGCTATTTTTCGGCCAATGCCAAGGAACTCCACTTTGGCCTGGGACGGAGTGACAGGATTGATCGGATCGAGATTCAGTGGCCCAGTGGAACCCGGCAGACCTTCTCTCAACTGGGCGTGGACCAAACCCTCATCATCGTGGAAGACGAGCCATCCTACCGGGTGGTCGCGAAGTCCAAACGTTGAGTTATTGGAAGGTAGAAATGGATTTCTGTAAGCGCGGGGTGTCCTATGCCACCGTCATGGGCCTCGTGACGCTCCTAGGCTGCTGGGCCCAACCGACGCACTCGGAGCGTAGCAGGGTCATCCTCTCCCACCGCAACCTCGGCCTGGCCCATCTGGAGGAGAACCACCTCGAGGCGGCTCGAGCGGAGTTTACCCAGTTAATCGAGGCCCTGCCCGGCGATCCCCTGGGCTATGCCAACCTCAGCCTGACCTACCTGCGCGATGACGACCCCGAGCGGGCCCTGGTCCTCATCGAAAAGGCCCTGACCCTCAATCCCCAAAACCCTGCGCTGCGTCTGATCCTGGCGGAGATCCACCAAGCCCAGCGGAACGACGATCAGGCCCGTCAGGAACTCATCCGCGTGGTGGAGCAGGCGCCCCGGCATCTAGTGGCCCACCACAAACTGGTCGAACTCTATGCCCGGGCCCAGGATGACACCCGACGGCAAGAGGGCATGGCCCGCCACCTGCAGGCCATTGTGGAGGCCTCGCCCGGCAATGTGGCGGCCCGTCTTCGGCTGGTCCAGGTCCTGCTGAAGCAAGGTCAAACCGAAAAGGCGGGCGAGCATCTGGAAACCATCCAACTCCGGGTGCCGAACCTGACTAAGCAGGCGGCGGATTATCTGCAACGGGCGCTCGACCGGCTCGGCGAGTCCAATATCAAGCAGGCCAAGACGGCCGCCCTGATCTTTCACAACCTGATGCGCCCCACCTCGGTCTATCGCGGCGGCATCGCCGAACTGAAGGAGGGCGGCGGTTTGGTGGGGTTCCCGGTGCGGACCTTCGGCGAGGCCTTCCGGGCGACCCTGGAGACGAAGACCTCCCTCCTGGATCGGGTCCGATTCGTCGAGGTCGGTGAAAGCTGGGACCTTAACCTAGAGGCCGAACGCATCGATGGCCTGGAGACCCTCGACTACGATGACGACGGCAATCTGGACTTGGTGGCCATAGTGGACGGCAGGATTCGACTCTTCCGCAATGAGGGCGGCGTCTTTCGTGAGGTCACCGAGGAGGTGAAGCTGGACGCTGCCTCCGGCGTCACCCAGGCAGTCAGCGCCGACTATGACAACGACGGCCATGTCGATCTCTATCTCACCGGCAGCAGGGGCAACCGGCTCTACCACAACGACGGCAACGGCCTGTTCATCGACGTGACCGAGACGGCCGGCGTGGCAGGGCCTGCCGAGGCCCATGGGGCCCTCTTCTTCGATGCCGACCACGAAGGCGATCTGGACCTGCTGGTGCTCGGCAGGGCCAGCAACACCTACTACCAGAATAACCGGGACGGTCGTTTCACCGATGCCTCGCAGCGCACGGATCTGGGGGCCGATATCCGGCTGAATAGCCGCCAGGCGGCCATCGGGGATTTCGATGAGGATGGGGACATCGATGTGGTTTTGGCCAATCGCGCAGGCCCCATGCACTTGTACACCAACCTGCGGCAGGGCCACTTTCAGGAGATCGGTCGGCAGGCCGGTCTGCCTCAGACCGCCGTCCAGAGCTTCGCCGTCGGTGATGTCGACAACGACGGTTTTCTCGATCTCTTCGTCGCAGCCGCCGGGCGGAGCACCCTGCTGACCAATCGGCAGGATGGCACCTTCCAGTCCGCCGAACTGAAGCTGTCAAGTGGGGCCCTGCAAGGACTCGAGGTCACAGAGGCTCACTTCTTCGATTTCGACAACAACGGCTTTCTCGATTTGATCCTGATCGGCAAGCGGGACGACCATCAGCCCGCTTTGCTCTATCTGCTCCGCAATGAGGGCAAGGGCCGTTTCAGCGATGTCTCATCTATCCTGCCGAGCGAGCATCGAGAGGCCCAGACCCTGCTGACGGCGGACATAGACAATGACGGCGATCTCGATCTCATCGTGGGGACGCCGGAGGGCCGCATCCGCCTGCTCCGCAACGACGGCGGCAATCTCAACCATTGGCTCAAGGTCAAACTGGTCGGGATCACCACCCGCGGGGGCAAGAACAACCTGCACAGCATCGGCTCCCGCCTGGAGGTCAAGGCGGGCGACCTCTATCAGATGCAGGTCGTCACCGAACCCATCTCACACTTCGGATTGGGCGCGCGGCCGCAGGCCGACGTGGTCCGCGTCATCTGGACCAATGGCGTCCCGCAAAACCACCTGCAGCCGACGGCCGACCAGATGATCGTCGAGGAGCAGGTCCTCAAGGGCTCCTGTGCCTTTCTCTATGCCTTCGACGGCGAGCACATCTCCTTCGTCACCGATATGATGTGGCGCAGCGCCCTGGGCATGCCCCTGGGCATCATGGGTGGGGAGACGGCCTACGCCTTCGCAGATGTTTCGAAAGAGTACCTCAAGATCTCGGGAGAGCAGCTCCAGCCGCAAAATGGCCGCTACACGCTGCACATCACCGAGGAACTCTGGGAGACCTCCTACTTCGATCAGCTCAAGCTATTCGCCCTCGATCATCCGACCTCGTCGCCGATCTTCGTGGACGAACGCTTCGTCCTGCCGCCCTTCCCGGATCTGGAACTCTTTCAGATCGACGCACCCCAGCCGCTCCACTCGGCGCAGGATGAGAGAGGCACCGACCTGTTGGAGATCCTGGCCGAAGTCGATGACCGCTACGTCGACAACCTCAGGCCTACTACATACCAGGGTGTCACCGAACCCCACGACCTGATCCTCGATCTGGGAGAGAGCGTCGATCCCAATAACTGCCTGCTGCTGCTCAACGGCTGGCTCTTTCCCACCGACGCCAGCATCAACGTCGCCATCGCCCAGGCGATGGATGTCGAAACCGTCTCGCCCCACCTGCAGGTCCGCAACGCCCAGGGTCAGTGGCAGACTGTTCTGCCAGCCATGGGCTTTCCCATGGGCAAGAAGAAGACCCTGGTCCTCGACCTGTCCGGAAAGTTTCTAACGGAGGACAGACAGGTTCGTATCCGCACCAGCATGGAGATCTACTGGGATTGGATCGTCTCGGCCCCTCGCCGCCTTACGCCACGCCACCGACTGACCGAACTGGGATTGGCAGAGGCCGAGTTGCACTACCGGGGCTTCTCCCGAGTCTATCGCAAGGGAGGTCGGCATGGCCCCCATTGGTTCGACTACCAGAGTGTCTCGACGACCCCCCAATGGCGTGACCTCGTCGGTGCCTATACCCGCTATGGGGATGTCACGGCCTTGCTGCAGGAGGCCGACAGCCAATACATCATCATGAATGCCGGCGACGAGTTCAGCGTCAGCTTCGATGCCGAACTCCCGGCCTTGCCGGCGGGGTGGACACGCGACTTCCTGATCTACAGCGAGGGTTGGATCAAAGACGGCGATCTCAACACTGCCCAGGGACAAACCGTCGAGCCCCTGCCCTTCCATGGGATGTCACAGTATCCCTATGGGCCGGCGGAACACTACCCGGCAGATGAGACACACCGGGATTTCTTGGAGACCTACAACACACGTGAGGTGAGGGCGGAGTATTTTCGCGGGCTGGAGTAGCGGGTCACAGTATGAAACAAATCTATCTCGACTTCAACGCGAGTACGCCCATCGCCCCGGAGGTCGGCGAGGCCATGCGGCCCTTCTTGACCGGTCACTTTGGCAACCCTTCCAGTGGCCATTGGGCCGGCGTTCCCGCGAAAAAAGCGGTGGAGAAGGCGCGCTGCCAGGTGGCTGCCCTGCTCGGATGTCAAGCGGATGAGATCGTCTTCACCAGCGGCGGCACCGAGGCAAACAATCACGCGATCAAGGGGGTCTTCTGCGCACAGCGCCAGCGCGGCAGGCACATCATCACCACCCAGGTGGAACACCCCGCGGTGATCGAACCCTGCCGCTTCCTGGAACGCTGGGGAGCGGAGGTGACCTATGTGCCTGTGGACAGTACGGGCCGCGTCGATCCCGATGAGGTGGGCAAGGCCATCACCGACCAGACGATCCTGGTCAGCGTGATGCATGCCAACAACGAAGTGGGGACAATCCAACCGATTGCGGAGATCAGCCGCATCACGCGGGAACGGGGCATACTGTTTCATACCGATGCGGCCCAGTCGGTCGGCAAGGTCCCGACGCGGGTCGAGGATCTTGGGGTAGACCTGCTGTCCGTCGCCGGGCATAAAATGTATGCGCCCAAGGGCGTTGGGGCTCTATACATCCGACGCGGCACAACCGTTGAACCCTTCATGCACGGGGCCGGTCACGAGTCACGTCGTCGCGCGGGAACGGAAAACGTGCCTCACGACGTGGGCCTGGGTGCGGCGTGTGAACACGCCCAAGCATGGCTGGGGATGCCAACGGTCAGGAACCTGCGTGACCTGTTTTGGAAGACACTCCGCGAGTCCTTCGGTGATCGGGTCTCTCTCAACGGACATCCCACCGAGCGGCTGCCCAACACCTTGAACGTCTCCTTTGTGGGCAGAGAGGGCAGCAAGGTTCTATCCGGCTTGAAGGGCGTGGCGGCGTCGACCGGGTCGGCCTGTCACTCCGGGACCGTGGAAATGTCGCCTGTTCTGCAGGCCATGGGGTTGGAGCCGCATGTCGCCATGGGCGCCATTCGGTTTAGCTTGGGCCGCGGTTCGACGTTGGAGGAAATTGAATACGTCGTGGAGGAGCTCAGGCGAATTCTTTGAGCGCTCTTGATGGTGGTGGCCAGCCGTTGCTATGTGAGATTTGCACCCTCTAGACCGCATTCGAGTTAACATGTATCTCGGATTGGGATATATTCCATTATGGTTCCAAAATGGTTTTCACCCCTAAAAAGAGAGGTATGACTATGCGTTCCCTAACGCTAAAAAACATCCCGGATGCCCTCTACCGTTCATTGAAAGAACGGGCCAAATCTCATCGTCGCAGCATAAACGGTGAAACCATCGCCTGCCTCGAACGAGTGCTGGGAACCACACAGTTCGACCCGGATTCCTTTCTGGCAACTATCGACAAGATCCATCAAGAGGCACCGCCGCAAAGACTGACGGATCGCCTCTTGCGTCAAGCCAAAGAAGCGGGCCGTCCGTGATCGCCTACTTGCTCATCCCGGGCACCCACAGCGGCAAGGCTAAGGGACCGGCAAGAAATAACTTGGACTTTTGATTGCCCAATTGCACCCCATCTTTGATCGCTTCTCAATCGCGAAATCCGCGACGTAGAACGGCTACGCCTGTGGTTCCGCTCAATCGGGCGCGACCAAATTTGGGGCACACTTGGACCCCAAATTGTCCAACTTAATTTCTTGCCGATCCCTAAGGCCGTCCTACGGAGAGATCCCGAGTGGGCCACCCCCCTACTCTGGCGCAGCGAATTGCTAAACGTCCTCGCCCTTTACGTCCGGCAAAAGGAGATGCCCCTGGACCAGGCCATCCAACTGGTGCAGGCGGGTGAAACGCTGATAGGTGGCAGAGAATACCGCGTCAGCCCTACACATGTCCTGGATCTGGCCGCCACATCACGCTGCACTGCGTACGACTGCGAGTTTGTAGCGCTGTCAAGAGACCTGAATCTTCCGTTGGTCACCGTCGACCCTCGGCTTATGAAGGCCTTTCCTGAGACGACGGTGTCTTTGGCTGGGTTTGTGGATTCGTGATCGAAGCGCGGCAAGTGGAGCATGGTGGCATGCAGGTCGTGGACGTGCACGCGGTTTTTGACCGCGTGGAATCCAAAATCGTCGGTGGCCCCATGGATGTGATATGAAAAACGGTTGGCCATCCAAGTAACCATCAAGCCGAATCATATGATGCCTGTGGAACGAAGTCGGGACGGCTGCATGAGAAACAGGGCTTGATGACACACGGCCATCACACTGAGCAGCCGCAAACTGGGCCTGATAGCATTGTCCGAATGAATGACGCTGTTTCATCGGGCCATTAGAAGATCTGAACAATTCACTACCCAGTCCTTACGCACCCCCTAGGCCAAGATGTCGCGCACCACATGGCCGTGCACATCGGTCAGCCGAAAATCGCGTCCGGCATAGCGGTAGGTGAATTTTTCGTGGTCGAAGCCCAGCAGGTGGAGCATGGTG
>JADFMM010000308.1 GCA_022563885.1 Planctomycetota bacterium | reverse complement strand
TGTTGGGCTCCGGCCTCGGGGCGTTTAGCCGTGAGATTCGCACCCGCTGCCTTGAGTTCTGACTGGATGTCTTTGCCGCTATCCAGAGCGCCCGCTATTTTCTTGAGGTCTTCTCCGAGTTGGTTTTGTTTGTTGGCGTCCATGGCGCCGGCTCTAAGGCTTTGTGCGATGGCATCGGCTTGACGCGCGGCCTCGCCGAATCGTCGATTCAGCAATGCCCGAGCCAGGGCCTGAGCCTCCGCGGCCGGCGCCACTTCATCCTGAACGCCGTGAACGACAGTCACTCTATCGACACCGGCGAGACGGTGCCCCTCAATCCGGGCATGGCTCAACCAATCCAGGTCGGCGCAGAGTCGTTCAACCGACATCCTCTCGATGGTGTCTTCCATAAGTGTCTCCTTAAACCAGCGGTAGAGTGCCGGGTCGTGACCCCGAAAACTAGCGCGGTAGAGGCGGAGCAAGGTGGCCCTCTTGTTCCGCTGCAGGCCGCTCCTGATCTGCGTCAGGGCAGCGGGCGCATAGGCCAAGCGGGCTCCGAGCAAGATCAGGTGACGAACGCTGTTCGAAGACTGCTGGGCAAAGGCACTTGCGGCGAAGGCCCCAAGGGACCACCCCAGGATAGAGCAGGCCTTAACACCCTCTTGGTCGATCCACCTCTGCAGGGCCGCGCCAAATGCGGCCACCGATGGACCCACATAGAAGAGATAGTTATAGGGCAGATCCAGCCGATCAAAAATGTGGCGATCAAAGCCCCAACCCGACACGAGAATCACATCCTCATCACACTGTCGATCCACACGCTCAAACATGGCACAGGCGTCCCAATCGATGGGCCAGGGCGTCCAGAACGTCCTCGCCGTGCCAATAGGTCAGCGAGAAACGCAGACGTGCCATCCCCTCCGGCACCGTGGGAGGCCGGATGGGCAAGACCCAGTAGCCCTCGTCCCGTAGGGTCTCACTGACGGAGAGGCAGTGGGCCGGATCCCCCAGGATCACCGGGACAATCTGCGACGCGCCCAAGACCTCGAGACCCTCTCGCCTCAAGGCGCGCCGAAAATGGTCCGCCCTTCGGCGCAGCGTCTCGCGCCGTTGCGGCTCGGTCTCCACCAGCTTCAGCGCCGCAAGGTTTGCGGCAATGACGGCCGGCGGCAGCGCGGTGGAGTAGATAAAGCTGCGGCAGGCATTGATGAAGTAATCCTTGGCCGCCTGGTCACAGGCCACATACCCACCGAAACTGCCCAGGGCCTTGCTGAAGGTCCCCATGAGGTAGTCGACCTGGTCGGTCACTCCCGCCTGGGCAGCCAGGCCGCTGCCCGATCCATCGAAGAGCCCGGTGGCGTGCGCCTCATCGACGAACAGCTCAAATTCATGGCGTTCCTTCAGGGCCACGATAGCCCGCAGAGGGGCCAGATCACCCTCCATGCTGAAGAGGGACTCCGTGATCACCAGGCGGCGTTGCGCTTTGCCATCGCTCTTACCCAGCAGATCGCCCAGATGGTCCACATCGTTGTGCCGAAAGCGTTCAAGCTTCGCGCCGGAGAGCCTTGCCCCGTCCAGCAGGCTGGCATGGCTGAGGCGATCGCACAACACCCTATCGCCCCTCTGACAGAGACAACTGATCAGTCCCACGTTGGCCTGATAGCCGCTGTTGAAAATGAGGGCGCTGGGCTTGCCCTTAAAGATCGCGGTACGCCGCTCCAACTCGTGGTGCAGGGAGAGGTCGCCGCTCAAGAGACGCGAGGCCGTGGCCCCGGTCCCCAAGGCCTCGAGTGCCCGCTGCGCGGCCTCGGTCAGCATGGGGTGGTGACTCAGACCCAGATAGTCATTGCCGGAAAAATCCAGCAGAGATTGGCCATGGTGGAGGATTCGTCCCTCCCGGCGCGCCTCGATGGAGGGCAGAGAGCGTAGCAATCCCGCCTGCTCTCGCTCATGCAGGAGAGTGTGGAATCGTTCCATCACGCCGGGCCTCCTGCGCTCCCCGGGGCCGACGTCGCCCGCCCGTCAAGGTCTGTGTTATCGTCTCTGCCATGGAGCAAAGGATTCTACCAAAGTGACACAGGGCCGTCCAGACGGGATACGAACGTAGAAGGCAGAAGTTCAGCTTGGCAGCTGCGCCGCCATCGTGTATGGTTCTGCTCATCTGACAGAGCCTAGGTGCGAGCGTTGTGAACGAGCAAGACTAGGGGAATAAACATGAGGTGACTATGGTTTGGGTCGGAATCGCGTATGGGAGTATTCTCATCCTCTTGGGTCTGGGCGGTTGGTTCGGCAGCGGTCGGGCCAGCTTGACAGCGCTCATCCCCTGCGGCTTTGGGCTACCGGTCGTCGTCCTGGCGGGCCTCGCCGCAACCCAGACCGAGCAAGCGCAGGGCTTCATGATCGTCGTCCTCGTCATCACGGCGCTGGGCTTTCTTGGGAATATCCGGGGCCTCATCAAACTCAAAACAATGCTCTCCGGTGGCACCGTAGATCGGCCCCAGGCGGTGATTGCACAGTCGGTCATGGGGATTCTATCTCTGGTGATCCTCATCATCCTCGGCACCGGTGTCGGGACCTTTGCGCGGGTCTAACCCTGTGTCACCTGCTCTATCTGCTTGGACAGATGTTTCAGCAGCGCGTCCATCTTAGAGTCGGTCTTTAGGATCTTGCTGATCTTGGAGCAGGCGTGCATGACGGTGGTGTGGTCGCGTCCGCCTAGGTGTCCGCCGATTTCTTCGAGGCTGTGCTTGGTGAGGTTGCGGGCCAGATACATGCAGATCTGGCGCGGCTCGGTGATGCTCTGGCTCCGCCGCTTGCTCTGGAGATCCGCCAGACGGACGTCGAAGTGATGGGTGACGGCGTCGATGATGTCGGTGATGCTGATGTGGCGGATCGCCAGCCGAATCTGCCCCTCAAGCGCTTTCTGGGCCACCGGCAGGGACACGGGCTCCTTTTCGGTCAGAGCCAGGGCATAGATCGTGGTCAAGGCCCCTTCCAGTTCCCGGATATTGGCCTGGACATGCTGGGCGATGTACTGAGCCACGTCATCCGAGATTTCCAATCCTCGCAGGTGGGCCTTCTTTTGCACGATGGCAATCCGCGTTTCATAGGTGGGTGGATCGATACCGGCGACCAATCCCCAGTTGAAGCGACTCACGAGGCGCTCCTGCACCGACTGCATCTCCGTCGGTGGCCGGTCTGCGGTGAGGATGATCTGTTTGCCGCCGTTATAGAGGGCGTTGAAGGTGTGAAAGAACTCCTCTTGGCTGTGCTCTCGTTCGCGCAAAAACTGGACGTCGTCAATGACCAGCAGGTCAACGGTCCGAAACTGACTTTGGAAACCGGTCAGGTTTCCCTCTTCAATGGCGCGGATGAAGCAATTGACAAACTCCTCGCAACTCACCAATTCGATCACCGCACCGGTGCATTCTTTCTGGACCTGGCAGCAGACGGCATGCAAGAGATGGGTCTTGCCCAGTCCTGAGTTGCCATAGATAAACAGAGGATTGTAGGTGTTGCCAAGGGATTGGCTCACCGCCACACAGCTAGCATGGGCCAATCTATTGCTCGGACCTACGACAAAATTGTCAAAGGTGTAATCGGCATGAAGCTTCAGGCTGAGAGCGGGGTCGCTGACCTCTGCATCGGTGACCACCCGAAAATCTACGCTGAGCAGGTGACCCGTGATCTGTTGCGCCGCGCGGTTGAAGGAATCTTTGCAGTGGTCCTTCAGATATTGACAGGCCGCCTCGTCGGGACAGCCGATACCCAACGCCCCACCATCCAGATGGAGTAAGACCAGTTGGTCGAACCATCGCCGCGCATTGGTCGGGTCCATGGCTCTGGCACGTTCGACGACATCGTCAAAAATGCCTGCAATCCCGGACGTTGCCAATTCTGTCTCTCCTTTAAGCGTACGCATAGAATTGCACTAAGGAACCGGCACGGCAAATAACGTCAATTACCGACGTATTCGAAGAAGGATACATTACCAGATGTGCCCTTCCCTGGGTAGTCTGCTCATCCGTCATCGTGCATCAGAGCGCGTGAACGACTCAGAAACTACAAACTCAGGCTGCAGCTGTCAATAGAATCCGTATTTTGGGCCTGGTTCAATTCCGGGTTACACCACTCGACATAGGAATCGTGCTCGTCATCGTCATCGGCTTCTCGGCGCTCTCGATGACGCTGACGATGACCCTTATGCTGAGCACGAGCCCGAAACCAGGTCAGGCGGACCGTTACGCATTTGCACACTTTTGTGACCCAACCTGTTTCTTGCCGATCCCTTGGACTTGAAATTCCCCTCAATCCGGATACCATTTGACCGGCGACTCAAGAGAATTCAGCATGCAAGGAATCGGCGATGGGATTTTTTTCCAAGACAACGCAGTACCTTAAAGACCGCTTGGACAAGACGCGGACCAAGATTGCCGATTCTCTGGGCACGGTCCTGAGCCTGGGACGAAAGATTGACGGGACACTGCTGGATGAGTTGGAAGAAACCCTCATCCGCGATGACATTGGGGTCGAGACGACAGACAAACTCATGACCGACCTGCGTCGGGCCTACAAGAAGAAAGAAATCGTAGTGAGCGAGGATGTCATTCCTTTTCTCAGGGAGCACATCAAGGCCTACTGGCCTCAGCAGGACAGATCGCTGCGCACGGCCGCGTCCGGTCCTACCGTGATTCTGGTGGCTGGGGTGAATGGCACCGGCAAGACCACGAGCATCGCCAAACTGGCCTATACCCTGAGTCAGAACCAACGTAAGGTGATCGTCGCCGCCTGTGACACCTTCCGGGCCGCGGCGGTCGACCAACTCACGATCTGGGCAGAAAGACTGGGCGTGGATATCGTCAAACATGCGTCGGGTTCGGATCCTGCCGCCGTCGCCTACGACGCCTGCGAAGCGGCACTCTCTCGACGTGCAGACTATCTGATCCTCGACACCGCGGGACGACTGCACACACAGACGGACCTCATGCGGGAACTCAGCAAGATACACAATGTGATCCAGAAAAAAATACCCGGGGCCCCCCATGAGGTCCTGCTGGTGCTGGACGCCACCACCGGCCAGAATGCTATTATTCAGGCGAAGCTCTTCATGGAAGCCATCAACGTCTCCGGCATCTTTCTGGCCAAGCTGGACGGCACGGCCCGAGGCGGTATTGTCATCGCCATCAAAGATCAACTGGACATCCCGGTCAAGTTCGTCGGCTTGGGCGAAAAGCCAGAAGACATCGCCGAGTTCGACCCCGAGATCTTCGTAGACGCCCTACTCAGCTAACCCCTTACTTAAACATCTCCTTCGCCCGCAGTATATGGTGGTAATGCTGCGCAAAGCGATGCGCTTCGTCTCGCACATACTGCAAGAGCTTGCGGGCCGGCGCGTGGGCGGAGAGGCGGATGGGCTCGTCTTGACCCTGCTTGTAGATCAGTTCTTCCTTCTTGGCCAGGGAAATCAGCGTGGTCGCCGGCGGCTTTTGTCTGGTTGAGCCCGTGACAGTGGCGTCCAAGAGTAATGCGTTCAGGGCACGGTGGGCACGCCGCAGGTGACCCAGGCCGCCATCTATGAGGATCAGATCGGGCCACAACTCCTCGCCCCGCAGGGCGTACTTGTAGCGTCGACGCACGACCTCGGCGATCATGGCGTAGTCATCGATGCCTGTCACGGTCTTGATCCTGAAGCGCCGGTAGCCCTCTTTGAAGGGCCGACCATCGATGAATTTCACCAGGGACCCCACCGATGCCTCACCGGCCAGATTGGCAATGTCCAGCCCCTCGATCGTTCTGACCGGCCCGGGCAATGCCAACACCTTGGTGAGTTGTACCAGGGCATCGGTGGGGTCCGCAGCAAAGATCTCCGGTTGCACATGCTCGTCCGGCGATCCCCGATCGTCGAGTCGTTCGATCAGCCGGATGCGGTCGCGATAGACCCCAGCCTTTTCATACGCCAATGCCCGGGAGTGTTCGTCCATCTGCTTCTTGAGTTGGCGCAGCACCGTGGACCGCTTGGAGCGCATGAATCGCATCAAATCGGAAATGCTCTTCTTATACTCGACCCGGTCTACTTTATGTGCACAGGGGGCCGTGCACTGGTTGATGCTATAGAGCAGACAGGGACGAAAGAATCGGGCCTTGGGATCATCCTCCCGAATGTCGAGGGTACAGGTTCTGAATTTGAAGATCTTCTGCAATTCGACCAGCGTCGCCCGCAGGTCGCGCACCCCCGTAAACGGGCCGAAGAGGCGACTGCCCTTGGTGCGGGGTTGGCGTGTCACGAACACGCCGGGGTAGTCGTCCCCGGTGGTGATCTCCAGATAGGGGAAGGTCTTGTCATCGGTTAAGGTGGTGTTGTAGATGGGCCGAATATCTTTGATCAGACGCGCCTCCTGCAGCAAGGCATCGACTTCGCTGGGCGTTTCGAGACAGTCGACGCTTTGGACCTTCCTGATCATCTCCACGATCTTGGGGCCGCGCGTGCTGGCCAGGTCCGTGCTGGATTGAAAATAACTGCCGGCCCGACTCCTCAGATTTTTGGCCTTGCCGACGTAGAGGACGCAGTCCCCGGCCCCCTTCATGAAGTAGAGACCGGGACCGGTGGGAAATTGGCGGATCGCCTCGAGAATGGCGTCGGTTCGACTGTTCGGGTCGGTGTCCTTCATCGCCCTATTGTAGGGGCTTCGAAGGGATTAGGAAGGGGTTTTGTCCTCGGCGGCGCGGGTGCACGGCCTAAGGAACCGGCAAAAAATAACTTGGACTTTTGGATGCCCGATTGCACCGCATCTTTGGCCGCTTCTCAATCGCCAAATCCTCACTGTAGCCCACTACACCTCCGGTTTGGCTCAATCGGCGCGACCAAATCTACGGCACACTTGAACCCCAAAATGCCCAA
>JADFMM010000307.1 GCA_022563885.1 Planctomycetota bacterium | reverse complement strand
AATGATAGAACGCGCGCCCAAAAGCGGACAGTGGAGGAAGGAACCTGCAGGCGTCGCCCTCTAGCCACTAATCACTCGCCACTAGCCACTGCTCGTCTCCATCCATCCGTCCTTGAGATTGACAATTCGGTCGCCATAGGCAGCGTAGGTGTCATTGTGCGTCACTTGAATGATGGTAGTGCCCTCTTTGCTGAGGTTTTTGAGCAAGGCCATCACCTCTTCGCCCTGGGAGGAATGGAGATTCCCGGTCGGTTCATCGGCCAGAATCAGCTTAGGACTGGTGACGACTGCCCGTGCGACGCCGACGAGCTGCTGCTGACCGCCGGAGAGTTGACTGGGAAAGAGATCCTTCTTGCCCACGATGCCGAAGCGGTCCAGGGTATCGCAGACGATGCTGGCTCGCTCCGATCCCTTGACATTACGATAAGACAGGGGAGTCTCCAGGTTCTCGTAGACCGTCAGGTCTTCCAGCAGGTTAAAGCTCTGAAAGACGAAGCCGATGTACTCCCGATTCAGGGCCATGCGCAGCTTGGGTTTGAGCGTATGAACCGAGTGATCGTCCAGCGTGTATTCGCCTTCCCAGTCGCTATCCAGCATGCCGATAATATTGAGCAGGGTCGTCTTGCCGGCCCCGGAGGGCCCCATGATGCTAACGAACTCCCCTGCCTCAATCGTCAGGTTGATCTGCTGCAGGACGTAAATGAAGCCCGCCTTGGTGTTAAATCGTTTTTGCACGTTTTTGAGTTTGATCATTGTTTGATTCCCGTACTTGATTTCGATCTGTGGTTAGTGATTAGTGGCGAATGGCTAGTTGGGGCTGACGCTGTTTGGTCACTGCCAACTTGATTTCCATAGTCATTTCCATTATCGATGCGTTCTTATGCGTTTCTTCTCTCTGACCACTAGTCACTAGCCACTGTCTTTCTCACTCATACCGCAATGCCTCCGCCGGATCGATCTTGGCAGCGCGGCGAGCCGGGAGCCAGCAGGCAGCTATCAGGGCCCCTAACACGGATGCCGCGGCCGCGATATAAGACAATGGATCGAAGGGGCTGATGCCCTCGATTTGACTGCGGAAGACAGTAGCTAACCCTAGTGCGATGGGCAGGCCGATCACAAGCGCAACCAATCCCAAACGGAAGCCCGTGGATAAGATCAGTTTCATGGCGTCTGCTCGTGTTGCTCCGAATGCCATACGAATACCAATTTCTCGAGTACGGCTGTTGACGACATACGCCATCACGCCATAGGTCCCCACCGATGCCAAGACGAGGGCCAGTCCTCCGAGGGTCAATAGAATTCGCGTGGCAGTATGTTGGAAGGCCAGATCGCTTTTGAGGACGTCACGAAGCGTCCGCGCATTGCCATCGACCACTCTAGGGTGGATGCGATGGAGTTCGGCACGCACCAGCGGTAATACGCGTCCCGCGTCTCCTGCACTACGGATCATCAGGGAGGAATGAAGAAATGATTCTTGTGTTGCGACACGAAAGAGCCCACCCTCTAACCAGTCATCATGCAGATGGATACCCGCATCCTTGACCACCCCAATGACTTCCCAGCGGTAAACAAGTTTGCCCAGGGGGTTCTGATCCGGCCAAAACATTCGGGCGAATCGTTCGTTCACAATGATACAGTTGCGGCTTAACTCAATGTCTTCCTGAATGAACTCGCGTCCGCGTAAAACGGCGATTTCCATCAGGCTGAACAAGCCCGGACCAATGTTCCGATAGAAAGCGAAGTTTGTGTCCTTGCCACTGTAGCCTTCGGGTCGGAAATTCTCCGTATCCATCACGCCTATCCCACTAACAAGTGGCTGGAAGGGTGAAACACTCACCTGCTCAACTCCGGGAACAAGGCTCACGCGACGAACGATCTCCGTCAGTTGAGGTGCGAAGGTCTCCGTCGTAAAACCGATGCGTTCCAGATCGAGCGGAACGATGGCGAGACGATCATGACGGTACCCCAGGTCTACGGCCAGTTGTTTGCTCATGCTGCGGAGGCAGAGGGCGGCGCCGCAGAGCAAGATGAGCGACCCGACCATCTGCAGGACAATCATGCCATGCCGTAGCCATAGTCGTTTGCGACTCGCACCCTGGGTCTCTTTAAGAGCGGTGTAGGGATCCAATCGACTCGACTGCAGCGCAGGTAAGATGCTGAACCCCACTCCGACTGCCAACACCCCACCCGCGGCAAACAGGAGGACACGCAGATCTAGCACCAAACTCAGAGGGGTGCCGGGCCACCAACTGACGAAGGTCATGATTGTTCGACTGACCCAGGAAAATGCGATCAGCGCGCCCAGCGTCCCCCCCGCCGCGATCAAAACCCCTTCACAGAGCGTCTGCCGGATCAGGTCTAGGCGTGTGGCACCCAATGCGATTCGGGTAGCGGTTTCTTTGCGGCCTTGCATGGCACGGGCGAGAAACAGGCCGGCCACATTGGCGCAGGCAATCAAGAGCAATAGCACGGTCGCCACGCCAGCAAACTGCAGGAACTTCACGATTTTCGGCTTCATGCGTGAAGTGCCCAATAGTCCTTGACCTATCGGCTCAAGTCGAAATCTGGTGAATGCCGGCGTGACTCCTCGAAGAGATAATTCAGGATACTTGGAATCCAACAGGCCCTGGGTGATCTCTGCCGCAATCGGCGACAAGAAATCTTCTACAGTTTTGGCTAGTTTCGGCTCTTGTAACCGGCCTACAATCTCATAGTACACTGATTTGGCTTCCAGTACCGTCGCCATATTCGCTGGAATCCAGAGGCTGGGTGAACGAAAATAATCCAGACCAAAGAATCCTGGCGGAGCCACACCCACGATCTCTATCAGCGTATCGTTGAGCGTGACGGTCTTTCCCACCACGTCGCTCATGCCTCCATACTGGTTCCTCCAATAGGCATGACTGATCACCGCCACCGTCGCCCTACCCGTCTGACGGTCTTCCTCGGGAAGAAACGTTCGTCCCAGCACTGGATGCACACCTAAGACCGAAAAGTAGTCCCCTGCCACCAACTCTGCGCGAACGGCTTCACTCCCCTCTTGGGTACGCAGTTTTGGGTTGATGGCAGCAAATGCGATGACGTCGTGGAATATGCGTCCATCCCGCCGAACGGCATCGTAATAGGGTCGGTAGACCATGGCATGGAGTGCTTGCCCGGCCTCATTGGCCGACACAGCAGCCCACAGCTCATCAGGCCGGTCGACCGGCTTGGGACGGAGTACCATCTCGTTTAGAATGCCAAACAAAGCCAGGTTGACCCCTATACCCAGTGACAGTGTGAGCATCGCGACGGCGGTGAAGCCGGGATTCTTTCGCAAGCCACGAATGGCATGTTTGATGTCGTTGAATAGTGTACTCACTTCGTTCGTCCTTTTTTGGTAGTCAGTAGTCGGTTTTAGGCTGACGCCACTGCCAGCGTATTTTCCTGTGATAAAGACCATTGATTCTTGCTTTGCTTCTTCCTTCACCTGCTACTGCTTTTTTCACCGACTACCGAATACCGATAACCGACTACCGATCTTCTCCATCATGCTGCATGCAACGCTTCCAATTCTCTTCGTAAACGTTGCCGACTTCGATGCAGAATGACACGGACCGTACCCGGCTCCATCTGCATGTGCATGGCAATTTCTTGAGTGTTCTTGTTATGCCAATAGAAGAGTTTAACAACCGTCATCCATGCAGGAGGCAGGGCGGCGATGTGGGCGTGTAGCGCTTGGCGGAGTTCTCGCGATTGAGCAATTGTCTCCGGATCCACGGGCGACGCCAGAGGCCGAAAGTGCGGATCGATGGCCTCTTTCCGCTTTCGCGCGGATGTCCTACGCAGTTGATCGATCATCTGGCGGTGGGCAATGGTCCACAGCCAGGCACTCAGCTTGGACGGATCGCGACATGCCGACATGTTTCGGTATGCGGCCAGGAAAGTATCATGCGTAAGATCGTCAATCGTGTCGCGAGACAATCGATACGATCGGCAGCAAGCGAGAGTGACGCGTTCGTAACGATTTATGATTTCACCTGTAAGGATCGTCATAATACTACTCCGGTGGCGAGTGACCAGTGGTCAGTGGTCAGTGGTTAGGAGAGGCTGGCGCCGGTCACTAATCTTTAGGTGTCTATCGATGATGGCTTTCATCTTCATTGTCTCTTCCTTTTCTAGCCACTAACCACTGCCCCTCTTCTCGTCGTCCACGATCCGGCCGTCAAAGAGGTGAACCGTCCGTTCAGCGTGTTGGACGTAGCGTTCATCGTGCGTCACCATGCAGATGGTCGCACCTTCTTCGTGAAGCTCTTTCAAGAGCGACATCACGGCTTCGCCGTTGGTAGAATCCAGGTTTCCGGTGGGTTCGTCCGCCAAGAGGATGGAGGGATTGCCGCCCAAGGCCCGCGCCACTGCCACCCGCTGCTGTTGCCCGCCGGAGAGCTGACTGGGGTAGTGTTTCATGCGATGGGCCATGGCCACCCGCTCCAAAGCGATCTTGGTCCGCTCCTGGCGCTCCGACTTGGGCAGTTTGCGATAGGTCAGGGGCAGTTCGACATTCTCATACACCGTCAAATCACCGATGAGATTGAAGCTCTGGAAGATGAAGCCCACCTCTCTGTTGCGGATGCGGGCCCGCTGCGCCGCCGAGAGTTCCGCTGCGGACGTGCCGTTGAGAAGGTACTCCCCTTTGGTCGGCGAATCGAGAAGCCCCAGGATGGACAGCAAGGTCGATTTGCCGCAGCCCGAAGGGCCGGCGATGGCCACGTACTCGCCCTGCTGGATCTGCAGATGAACCCCCGAGAGGGCGTGCGTCTCGATCTCCTCGGTCACGAAGACCTTGTGCAGGTCTTCGATACGAATGAGTGTTTCGTTTGTGTCGGTCATGTTTATTCCTAGTGGCTAGTGATTAGTGGCTAGTGGCTAGAAGCGTCGTCAGCTTACCTTGCTCTTTAGGGCGTGTGTCATTTTCTGTATTTCGTGAATCAATCCGATGGATTTCGCAATTCCTTCCTGGTTACTGAATCCCAACTCGCAACTTATGATTAATTGTGTCTCCAGTTCGGCCAATGAGCCTTGGGCGATGGATAAAAACTGCACGAATTCGGCGGAAGATTTACGGGCCTGTCCTTCGGCCATATTGGAGGGAACAGATACCGCTGCGCGACGCAACTGCGAGATGAGTCCGAATCTTTCTTCAGCGGGAAAACTCCCTGTCAGAAGATAGACTTGCTTTACAAGCTCAATGCCCTTCTTCCAGATCAAAAGATCCTTATAAGATTTTACGTTCCTCATTTAAGGTAGTGATCAGTGGCTAGTGATTAGTGCCTAGTTGGGCTGTCGCCGTTTCCCTAGTGATTCGTATTCTTTCGGTGGTCAGTTCCATCTCTTTGGCTCCTTGGTTCCTTAACTTGTGCTTTTCTAGTCACTAAGCGCTAGAAACTAGCTACTGCCTGATAGCCACTAGCCACTACTTCACCCGAATCCGATCCACCATATCCCACTGAGACACATCAGAAAGAATGATTTGTTCTCCCAGGGCCAGGCCTTCGATGATTTCAATGGTGCTCACCGAGGTCCGTCCAAACTGAATGGGTATACGCTGGGCGAACTTGCCGTCTTCGATGAGCTTGAAGAGCGAGGCCTTGCTGTCGGCGCCGGCCATGACCGGCCGCCCGACGTAGAGGATGTCAACGAGACGGTCTATTTCTATGGTGCCGATGACGGAAAGATCGGGGCGGGCCCCGCGGGGGAGTTCGCCGGTCAGGCTGACGTCGACGGTCACATTGCCCTGCACCACGGTCGGATCAATACGTGAGACGGTGCCGGCCACCACGCCGTTATAGGTATCGATCTCGCAGGGCAGGCCGATCGCCACGTCGCGGGCCTGGCCCTGGGGGATCTGCAGTCTGGCTTTCAGATGGACCGGGTCGGTGATGCGTCCCAGGATCTGGCCGGCCGAGACCTGCTGACCGGGCTCGATCCGCGTCT
Source organism: Planctomycetota bacterium (assembly GCA_022563885.1). Lineage (GTDB taxonomy): Bacteria > Planctomycetota > Phycisphaerae > Sedimentisphaerales > Anaerobacaceae > JAIPFM01. The sequence goes on along the minus strand of JADFMM010000307.1, from coordinate 921 downwards.
GAACCGGGGCCAACACCCCTGCCACCCCGGCCCGGACCAGCAGGGAGGCAACCTCGTTCTTGCTCAGGTCATAACGAGACTTCGCCTGCTCCACGGTCGCCTGGGCGGCCGCCAACTGGGCCGGCAGGCTCTGCTCCTCGAAAACCTTGAAGCGTTTCCGCTCGATTTCGAGCAGCGTTTCCTGCTGCCTGACCCGACTGCGGGACTGGGCAATCTGCAGGTCGGAGATCAGCCCGTCCTCGAATTGCTTCTCATCCACGTCTCTCTGCAACTCGGCCGCTTCATGGCTAGCCCGGGCCCGGGCCAGACCCGCTTCCATGCCCAGCAGCCGGTCCTGCAGGCTCGCCTGCTCCGCCATAAAGTTTGCCTGGGCCAAATTGAGTTGGGACTGCGCATCGAGCCAGGCCAACTGCAGATTCGGGTTGGTGAGCTCCAGGATCACAGTGTTCGGCTCCACCGGCGTGCCCGCTTCGACGAGGATGCGTTTGACCCGCCCCGCCACCATGGCCGGCACGATCAGCATATCCTCCGACATGAGCTTGCCCACGCCCCGCACCTGGAGAATCATATTGCCGCGTTGGACCGTATCCATCAGGAGCATTTCCCGCTCGACGCTGGGGGCGGCGGGCTCCAGCCGTGAAAGACCCACGGTGACCGTTACAATGACACCTGCCAGGATCAGTGCGATCAGGATGCGGCGAATCAGCCGCCTGCCTTTGTGTTGTTCGCGGGGGATATCCATTAGGTCTCTGGGTCTCCTGGCGGGAGGAGAGTGCCTCCCTTTTGGCTGGCGGCTTGAGAGTGGTGGTGCACTGTCTTCATGAAACTCCTCCTAAACAAACCGCGTGCCAGGACCCTCCGGGAAAAACCCTCGTTTCAGTGGCCATACTGCCGTTTTCAAGGGATTGTCGGGAAGGAGTA
>JADFMM010000306.1 GCA_022563885.1 Planctomycetota bacterium | reverse complement strand
GAACGGCGGTTTCACCGGGCCGTCGGCACGATGACATGATAAGAGATTTAATAGCCACATCGGGAAATGACTCTATCACCAAAGGGGATGCCCTTTCAAGGCGGAAATTGGACACCGGCCATGGTATCCTTGGCGGGCATAGACCGATAATACGTTGACAAATAATGCAAAAGGCGCTATTATCAAGAGATCTAGCAGTGTGCTACGAAAACAGTGGTTTTTGAAGGAGGACCCTCATGAGCAGAAAACTGATCGATTTAGCTGGTCTCGTTCTAATGCTGAGTGTGGCCGCAGGTCTTGCCCATGCGGATCTTCTGGAGGGTCTGGTTGGTTACTGGCCCCTCGACGAAGGAGCGGGTGACACCACGGCCGACGCCTCGGGCGCTGGGCACAATGGCACGTTCAACAACGGAACGCCGCAGTGGGTTCTGGGCCAGTATGGCAATGCGCTGGAATTCGACGGAAACAATAAAGTCGAAATCCCCGATCATGAGGATTTCCACCTGGTAGACGCCGTTACTGTGGCCCTCTGGGGTCAACCCGACGAAGCCGATCAACCTGGCTTCGCGAAGTTTTTCACTAAGCAAAAAGGATCAACGGAATACCCCTACGGCCTACAATACAATGGAGACGGCAATCAGATTCGTGCGACCATCAATGCTTCGGCACGCGTCGATTCTCCGGGGATTCCCAATGTTGGGGGGGAATGGGCTCACTTTTGTTTCACCTATGATGGCAGCGTTCTCATTCTGTACAAGAATGGAGAGGAAGTTGTGCAACGTGCCGCGACAGGCGCCCTCCAACAGAATGATCTGGGCCTCTCCATTGGGGGACGTCTTGACTCCGGTCAGAATTTGAGGGGGATTGTCGACGACGTACTGCTATACAACCGGGCGCTGGCCCCGGAAGAGGTGTTGCTGGTGATGGAAGGGATTGCAGATCGGTCCATTGCCTCCAATCCCGGTCCGGCCCCTGGAGATGCCGATGTATCGAGAGACGTGACCCTGGGTTGGACGCCTGGCGAGTTCGCCAGCACGCATAATGTCTATTTCGGGATTTCCCTCGGCGATGTGAACGATGCGTCGGTGGCCGATTCCCTGGGTGTGCTGGCCGGTCAGGGGCTGGGCGATAGCTCTTTTGAGCCCGGTCGCCTCGCGTTTGGTCAAACCTATTTTTGGCGGGTCGACGAAGTCAACGCGGCGCCTGACTTCACCGTGTATTCGGGCGGAATTTGGAACTTTACCGTCGAACCCTTCTCGATCCCGATCACGGGTATCACGGCCACGGCCTCCAGTTCGTTCGGCGAGTCCGGGCCTGAAAGAACCATCGACGGCTCCGGCCTGGCGGATGATCTCCACGGCACCTCCGTAGACGACATGTGGCTCAGCACCAGTGTCCCGGCCACGATTGAGTATGCCTTCGACCGAGCCTACAAGTTACATGAGCTTTGGATCTGGAACTCGAATCAGCTCATCGAGTCCTTCGTGGGATTTGGCGGCAAGGACGTGGTCATCGAGCACTCCCTCGACGGCGAGAACTGGACCCTTCTCGACGGCGTCGGGCCCTTGGCCCGGGCCCCGGGCGCCAAGGGCTATGCACACAACAATACCATTGATCTGGGGGGTGCCACGGCCCAGCATGTGCGCGTGACCATCAACAGTGTTCAAGGATTTGCCCCTCAGGCCAGCCTCAGCGAGGTGCGGTTCTTCTACATTCCGGTGAATGCGACCCGACCGAATCCAGAGACAGGCGCCACCGATGTGGCCCCCGATGTGACCTTATCCTGGGGTCGGGACGGACGGGAGGCGGCTAGCCACGATGTATATGTGGGGACCGATGCCGACAATCTGTCCCTGGCCGGCAGTGTCAGCGAAAGCAGCTTCGAGACCCTGTCCTTGGATCTGCAATTGGATCAGACCTATTCCTGGCGTGTGGATGAGGTCAATGACACCATGGACCCCAGCACCTGGACGGGTGATATCTGGAGGTTTACGACTGCCGATGCCATTGTCATCGACGACATGGAGAGCTACAAGGACGAAGAGTTTCTTGAGATCTGGGCTACCTGGATCGATGGATTCGAGGATCCGGCCAATGGTTCCCTAGTCGGCGCGGATCCGGCGATCGGAGATTTTGCCCCTGAAACGGGTATCGTCCATGCCGGCACGCAATCCCTGCCTCTCCACTTTGACAACAGTAGCGCCCAAGTTTCAGAGGCGACGCGTACGTTCGACCAGACACAGGACTGGACCCGGTCCGGTATTCGAACCCTGGTGCTCTATTTCAAGCGAGGCGCGGATAATGTCGGTAGCGGCCAAGTGTATGTGAAGATCAACGACACCAAGATGCTGTATGAGGCCGCCGCAGGCCTGCCCCCGGGATGGGATGTGTGGACCCAATGGACCATTGACCTGTCCGCCGTAGCGGATGCCGCGAGCGTCAGGAGCCTGACGATTGGCGTCGAAGGTGCGGGCGCACAGGGTGTGATCTACGTGGATAGTATCCAACTCTATAAGAACGCACCGGCAGCGTCCGAGCCGCTGAGCTGGTTTGAGGCCGAGTCCGGTGCGATCACCGCGCCGATGCAGGTGTTCTCGGATAGTCCCACTGCCTCCGCGGGTCAGCATATCGGTACAGTGGACGGCATCGGCGACGAAAACGGCAATCCTCCGGCCGACGGCCTGGCCACGTATTCGATCACTGTGCCTGAGGACGGCGTGTATAGACTGGCTTTCCGGGTGCTCATCACGGGTGGAAGCAACTCCTTCTGGGTTCGCATCCCGGGCATGGTCACCAATACCGTGAACCATGCCAGTGGCTGGGTACGCTTTAATGAAATGCCAGACGGTGACACTTGGCACTGGGAACACGTTTACAGCGATGACGACAACCAGGTAGTGGTTGAATTCACCCTTTCCGCAGGAACGCACACCCTCGAGATTGCACGGCGTGAAGACGGCACCTTGCTCGACGCCATTGCCGTCCTTAAGTGATGCGGTTTCAGAGCGACAATGACCAGGGGTCTGTGCCTAAGGGCACAGACCCTATTCTATGAGTAAGACTATCTGAATACCGACTATATGTCGGTGACTATGGCCCTATTCAAGAAACAGGTATCTGAAGGAAACCACTGGAGGTAACGAAGATGACTCGCTTAACCAAGATTTGCATCAGTTTTGTTGTCGTTAGTTTGATGTTTGCCGGACAGGGTTATGCCCTTGATCGCGATTCGATTCTCGGGATATGGCTCCTCGACGAGGGCCAAGGTGACGTGACTGCGGATGGCTCCGGCAATGGCAATGATGGCACGCTCATGGGCGGACCTAACTGGGTTGCCGGTCAGTCAGGCGATGCCTTGGGGTTCGATGGGTCATCGACTTACGTTGATTGTGGCGCTGCGGAAATGCTCAATATCGACGTGTTCTCCGTGTCATTTTGGGTCAATTTCCCAGCCGCTCAAGGTTGGAACCATATGGTTTCAAGGGGCTCCCACGTCAGCAATGGCACTCCGGGCTCAGTGAATTGGGGCGTCATGATGTACGACGGCCGGGAGTCATTCCTCTATGAATGCTACGATGACACCGGCTGGACCGCTATCGAAGTGCCGACCTCTGCCGGTGAATGGCATCATGTCGTCGCCACCTTTGACGGAACTCAAATGCAGGCCTTTCATGACGGCGCATTGGTTGGAACTCAGGGGGGGGGTGTTTTGCTTGACGAGAGTAGACCGTTTTTGATTGGTGCTAGGTCTCACACGGGCCCCCGTAGCTTCTACAATGGAAGGCTTGACGAGGTGGGCTTTTTTAGTGCCGTTCTTTCGGATGAGGACGTTCTAACGATCATGAACAACGGTCTGGGCGAATTCACGGCGGGCAAGACGGCCGCCGACCCACAACCGGCCGATCAGGACCCCGATGTGAATAGAGATCCTGGTCTGAGCTGGACGGCCGGCACGCTCGCAGCGACGCACAATGTCTATTTCGGGACGTCCGTGGGCGATGTGTTTGATGCCACGATTGCCGATCCAAGGGGTGTCTTGGCTGCAGAGGGATTGGCCTTAGCGGACACCTCATTTGATCCGGGACGGCTGGAGTTTGGCCAGACCTATCACTGGCGCGTGGATGAAGTGAATGGGGCCCCTGACTTTGACGTCTTCCCAGGGACTGTTTGGAGCTTTACCGCGGAACCCTTCTCGATCCCGGTCACGAATGTCACGGTCACGGCCTCCAGCTCATTCGGCATTTCCCTGGCGGAAAACACCATCAACGGCTCCGGCCTGTCGGGTGATCTCCACGGCACCAACGCCGGCGACATGTGGATCAGCGGCGGTATCCCGGCCACCATCGAATTCGCATTCGACCGAGTGTACAAGCTGCACGAGCTATGGATCTGGAACTCCAATCAGCTCATCGAGTCCTTCGTGGGATTCGGCGCCAAGGATGTCGTGATCGAACACTCCCAGGACGGCGCAAACTGGACCGTTCTGGAAGGCGTCGGGCCCTTGGCCCAGGCAACGGGCACCGACGGCTATGCACACAGCAACACCATCGATTTCGGTGGTCTGGCGGCCCAGCAAGTTCGCATCACCGTTAACAGCGTGCAGGGCATTGCCCCCCAGGCCAGCCTGAGTGAAGTGCGCTTCTTCACCATTCCCACCCTGGCAACCCGGCCCAATCCGGCGGACGGAGCGACCGGCGTTGCTCCCGATGTCACCCTCAGTTGGGGGCGTGGCGGGCGGGATGCGGGCCTACACGAGGTTTACCTTGGCACCGATGCCGATAGTATGACGCTGGCAGAGAGCGTCACCGGCGGCAGCCTAGAGTCGTCGTCAATGGACCTGGAATTGGGCCAAAGCTACACCTGGCGGGTCGACGAGGTCAATGACACCATGGATCCCAGCACCTGGACGGGTGATATCTGGAACTTTGCGACCGTGGATAGTCTTGTCATCGACGACATGGAGAGCTACAGAGACGAAGAATTTCTCGAGATTTGGGCCACCTGGGTCGATGGTTTCGATGATCCGGCCAATGGTTCCCTGGTGGGCGGCGCTTCAGGTACCCCGGAGACCGGCATGGTCCAGGGTGGCGGTCAATCGCTTCCCATGGACTTTGGCACCGGCGGCGCCTCAGTTTCTGAAGCGACGCGTACCTTCGACCAGGCACAGGACTGGACCCGATCCGGCATTCAAAGCCTGGTGCTTTACTTCAAGCGAGGTGCGGACAATACCGGTGCCGCCCAAGTGTATGTGAAGATCAACGACACCAAGATAGTGTATGAGGGTGCCGCGGGCCTGCCCCCGGGATGGGATGCTTGGACCCAATGGACCATAGACCTGTCCGCTGTTGCGGGTGCCGCGAGCGTCAGGAGCCTGACGATTGGCGTTGAAGGTGCGGGCGCCGCGGGTGTGCTCTACGTGGATAGTATCCAACTCTTCAAGAACGCACCGACAGCGTTCCAGCCGCTAAGCTGGTTTGAAGCGGAGTCCGGTGCGATCACCGCACCGATGCAGGTGTTCACGGACGATCCCACCGCCTCGGCAGGTGAGCATATCGGCACTGCGGACGGCATTGGAGACCAAAACGGCGATCCTCCCGCCAACGGCGTTGCGACGTATAGCTTCGACGTACCCGAGGACGGCGTGTATAGACTGGCATTCCGGGTCATCATCACGGGTGGAAGCGATTCCTTCTGGGTGCGGATCCCGGGCATGGTGACCAACACCCTAAACCATGCGAGTGGTTGGGTACGGTTTAACAACATCGATCCGGGCGACACCTGGCACTGGGATGAGGTGCACAGTTGGGAGCCTGACGAATCCAACCAGTTGGTCGACTTCACCCTGTCTGCGGGCACCCACACTCTCGAGGTTGCACAGCGTGAAGACGGCGCATTGCTCGATGCCATAGCGTTGATGCAGTAAGGTTGTCTTAGAACGATTGATACCAGGGGTCTGTGCCCGACGGCACAGACCTATTTTAGAAACGTGCATCTGGAAGAAACCTATGGAGGTAACGAAGATGACTCGCTTAACCAAGATTTGCACCAGTTTTGTTGTCGTTAGTTTGATGTTTGCCGGTCAAAGTTATGCCGTTGACCCCGATTCGATTCTCGGGATCTGGCTCCTCGACGAGGGGCAAGGTGACATGACTGAGGATGGCTCCGGCAATGGCAATGATGGCACGCTCATGAACGGCCCTGACTGGGTTGCCGGTCAATCAGGCGGTGCCTTGTCGTTCATCGGGTCATCGACTTACGTTGATTTCGGCACTGCGGAAATGCTCAATACCGACGTGTTCTCCGTGTCATTTTGGGCCAATTTCCCAGCCACTCAAGGTTGGAACCATATGGTTTCAAGGGGCTCCCACGTCGCCGGTGGCACTCCGGGCTCAGTGAATTGGGGCGTCATGATGGTCACCGGCGAGGAGATTTTCCTCTTTGAATCGTTCAATGACACCGGCTGGACCGGTGTCCGAGCGCCGACCTCTGCCGGTGAATGGCACCACGTCGTCGCCACCTTTAGCGGAACTGAAATACAGCTCTTTCATGACGGCGCATTGGCTGCAGCCACAGGGGGAGGTGTTTTGCTTGACGAGAGTAGACCGTTGGTGATTGGTGCTAGGTCTGACGCGGGGGGGGCCGGTGGCTACTTCGATGGGAGCATTGACGAGGTGGGCTATTTTAATACCGTTCTTTCGGAGGAGGACATTCTAGCGATCATGAACAACGGTCTGGGCGAATTCACGGCGGGCAAGAAAGCCACCAAGCCGGGACCGGCCAATCAGGACCCCGATGCGAATAGGGATCGTGGGCTGAACTGGACGGCCAGCTCGCTCGCGGCGACGCACAATGTGTATTTCGGGACGTCCTTCGACGATGTGACCGCTGCCACAGCCGCCGAT
>JADFMM010000305.1 GCA_022563885.1 Planctomycetota bacterium | reverse complement strand
TTGGCCGCTTCTCAATCGCCAAATCCTCACTGTAGCCCACTACACCTCCGGTTTGGCTCAATCTGCGCGACCAAATCTACGGCACACTTGAACCCCAAAATGTCCAATTTATTTCTTGCCGATCCCTTATCTGGACGTTGAGGGGGGCTTAGATGCCAGCTACGCCATGAACCTCTTCGCTTGCTCAAATACCAGAGGGGTCCTTCAAGGACGCCCGAAGGAATATCACTGGCAAAACCAGATGAAGGTGAAGCGAAACGGCGACGTGCCGCTCTTTCTCGATGCCATGTGGCGGGGCGGGGGCCCCCATTGGGACAGAGACCGAGCGATCACTCCACCGGACGAGAACGGACGATGGTACGGTGCTGGCCATGAGATGAAGCATTTTGCCATGGACCGGCATGGGGGCGGCGTCAATGTGCTCTTTATGGATGGCCACGCCCGCAAGGTACGTGTGAAACAGCTTTGGGATCTGGAGTGGCACAAGGGATATCCAGTGGAGCGGGCGCGACTCTCGGACGAGGCCTGGTGGGGACCTTGGTTGAGCAAGCTTGACTGAGAAGTCATCCCATCGGATTCCGACACAGTCCCGGAGGCTTAGCGGCCGCGCAGAAACAACGTCCCATTTATAGGGAGCAAATTGGGTTTAGATTGGGTCGCGCCGATTGAGTGAATCCATAGGCGTACGTAGACAAGACGATAGAAGCCATTATTGCTGGAGCACAGAGTGGTCAGATTGGTGATGGGAAGATTTTTGTGACCGATCTGGTGGACTGCATCCAGATTCGTACCGAGGAGAAGGGTGCGAAGGCCATCGGGTGAACCTTCCCACGGGCGGGGGAATGGGCGTCAGATCGTGAAGGTGTGAGAGCACAAATTGAAAACTGTCATTGGGTCCGAGCAGTACGGTAGAACGTGTCCGAGTTGGCCGAGAACTGTTAACAATCCGCTTCCTTGTCTTCAAGCTTACGGGATCAGAATCGAAACCCCAGCAAGTTCCAATAGTGGAGGAAGGGGATGTAGGCGACCGCGGCCAGCGTCATCAGGGTGTAGTGCACGCGGCCTCGGCGTTTCCAAAAACGTCGTCTCCACGCAAATAGGGTGAAGAAGATCATCGCGCCTGTCAAGGGGATGGCCAGTAGCGGGAGGGTGAGCATCACGACGTAATACGGGTGGACGCCGAAGTCATTCTGCGGTCGCGTCGGCAGGGCCATGCCGGCGAGCAGGAGGGTAAAGACCAAGTATAAAGTCGCGACCCACCCAGCCACCGTCCGTGCCGTACCACCGTCACGAGGAGCGTGATATGTTCGTCCGCGAATCCGGCGGACGATCCATCCGACCGGCCCGAAGCCAAGCGCGCTCCACATCACCGCCAAGAGAAGGTTTAACAGAATGGTTTGCACAATCTTGCCTTCGTGCCACGCGATCTTCTCAAAGGCGGAACCTTTGATGAACATGTGAGTAATGTTTGTCTGGTCATCTTCGCGGAATGCGATCAGTGTGCCGCCCGCGGATTGAAACAATAGTGGGTCGATCCCCACCAAGACAGCCTCCTTGCCAAATCGAAGTTTCCCGTCAGCCCCTTCGGTCAGCCGATATTCGGAGTTTCCGAATACCCTCATCTTCTCGAACGTCGACCGCGCATATCTGGTCGAGCGATACGTTCCGACAAAACGGCCCACCGAACCATGATTACCTTCTTGGGGTGCGGCGTGTAGCGCAGTTTGGGAAGAGGTGACAAAGCGCTCCAGGAAACGGGCGACCACTTCTCTAAGGAGTCTAGAGCTGCGCGTGTTGCTGGAGATAAACAGACCCAGCCGCCGGTCAGGCACAAGAATGACTTCAGATGAAAACCCGGCCGTGCCGCCCGGCTTACGAAGCAGCCGTTGGCCTCCCACAAAGTCCTCGGTAAATCCATATGCCGTGCCCGGTAGCCGTGCATGGTGCGTAAACTGCTGGCGGTGCATCTCCCGTATACTGGCCTCCGAGAGAATCCGCGTTTGCCGGTGCCGTCCGCCGTGCAGGTGAGCAATCATGAAACGGGCCATGTCCGCGCCGCTAGTCTTTAGGCCGTCCGCCGGCACCATGTTGCTGTATTCCGGCGGGACAGGATCGAAGGAGGCACCGTTGCCCTCGTAGCCGATCGCGAGATCGTCCTGTAGCGGTTCCGGCAGCACCTGTGCAAAGCTGCTGTGCTGCATACCGAGTGGCCGGAGGATGTTCTCGTCCATATACGTGTCGAAAGGTACGCCTGAAACGACCTCAAGGACGTATCCCGCCAGCGCGTATCCGTGATTCGAGTAATGCTTAAGCGTGCCGGGTGGGAACACTTGCGCCATCATGCGCGCGGCCAAGAACTGTTCCAACGACATCATCTCAGAAGGTGTCCTTGCGCTGTCACCGATGTCGGAATTGTCAAAACCGGCCGTATGCGTCAACAGTTGGGCGATCGTAACCGGCTCGGAGTAGCTGCGCCGAATACGGAGGCGGGACACATGCGTGGTCACGTGGTCTTGCAGGTTAATCGAACCACGCTCAGCCAACTGCATGATCGCCGTTGCGGTGAACGGCTTGGACACGGAAGCAACGCGAAACAACGTCTTGTCGGGGTCAACGGGAGTCTTCTTTTCAAAATCGGCGTATCCGTATCCCTTGGCGATCACCGTCTGGGCTTCGTGGACCACGACAACCACGACGCCGGGAACATGGAACCTGTCGAGGCATCGGGCGACGAGCGGATCAAGGAACGCTTCCAGCGTGTCCGCATCGATAGGTGTCGGCGCCTCACGGGTTGCTGCCGAGCTGGACTCCGAATGGTCCTGCGCTGTTTGCGCTACACCTATTAGCAGCGGCACCAAGAGCCAGCAAAAAAGAATCCGGCGGGCACCTGTTGCCCTTGCGATAGATTTCATCGTCGATTTTCCATATAGCACCACATCAAAGACTGCCAGCCATGTCGGGTGCGACGGTCTGTTAGGCGCCGATCCCTTGCGATGGCTCGCCAATGGTTCGCGTGGCTAGCACGAAAATTGAGATCAAGTAGATAACGGCGATCATACCCCCAATGGCTACGAAGCGACACTCCGGGAACGAGAACCATGCGACGACGATCAGCACGGGATAGCCCAAGGGCCTAACCTTTCAACATTGTAGTACCCAGCGGCCCCGAGAGGGCTTCGTGTTCCACCTCATGGCAAGACGTCTTCGCCTGGCATACGAAGGTGCGGTTTTGGGGATAGGAACGGACTCTAGGAAAACCAAGAACCTGGCGTGTCGAATTCTGAGGGATCAAACTCGATGCCATATCCAAAGCCTGACGTGTTGACGCTGCCGATGGCCAAGCGGCCTGAGTCGATGCGCAAGGAGGGAAATCCGCCTTCATGTTTCGAGTATAGATCCCCGTGCGCCGCTAAGACTCTGTCTTGAACGGACTCCGGATACATGCTCAGGCCCTTGAAGTAATGGTGTCCATTGCGTTCAACATGGCCAATGCCCAACAGAGCCATGAGCGCGAGATCCTGCAGGAGCGCGATGGGACCCACATTTGACAGATCTTCACCACTGAGTATCGAGTTGTTTCTCCTCGAAAGGAGGGCGGCGTTCACCAATCCCTTGACGATCCCCTTGCAGTTCTTATGGCTTGTACCCGAATATCCGAGCGCTAAAGCGGTGGGTAGCGATTCGAGAGAGGCGTCAGATTCGTCAATAATAATCTTAGGTCTATCACCCCACTCTGCTAGCGCCTCTTTCACAGTTTCCGCCAGGGCAATGTCTCGGTGGAGCGGTTGTTCAACCATAATGAGTCCCGAGAAGAATCGAGCCAGCGCTGGATCTGAAACCAGCTCCTGCCAGTTCTCGCGAAAGGCAGCGATGGATTTGAATTGTTCGTTGCCATCGAGGGTGATGTAGTAGGTGTCGTTGGGGATACCCTCGTCCAGGACCTTTGCGATCCGTCTTAGCCGAGGCAGGTCGATTGACTGATCTCCGCACAGTTTGATCTTAAAATAGCTGAGTCCATAGTGGCGGATGCATTCCATCAGTGTGAATGGGAGGCCATCGGCGGGGGCATCCCCTTCGTCCTCCTCGTTCAGCGAATCCCCCAAGCCCACCGTGTGCCGGCACATCAAGAAATCGGCGGGCGCTTTCGTGAAGACATCCCTCGGCGCTAGGCCGTTCAACTCCTTGCGGATCTCCCCAAAATTCAGGCCCAGTGCGTTCTTCCTGACAAGCTCGTGCAGCGGCTTTTTTGCCTGTCGACAGAGTGCGTCGAGGATGGCCCGCTCCATGAGACTGGTGCCGAGATGTGCGTGCAAGGGCGGGTGTCCTGTCTGCTGGGCCCAGGATTCCTGCTCTCGGTAAAGATCTCTCCACAGGGCAAAGTATGAGGGCATCGCGTCCATGGAGAGAACGATGTCGGCCGCATGATTGATGATCGCGCCAAATGCCGGTAGATCCTCTGCGAAGGTCGTGGAGGGATTCTTGGTAAACCACTTGGGGGCGAGTCCTTCGGAGGCGATGCCTTGGGCGGCTCCAGCGGAAGTCTCGACCATGACGGTCACGAACAAATGGGGCAATTCCGTCATGCTGGCGATGCCATACTTGAAGGGGAAGCGTGTACGCATTTCGAATGCGTTGAAGCGTATCTCTTTGACTTTGATCTGTTCTATCATTTCAGGGTCTTCCCGATTTATCCTTTAAGTCGTTCTCAAAAGATTTGACATGGTCGGGCGGCGGCGGCGTCGTCAAGCGGCTTACGATGACGAACACGGCCACATTCACCATCAGCCCGCAAAAACCGATATCAAACAGGGCTCTCATGGGCCCCGTTATCGCGGTGACGGCTGCTCCCGCGCTCTGGCCCATTAACATCCCGGGAAAGGGCGTAAAGAAGAAAACGGCTAATATCCCGGAAGAGATGCCGGCAATCGCACCGGCTGACGTGCCCTTGCGAATGAACAGGATGTCGAGGGTCACCGGTAGGAGCTGGCAAGAGAAGGCCATGGCGACGAACATCAATTGGGCGATCATGGCCAGCGGTTTCAGATCAGGATTGGTCTTGTCAAGGTCGACCAGCCAAAGCGCGAGTCCGGTGGTCACCACAATGATTCCCCGCCCGAACCATGCGCGTTCTTTCTCGCTCGCTTTGGGACGAATAAAACGGCCAAAAATGTCACGCGTCATCACAGCGCTCAAGGCATGTAGATTGCTGTCTGCCGTACTCATTGAAGCCGCGATGATAGCGACCAGGATGATTGACACAACCACGGCGCCCAGCGCAGGCCCCATCAATGCAGGTACTTGCTCCTGTACCATGGCCACAACTACTTGGTCGAATTCATTGGTTCGGGATCCGATCATCTCATGAGGTGTCAAGTCACCCTCTATGACCGCAGGTGGGTAAAGGGCCCGCGCCCCGAGTCCCACCAGCATGACGCCAAAGAGAAAGCAGGGAGGCAACACCAATGCAAACACCAACGCGCTCTTTTTCAGAATGACGGTCGAACTCGCGGCATAGTAACGCATCCATTGCCCCGGCTGAATCATCGAGGCCAATGAGGCGAAAATGCACAAGGTCATCAACTTCCAGGGAGACCAAATTCCCGAAGGACCGGGAATGGAAAGGGCCTCATGGGGCAACTCGGTCAGTTGCCGCATAAACGCTTTGGGGCCATTCATCGCGACGACCGTCGCGACGCCGGCGATGATCATGCCCGCAAGAAGGAGCGAGCCTTGAATCACGTCTGTCCAGGCGACGGTTCTCATACCACCCACCAGCACATAGAGCATGGTTAGCAGTGAGAGCGCTGCCGCGCCTGCGCGAAAGGCATCGAACTGGACGCCCAGCAGTTCAATGGCCTTGGCATCTGGAAACATTCGCTGCGCCAGATACCCTCCCGCCTTGATTTGCATGATAATGTAGGGCAGCACATAGAGAAAGCCCACCAAGGCCACCAGTACGCGCAGGAGAGAAGAACCGCCGTAGTAATCGGTCAAGAGGTCGGCTTGCGTCACATAGCCGCGGGCCTTGCCCAGCTTCCAAATTCTTGAGCCCAGGATGTAGATCGCCGCCCCGGCAAGCGGAAGGTTCAAGGCAAAAAAGACAAAGGCCATGCCCTCCTTGTAGACCAATCCGGGGACGCCCAACATCGCGCCGCTTGAGAAGAAGGTCGCCATGATGGTGAGGGTGGTGACGATCGCGCCTTGGCGACGACCCGCCAGAAAGTAGTCTTCTTCGGAGGCTTTACTCTTGAGGTACCCGGCCACCCCGATACCGAGTAGCATGATCATATAGAGGCCGAGAACGACATGGGGAATCATCTCCACGTCCACAACACCCAACAGAGCCGATTCAGTGCTCAAGGTCTCTCCTCTTTCCAAACCGTGAAATAGGCTACGACTATGACCGCTGCCTGGACCATGAACCAGAAAACCGCCCAAGCGTATAGCACGGGCGCACCCAAGAATGTCACTCCGGCGTCGCCGCTGTCGGGATTCACCAAATAGACTCCTGGTCCCGGACCCATGATGAGCGCGAACAGAAAGACAGCGGACAAGGTCGCTGCCAACCTACGACGATGTCCCTTTTCAGGTATTTTCACGGGTTTTCAGTCCCGGGGCCGAAAGGGCGCTGGCAGTCGATGCGGAGGCCACCGTCTTGAGGAACGCTCGTCGGTTAAGGTTCTTCGACATGTCATGATTCCTTGGTTTAGATGAACTCATAGGTTTCTGTGAGCCCTGCTTCGGAAAGGCCGGTCGCCTTCATTGCCGTTCACCGATAGTAAGAGCACCTACGCAAAATGAGTCTGCATTCGAGCGGCTTATTTTCCCTCTGGACGGCGTCAGGCTCCATCGACCATCCTCGGATGGCCTGCTTCGCCTTCCTTGCCAGAGGCACGAAACGCTCGC
>JADFMM010000304.1 GCA_022563885.1 Planctomycetota bacterium | reverse complement strand
TGCAATTCTGCAATTCGCGTACATTGCCGGGCCAGTTGTAGCCCGTGAGGATTTCCATGGCATCCTTTGAAACACTGAGAATTTCTCTCGCGAGAGAGGCTGCGAATTTCTCCAGGAAATGGTCTATCAAGAGGGGAATGTCTTCCCAGCGATCGCGCAGGGGACACACATTGAGACTCAACACATTGAGCCGCCAGAACAAGTCCCCCCGAAAAGTTCCCTTTTCAACCATGGTTGAGAGATCTTGATTCGTGGCCGCCATCACCCTGACATCGACCTTGATGGAGGCGTTGCTACCCAGACGCATAAACTCACCGTCTTCAAGCACACGTAAGAGTTTGACCTGTGCTTCCAAAGGCAAGTCCCCAACCTCATCCAGGAAGAGTGTCCCTCCATGGGCGGCCTCAAATTTTCCCTCTCGACTGCTCTTGGCATCGGTGAAAGTCCCGGCTTCATACCCGAAGAATTCGCTCTCTATCAGACCGGCGGGAATCGCGCCACAGTTGACCACAATGTAGGGACCTTTTTTCCGCCGACTGGCCTGGTGGATGGCCCTCACCACAAGCTCTTTTCCGGTTCCGCTTTCGCCTGTCACCAAGACCGTACCCTCGGCGACCGCGAATTTGCGCATCCTGGCGAAGACGGATTTTATCTTGCCGGAGACGCCTACGATGTTGTCAAAGCCAAAGGTCTGATCGAGCTGGTCCTCCAATTGTTTGACACGGTGCGCGAGCGAGACCATCTCCAGGGCCCTGGAAATGACCGCGAGCAGTTCGTCGTTGTCGAAGGGCTTTTGCAGGTAATCGAACGCCCCCTTCTTCATGGCATCCACGGCGGACCGAACCTCTCCGTGAGCCGTCATGATGATGACCTTGCTTTCCCAATCAAACTGTGTTTTCAACTTTTCCAGACACTCCAACCCATTCATCCCCGGCATTATCATATCGAGCAAGATGACCCTCGGTAAGAAGACGGGATTGATCTCCAGGGCGTCCTCTCCCGTATGAACGACCTTGACCTCAGCGCCCTGTTTTTCGATCAACGCCGACAGAATCCCACAGATCTTGGGTTCGTCATCGACGATGAGAATACGTTCTTCTGACATCTTATGAAGATCCTTCATTGACGGGCAGCACCACGTGAACGACCGTTCCGCCCCCCGCGGCTTGATCAAACCACATGTCTGCCCCATTCCGCTTGACAATGTTGTGACATATGGTCAGGCCGAGGCCGGTGCCTTCTTTTTTTGTCGTGTAGAAGGGCTCGAAAACCCTTTCTAAATCCTTTTCCGCAATACCCTCACCCTGGTCCTCGATCTCGATGTGGACTCCCCCCTTGGTTTGGGAACGGCCCCCTGCAGCATGGAAGGTCCTGATCTTGAGCACGCCGCCGGTTTTCATGGCCTGTATGCCGTTCATGACGAGGTTGAGCAGCAGTTGGCGCAGCTCGCCCGGATCGCAATACACCAAGGGTAACGCCTCCTGACAGTTGATGTCAATCTGGACGCCCTGCTTACGGGCCTGCGCCTCGACAAAATGCAGATACTCCAACTCTCGCTGAAGGTCCAATGCCCTGGGCGAACTGTCGGTCGGTTTCGCCAAGGTCAACAGATTTTCGATGATGTTGTTCAGACGGTCCACCTCGGTCAGCACCCCTTCGGCCAGGACCTGCTGTTTGCTTCCCGCCTCGAATTCATCGCCCAGAAACTGAACCGTGCTGCGGATGGCCGTGAGGGGATTGCGCAACTCATGGGCCATTCCCGCCGCGAATTGCCCCATCGTCGCCAACTGTTCGGCCCGAAACATGCGCTCATTCTGGTGGAGCCTCTCCTTAAAGAGGATAGCGTTTTCAAAAGCCAGTCCGGCCTGTCTGCTCAAGCCCTGGATACGAGACAGGCCCAGCGGCGTCAGTGTATGCTGGTCCAGTTGCAGAAACATGATGCCAATCACTCGATCCATCGATACCAGGGGAAAGGCAAAATCGATTGACTGGTCCACGAAAGGCTGAATCTCCGGCCCCAGATAGCGCATGACGTCACTATCCTCCGCAAAGGACAAGAGTTTACGATTGGTCCGAAACCATAGAACCAAACGCCCCTGCACCGACAACTGGGGCAGCCCGTCGACGAGGCCGTTCATGCCAACCGGCGACATGAACTTTGGTGATGTCGTCTCGCTGGCCAGAAAGACAAAGGCCTTTTCGACATCCACGAGTTGACGCAGCTTGCCCAGCAGGTTACTTGTCAACTGTTCGGGATCAACGATCAGGAGCAGCGAATCGTCAAACTCATGCAACAGATCGCCGGCTGGCGTCGCTGTCTTGCGTCTCATGGACCAGGGCCATTTCATCGTCGAATCCTTATACCATGCAGCCCAAGAAAAGTAAAACCGAGTCTAGGAGTCTGTCGGTGAATTCCGCGTCGGCCCGAGAGCGAGCAGTTTTTTCGCCTGGCAAAGACGGCGAAGCAGGCGATGTTGGTTTTATCGTCGATGCAGCCGGATGCAGCCAGACGGAAAAAGGGCCGCTCGAAGCCAGATCGAATTCTCCGACAGGCTCCTAGATCCTGCTACCGGTAGAGCAAGTAGCGCTCTCGCACCGAGAGAAAACGCCTACGCTCGCTGTCCCACCGGGCCACCAGAGCGTCAAGAGACCCGTGGCCTAAGATCACTTGACGCACATCCCGGGTCCCACACAGCTTATTGAAATGCTCGGGTCGCCACATGAGTAATTGAGGGTATTGACGGGCCACCTCTTCCAGGATCCGAATAGCCGACTGGTAACTCGTCAGTTGAGTGCGATCTGTAATACGAATACGCGCGCCAAAACATCGCAGTCCCTTGTGCTTCGAATGAGTGGGCGTAAACTGAGTCGGCTCGAATCGGACACCGGGAAGACGGAGACGGTTGAGACCTTCGGTCAACGAATTGGCGTCGATCCAGGGGGCGCCGAACTGCTTGAAAGGCATCGTAGTGCCTCGGCCTTCCGAGAGATTGGTCCCTTCAAGCAAGGCCATGCCGGGGTAGAGCGCCGCGGTTTCTAAATCCGGCATGTTCGGGGAGGGCCTGCGAAAGACCAGTCCGGTTTGGTCAAACCACATATTTCGCGTCCAGCCCTCCATAGGCACAACGACCAAATCGGCCTCCACGGCGCCGGCCAGCCAACCCTGTCCATTGAACATGCGGGCCAACTCACCCACCGTCATGCCGTGGACCACCGGAATCGGATAGAGCCCGACGAAGCTAGCGTAGTCCGGTTCCAGCAGGTTGCCTTCAACGTTTGTCCCGCCAATCGGGTTGGGTCGGTCCAGCACGACAAAGGTCTTGCCCTGCTCGGCGGCGGCCTCCATGGCAAGGGCCATGGTCCAGATATAGGTATAGAATCGTGTCCCGATGTCCTGAATATCAAACACCAAGACATCCACTGCGTCGAGCATCGCGGGTGTCGGTTTGGTGGCAGAACCGTAGAGGCTGTGAACGGGTATCTGGAAAAGGGGATGCATCTGTTCGGACACCTTCCGACCCGCCCCCTGCGCCCCCCACCATCCATGTTCAGGAGCGAACAATGAGACCAATGTTGCCCCAGGCAACGCCCGAATGACTTGGGCAACAGGACGTCCCTGACTGTCAATGGCAGACTGGTTGGCGATAATGCCTATGCGTTTATCGGCGAATAGCTGTTGAAAATCCGAGACTCTATCCAGTCCGGTTCGAACCGCGGCAGACGCGGCGCCGGCGGTCACTGCCAGTGCGAGGAGCAATGCAACACTCTCTGACATGCGGCCCAATTTCATAGTTCTACTCCGTCAACTCATCCCAATGGGGTCGCCGAGACACCGGCGAATCCCCAACGTAGCTATAGCCTAAACGATCCCACCGCGTTTGACTATGAGATCGCGCATCTGCTAGAATGAGCACACGATTTAGGACGCACTGTTCTCGGCCCAAATACGCTTAGTATGGCGTACCCAAGGAAAGGATTTCATCATGTCAACCGTGAATCGACGACGATTTATCACGCGGTCAGCGGCGGCCCTTGCCGCCGGAACGATCGGATCGAGAGGCCTCCCCGCCGCCACGCCCCCTGACACGCCCACCAGGCAGCGAGGCCTGCCTATTGCCGTTTCCACCTATTCCTTCTGGCGTTTCAAAGAAAACATGAAACTGCCCATCGAGACTTGCATCGACGAAGCCGCTCGTCTCGGATTTGACGGCGTGGACATTCTACATGTCCAGATGGAGGATACATCGAACGCCCATCTCCAGACTCTGAAGCGTCGAGCCCTCATCAACGGCCTCGATCTGTGCTGCATGTCGACCCATCAGAGCTTCCTATCCCCCGACAAAGCCAAACGGCAGAAAAACATCGATGACACCGTTCACTACATCGAGCTTGCCTACGCCATGGGCATCCCCATTATTCGTATCAACACCGGTCGCTGGGGAACCAGCGCCAGCTTCAACGCACTCATGGCCAATCGGGGCATCGAGCCCGTCTTACCCGGTCACACCGAAGAAGAGGGGTTTAAGTGGGTCATCGACTCCATCGAGGCCTGTCTGGCCAAGGCGGAGCAATGCGGGGTCATCCTTGGACTCGAAAACCACTGGGGCTTATCGTGCACGCCGGAAGGCCTCCTCCGCATCGTCAAGGCCATCGATTCCCCTTGGCTCCGTGTATTGCTCGACACCGGCAATTTCCTGGAAGACCCCTATGACAAGTTGGCCCAATGCGCATCCGAGGCCGTGTTCATGCAGGCCAAGACCTACTTCGGCGGAGGCATCTGGTACAGCCTGGATCTGGACTATGGGCGGATCGCGGAGATCATGCGTCGGCACAACTACCGCGGCTACGTATCACTGGAGTTCGAAGGACACGAGGACTACCACACCGCCCTGCCCAAGAGCCTGGCCTTGCTACGCGAGGCCTTTGGATGAGCAAGACGTGACTCGCAAGAGTGGGCTCGCCGGCCGAGGGTCAGGTCGCTGTGCGACCCTAAAATGTCCCCTTATTTGACCCCGATCCATTATCTTGACAATCCTCGCCGGGGCCAATGGAACAACGGTGAAAAAAACGTCGCTCAACTGGGACCACCCGCCGGCCAAGTACCAACTCGCAGACGACGAGGTCCATGTCTGGCGATTGCCACTCGATCTGCAGGCCGTCGAGCTGGATGCCCTCGGACTGCTCCTGGCCACCGACGAATTGACGCGGGCCAAGCGATTTCGCTTTCCCGAGCATCGTTGCCGGTTCATTGCTCGGCGGGGCTCGGTAAGAACCATTCTGAGCCGATATCTTGACGTCCCGCCCCAAAGCCTCATGTTTGGTCAAAACAAGAACGGCAAACCTTTCCTTCTGGCAGACGCCAAGTCTCCACCACCGACGTTCAACGTCTCCAGCTCACAGGATCTCGCGCTCCTGGCCGTCGCGCGGGACCGCAAACTCGGCGTGGATATCGAACGGATCGATCCGAAGCATGCGGACAGGCAGGTGGTCGCAAGCCACTTTTCCTCCGTTGAAAGAGAGGCCCTCGAGAATCTTGCCGAACCGCAGTGGCTTAATGCCTTCTTCACCTGCTGGTGTCGCAAGGAGGCCTTCATTAAAGCCGTCGGAAGGGGACTCAGCCTTCCCTTGGATCGTTTCGCCGTCACCGTCGGATCCGATCGGCCGGGCGAACTGATTGCGCTCGATCCTTCCTTCGGATTCCATCTCAGCGATTGGTCTCTTCACGATTTGCCGCCCCTCTCGGGTTACGCCACCGCGCTGGCGGTTCACGGACCTGCCCCTCTCATCAGCCACTTCCAAGGACGGATTTGATTGCACACCCTAGAAACGAACTCCTGGAAGTCCCGGACTCACCCAAGTACGAAATTTTACACCGCACAAGGGATTACAGAGACGAATACCAGGAAAAATTCTCGCACACCAGAATTGTGGTTGAACTCGCGAGGGAAATAGGACACAATTTAATTATTGCACTGTAGCAAGAGTGAAGGAAACAGGATTTTCCGTCGTCCTTCTTGCAGAACAGTCGTTGCATTCTTCCGAAGAGGCTGCATCACCAAATATGGACATTTGGAGTGCACTGAGAAGGGGACTGGGGGCACCCGCCGAGCGGGATCGACAGGAAATCCCCACCTTTGAACTGCTCGAAGCACGTGTGCTCCTATCCGCGGATCCCCTAGGTCTGGCTGCCAACGATCCCTACGGTGATGACGGCCTAGCCGTGCCTGCCATTGTGATCGAGTTCGATTCCGCAGAGCTAGCCAGTGACCGCGAGCTGGCCGGTGATCATTTGGAAGAGACCGGCCTGGACGAGCCCACAGCGGGCGGCCAAAACTCGGCGGCTTCTGACGAGGAAGCAACCAGCGACAACCCTCGCGGCCGGTCTCTGTCCCAAATCGAGCACGCCGCAACCCTGCCTGATACCCATTTGACCGACGAACACACGCTCACTGAGACGGCCGTGCCGTCCGGCGCTGGCGTTGACACATCATCACAGCTTGATCCATTTACACCGGACGTGCGAGCCGCGGGTAGCAGCGAGGCGCGTGGACCACCCGACGGCTCCGACTCTGGCTCAACTCACTCTATTTTCTCATCTTACAGCACTTCCGACGATGAATTCTCTTCATCCAGCATGGAAGGTGTTTCTCTGCAGTCTGTCCCGACATTGCCCGGGCTGAGGCTCGTCGATCATCAGCCCGGAATCGCCGTGGTGACTGTCACCCCTGACATTAGCGCCTTTGTCGAGATCTTCAACGCCGACTTCAGTGACGCCGCCAACAACCCCGACCTTGACGGCTTTACAATCGACAATACCGGCGCCCCCGTCGCCGGGCTGTGGCACCTCTCGATAGGCCGAGTAACTGAGACCGGACATACCAGCGACGACAGCATGTATTTTGGCAC
>JADFMM010000303.1 GCA_022563885.1 Planctomycetota bacterium | reverse complement strand
TCATGTTCGCAGAGAGTGGGGCAGACAGCCTCGACGACCTGTTCGACGACCCGCTGGCAGCCTAGACGCCCGCGATCGCCCACCAGTGTCCCAGCTGCGGTCAGGAATTTCGGCCGGAGGAGAAGATCCGCTACTGCAGCGCCTGTGGCGCCCTCCTGCATGCGGAGGCGGATCGCGTGGGCACCGTGAGTGTCCTGCTGGCCGAGGATGCCATCGTCTCGAGGCGTAAGGTAGTGGCGGTGCTGAAAAACCTGGGATGCCTCGTGGTGGAAGCGACCAACGGGCGCGAGGCGGTCGACCTGGCGCGCCAGGCGAAACCCGATCTCGTCATCCTGGACCTGTACATGCCGCAGATGAACGGCCTGGAAGCCCTCGACGCCCTGCGAGCCGATCGCCAGTTCGAAAAGACCACCATCGTCATGCTCACCGTCGAGGCCGATGCCAGCATCGTGCGCGACGCCCTGTCGCGCGGTGCTGACGACTACATCCGCAAGGACTCTTCGCCCACCGAGCTGCAGAAACGGATCGACAAGCACATTCAGAAAATTCGCGCCCGGACGTAACGCGTATTTTGGGCATCAATACCCTCGACACCACCTCGCGCGCCGAGTTGCTGGCGCAGGGACTGTACCCGCATCAGGTAGAGGGCCTCGCCTTCCTGCTGGGCCGGCGGCGTTCGATCCTTGCCGACGACATGGGCCTGGGCAAGACGCGGCAGTCCGTGCTGGCCATGACCCACTCGGAACCGGACGGCCCCTGGCTCGTCCTCTGTCCGGCGTCGGTGAAACGCAATTGGGAGCGGGAGATCCACATGGTCCTGCCCGACGCCGCCGTACACATCGTCGGGCCGACGCCGCCCCCACCGCCGGGCGACGCCGGCTGGGTCGTCATCAACTATGATCTTCTCAAACGGCACTTCGACGCGCTGCTCACCCATCGATGGCGAGGCCTCGTGTTCGACGAGGCTCACTACCTCAAGAACCACACATCGCTGCGCTCGAAACTGGCGTCCCGCCTCGTCACCGAGACCGCGGGAGACCCCGTCGTCCACGTCCTCACCGGCACGCCCCTGACGAACCGACCGCGCGACCTGTTCCCCCTGCTGCGACTCGTCGACCACTCTCTCGGCCGCTCATTCTTCGGCTTCGCCAAGCGCTACTGCGCCGCCGAGAAGAACGAGTACGGCTACTGGGTCACCACCGGGGCCAGCAACCAGGAGGAACTGGCTGTACAGCTGCACGGCATCATGTTGCGCCGGCGCAAGGAGGAGGTCCACGACCTGATCCGCACCTTCGGCAAGCAAAAGAAGATCTTTAACATCCACCTCCGCAACATCATCGGCAAGCGGGATCGCTTCATGGAGGTCTATCCCGACAACGGTGACATTAACTTCGTTCGAGTCGTGAGAACGCTGGCCGACGTGAAGTATCCCTATATGATCATGCCCGATCACGTACCGGGGCATCCGGATCCGGCGTCAAGGCATCAAGCCTTCGCCTACGGCGACATTATCGCACTCATCCAGGCGGCGAATCAGGCATGAGCATTTGCGGCGGCGGTGTCACGACGAGGTCCCAGAGGCCCGGCACGGGATCGGTCAGGTCGAGCTGGCAGCCTGCGGCTATGAGGAATCAGAGACCCCATCTCCCGCGAGGGGCTGTCTCGGTCCCAGTTGCCGGTGTCGGGGCCACCAAATCCCTTGATATAGCCCGCGTCAGAGTTTAACATGCGGGCGAATACAGAGACTAACCCCACATGCAGTCGGTGGTTGGGGCAGAGCAGCGGGAGCAAACTTCCTGGCCTCAGTCCGTACAACCGGAGCGAAACAGTTACGGGGGGTCGCAAAGGGCCGGGAAACCGATCTATTATAAGGAGTTGGACAGATGTCGACGGGTGGCTTCAGACGCAAGGGATCCGACAACGAGGACGAATACTTCCATCAGCAAGACCGGAAGCTCATCGAAGAGCAGCGCAGGAACTTGGATGCACAGCGTGCGCAACAGGAACAAATCGCTCGTAAGCACGCGCACTGGATGAAGTGTCCGAAGTGCGGCGAGGACATGGTGGAAGTCGAACTTGAAGCAGTGATGGTGGATCAGTGTACCGCGTGTCGCGGCATTTACTTCGACGCGGGTGAGGTTGACCTGATGCTCAAGAGCCATCGTCCAAGTCAAGTCTTTCAGCGGCTCGGAAAGCTGTTCAAATGACCCCCTCTCTCATGGGTATCATGGTGCCTTGGGGATCCCGGTATTGCCCTCTCAAGCGGACCCCCGTGGAAAGGGAAGTCCAATGGCAGTGACCCTCAAGAGAAAAACCGTTCAATTTTGCCCTGACCACAGGCGGGTCATCGCCCGTTTCTTCTTGCCCGGTGATGAGAACAGAGCACGCGCCATCATCGAGAGAGTGCTTGCCTTGACGGGTAAGGAACAGATGCTGATATTCAACCACGTGTTCAGGCAGTTTTCCGGTCGCCATCGCAACCTTACCCGAGTATTTGAAGAGAACTTCAAACGCGTTGAACATCTGCTTGACACGCTGACGGTCAAGGGCGAGACGCTGTCCAAAGAGATTCAACACGTCATCGGCGCTTATTTCACCAAGGAATACTCCATCGAGTCCGCGGCCTTTTTCAATCCATCCATCGTGGAAGATCCCTATCAAGGCAGTCTGCAAGAGAATCAAAAAAGGGTCATATTGAGCTTTCGGGCCACCGGAGAGGGACACGTCTCTTCCCTTGTCTTTCGCAGTGCCATCGTGGACGAACACAACGACTTCCATATCGATCCCGTCGGCGATTCCGTGGATGTCCCGGAGATCATCACGCGACATGAATATGACAAACGACGATTCCTCGCGAAACTGACCGAGATGCACATCAAAGATGATGTGATCTCGTTGGTGATGGACCCGTTGGGGGACCGCTTCAACTACGGGCAACTTCAGGGAGCCATAGCCCATACGCTGAAACATCAGAATCTGACCCATGCCTGCCGAACCGTTGTGCAGGCCATCAATTGGCTGGCCCGATCACACTACGAGGTCACTTTTTCATGGGATACGGCCATTTGCGACCGCGTGCTGTTTCCGATTTCCTTCGCCGAAAGCAACGGCATCGAAGATGCTCGATTCGTTCAATTTGTGGAGGAAGACCATGCCGTGACCTACTACGCCACCTATACCGCGTACGATGGATATGCCATTCTCCCCAAACTGATCGCAACTACCGATTTCTATCATTTTAAGATCATGCCGATCCACGGCGAGAACGTTCAAAACAAAGGCTTGGCCCTATTTCCCAGGAGGATCAAGGGAAAGTACGCCATGCTCTCCCGGATGGACGGGATAAACAACTATCTCATGCTTTCAGAGGAGGTCACGCTCTGGAACAGCGCCCGGAGAATCTTGGGACCGCAGCACCCCTGGGAGTTTGTCCAAGTGGGAAATGCCGGATCTCCCATCGAAACGAAACATGGATGGCTCGTCATCACCCACGGTGTCGGCCCCATGCGAACCTACAGCCTGGGGGCGATGCTGCTCGATCTGGACGACCCTACCCAAGTGGTCGCACACCTGAAGCGCCCCCTGTTGGTGGCGAATGAAAAGGAGCGGGAAGGCTATGTCCCGAATGTCGTGTACTCTTGCGGCTCTATCATTCACAACAACGAACTCATCATTCCCTATGCCATGTCAGACTATGCGTCAACAGTTGTCTGCGTTCCACTCGATGAACTCTTCGACGAGTTGTTGGGGACCGGCAAGAGATAAACGATCTGTTGATATGGAACGATACGACCCGGAGATGCCGCCCGTCCCCGAGGCGTGGCTGGCCCTAGACGAAGGCGAGAGGGTGCTGCTCGTCAAAGAGTTTCACCGGCGCTCACGCGAGCGAGCGCCGAACGCGGTACTGCACGCGTCCATGCACGTGGTGGTGGAGAACCAGATCGCCATGGGGGAACCCCCGCCCGTCACGCAGACGCTCGAGCGCCTCATCGGCGCAGGATCGATCGTCACGACGCCATCCATGCGGTGGCCTCTGTCCTCGCCGAGCACATGTACACGCTCATGAAGAAACCCGGCACCACCTGCGGAGATCCGAACCAGCCATACTACGATGGGCTTTCTCGGCTCACGGCCGACGACTGGCGTTCCGGGTCGTGATTTATTCGATCAGATGCGCGTCGGTCGTCGCGGGCTTGACAATACTGGGAAAAACACTGAGCATAATCACTTATGAGAACGGACCTAACGGATACGCCCGAGAAAATCCAAGATGTGCTGGTTGAGGGTTATCGAAAAATGAGCCCCGAGGCAAAGATGCAACTGGTGGATAATCTGACGGTTGCTATACAACGGCTCGCATTCGCCCGAATTCGTAGACAGTACCCTTCTGATTCTGAACGAGATTGCCGTCTCCGACTTGGGGCACTATGGCTCGGACGAGAAACGACGGTTAGGGTTTTCGGCTGGGATCCAGACGAAAAGGGCTATTGAGTTGAGCCTGGCTGAGCCCTTCCAAATCATTCATCTGGTAGCAGAACAACTGCAGCGTCTCGACATCCGGTATTATGTTGGTGGCTCCCTCGCGAGTTCATACTATGGAATTCCCCGAGCGACACAGGACATTGACATCATCGCAGCCATCAAGACGGCCCAGGTCACTCCACTTGTCCGAGCATTCGAGCAAGGGTTTTATGTTGACGAAGGTATGATTCGCGAATCCATAAGAAATCAATCCTCTTTCAACATGATTCATCTCGAAACCATGTTCAAAGTTGATGTCTTTGTCTGGAAGAATGAGCCATTCTCCGTTGAAGAAATGGCTCGCAGGAAGGCTTGGCGGATACCCGATCAATCTGACCGCCAACTTTATTTCGCCAGTGCCGAAGACACTATCTTGCAGAAGCTGAATTGGTATCGACTTGGAGGCGAAACATCAGAAAGGCAATGGCACGATATCATAGGCGTTATCAAGGTTCAAAGTGAGAATCTGGACAGGCAGTATCTCAACAAATGGGCTAAATCACTGGGCTTATCCGACCTTCTCGCCAAGGCCTACAAAGATACAGAGCCGTCCAATACTCCCTGAAGACCTCAGAAAGTGAATGTCCCTACTAAGACCCACCTCCGGAGATCCGAGCCAGCCATACTACGATGGGCTTTATCGGCTCACGGCCGACGACTGGCGTTGCGGGTCGTAATTCATTCGATCAGAGGGTCAGTAAAGGGGGGTAAAGGGGTCCTCGCATCGTAGCATCTAATCAACATTCAAGTTGTGTCGCTCAACCATGCGCTTGAAGGCGAGGCCCGACCCTTTCCCGACCCCTTCATATTCGACACGAACCGGTCTAGCCATAAGCACAACTTTGCACTAAGGAATAAGGCAAGGTCTGGCACCCTTGAAATCGCCCGTAAGAGAATCCGTTGCCCTGATATCATCTGGGCTTGCCCTGGCCTTTCACGACCAGGCCACCCTTCATCACGAACGTCACTCGTTCCAATTCGGTGATGTCGGCCAGCGGGTCGCCATCAACCGCAATGAGGTCGGCAAAGCGCCCCGGTTCAACCGTCCCGACCCGGTCTGACCAGCCCAGCAGCTCTGCCGCGTTTAGCGTCTGCGTCCGGATGGCGTCGATAGGCGTTACGCCCAATTGCACCAAAACGGTCAACTGCTGCGCGTTCTTGCCATGGAAAGCAGCCTCGGCTGCATCCATTCCGCCGGCGATTTTGACTCCAACCTCCTGTGCCAGTGAAACCGTTCGCCGTAGCAACTCATTTCGCTGACTTAAAAAGACACGTTGTTTTTCGTTCGTCGCTCTCTCGCTGAGAGCAAAGTAAATTCCCACAGTCAAGACCAAAAAAGTCCCTTTTTTCTTCATCATCTCAAGCGTTTCGCGGTCAGGCTCATCCCCGTGTTCAATCGAATCAACGCCAGCGGTGACGGCGTTACGAATGCCTTCGGTTGTGGTGGCATGCGCGGCCACTTTGCGGTGCAGTTTATGCGCTTCCTCAACAATCACTCGAATCTCATCCAAGGTTAGAGTCGGGTATTGCCAATCCGCGTAGATTTTGATCAGGTCTGCGCCATGCCCAATCTGTTCGCGAACAGCCCGCCTAGCCTCTTCGACACCACTGATCATCTGTGCGCCCGTTGGGAAATGCTGCAGGTCGGGCGAAATACCGAAAGGAAAATACTGGCCCACGGCGGCGATTCCGCGAGTTGCAACGAGCATTCTTGGCCCATCCACCAGGCCCTTGTTAATTGCATCGCGCAACGCGACATCAGCATAGCCCGAACCTTTGTTTCCTACATCCCGCACGGTCGTGAACCCGGCATGCAAGGTCTCACGGGCATTGGCCGCGCCTTCCAACGCACGGTATGCCTGCGATTTTGTTACCAACTCCTTATAGTATGGTTCATCTGGCCCAAACCGCATCATCAAGTGATTATGACAATCAATCAGCCCGGGCATGAGCGTCACACTACCTAAGTCGATGACGTTCGTTCCGCTTGGGATCAACAGCCCTGCCCCAACCGCTGCGATTCGTTCCCCTTTGATAAGGACGACCGCATCCTCGATAAACGCTCCCGTCTTAACATCAAGCAATCGTGCTGCACGAATGGCAGAGTCGGGTGGTCCCTCCGAGTTGTCTAGGGATTGACTGTTCCCAAAACTGGTACAATATGCCCCGACCACGAGTGCCGCCACAAAGAGTAATGAGTCTCACATTTCGACTTTCCTTTCTATTGCCACAGATTGTCCCAAGACTAAACCCGCCGCCCAACAGGCTGATCAGGCGACGAGGTAGGAGGTCGCCTGAATTAGCAAGGTTATTGTTTTTTATCATTTCTCTATGCTAACGACTACGGGTTCTAGCCGGTGAATACGCCATTACGTTGCAT
>JADFMM010000302.1 GCA_022563885.1 Planctomycetota bacterium | reverse complement strand
TCCAAAATCAGATAATCCAAGTTCACAGCGCAGTGAGTACACATCGATACCGATTTTGCTCATGCCATCAATGCACAATTCGGCCAACTTTGAATGCTCTACCAAGGTGTAGGTGTTTGACACGACGCCTACGGGCATTGACCGTTCCAGATCACTCAGTGGTTGACGAACCACAGCTCTCAAGTGCGGGTTGACGGCCGAGCCTTCCTCCGATTGAAAGGGTTCCAGCATGAAGGCCGGTATTGATTTTCGGATTTGATCCCATCGGCCTGCGGCTGGGTAATTCCGCTTCTGACGCCGCGTTAAATTGGGAGGAAACGATCGATGCCAGAACCAAAAAAATATGCGGAGAACCGTGGCGTTATCGAGACGGTCCTGCAATGGATTCCCGGCTTTCGCGGCTACTTAAAAAAGGAAAACCGCCGTGAGAGCGACACGTTGCAACGCGACTGGCTGTCCGACCGCCTGCAACGAAGCAAACGCGGCTTATACGACTATGCTCGCGTGTTGGCCGACGCGTCGGCGCGGCCCGATTTTGTGGCCGCCGATCTGCTTGCCCAGGCGGAACATGATGAGCAGGCGGTGCCTTTGCTGGTGACGACTTCCGAAAAATTGGCCCTCGCGACCCGTGACGAATTAGAGAAACAAAAAAATGTTTTGGCGCGCAAAAATATCATCGAAATCTCGCTGCGCGACAAGTGTCGGCTCATTGTGACGGAAACGCTGGATCAAGCGCTGCGCTATGAAGGGCCCTATATTGGGATGCTGGTAGAGTATGGCCAGGGCTGCCCGAAAATCCCCTTCGCCATCAAGGCCTCCGGCAATGGTATGGCCCAACAGTCGCTTGCTGCCCGTGTCATGGTAGGCGGCAAAGCTCTTCATGGGGTGAATCCAGCGCTGGTTGTCGAAACGACGACCCCTGCCGGTTCTGAAGAAGTTGTTATTCTCCCCGCCGCCCTGGTTCTTGCTCAAACCCCAGCCGGTGAAGATCCGAGCCAACTCGGTAATATCATCGTTCGAATAGGTCTCCAGTACATTCCCCTCATCGTCCAGTCTCAGGCTGCCGTCGGGGTGCAATTCCAGGAGCCCGATCGAAAAGAGCTGCATGATCTCACGGGCGTAGTTTTCGTCCGGGCTGAAGAGGACTTCGTCGGTCACGGGATCGCGTTTCTCTTTCTGGTTGGCCAGGTGACTGAGATAACTCCCCATCACGGGACTCTTACTGACGTCATAGAGAACGTCGTAGTAGGTACCATCGGCATGATCGGCCAGCATGTCCCAATAGGTCTCCGCCGCACCATGGACATAATCGATGGT
This sequence comes from Planctomycetota bacterium, assembly GCA_022563885.1. Taxonomy (GTDB): domain Bacteria; phylum Planctomycetota; class Phycisphaerae; order Sedimentisphaerales; family Anaerobacaceae; genus JAIPFM01. Next base: position 5,641 of record JADFMM010000302.1, on the reverse strand, counting down.
GTTGTTACCGACCTTGGAAATAACGACGATTTCGCTCAGGGCAAAGGCAACGCGTTGCCGCAACTGGTCGTGGGCATGCAGGGCCACATCCCAATGCACCCAGTGGGGCGTTTGCCCGGCGCCCGAAAACTCATCCTCTCCACCACGCGGCAGGCCCGCCTTAAAAAACATGCTCTCGTCAAGGTAGTAGAGCAGCGTATCAAGCGATGTCTGATCGAGCCTCAACTGTTCATCGATCCAGGCATTAAAGCCGGCGATCCGGTCTCCGCCATGCTCATTGACGATTTGATCAGTGAGGTGATCGATCGTCTCCCGATCGGGGCCAAAGGTCGCCTGTATCAGAAAACGGGCCACATCGCGTCGCAGCTCATCCCCCGTCAAGGGTTCCAAGGGAGGAGGATCGGCCGGTGGCTCAAAGGACGTAGACCCTTGCCCGGCAACAAATGCCCCACGTATTTCGCCGGATGCGTGCCTGGCCGTATGGACATTCAGATAGATGTTGAGCCCGTTCTGTTGATAGAGGGCATCGATAATGTCACCGACGCTGTAGCCCTGCGTTGCCCTGATCTCCCACTCCAAGTCGTCGAATTCCCCCAAGGGCAAACTGAAAATCGGCGGCCCCTGTCCTTGCTGCGGGTTAGAGGAACTCGCGTAGTGGAGATGGGCCGCGCTTTGCACGCTCGTGAGACCGTTAAAGTGGCAGGTCACCTTTGCGGCCGTATGATTCCCGTTGAGGACAATGGTGGCAAGCCCCGATGCCGTCGTGGTTCGGGCGGACCGCTCGGGAACGAGTGTCGCGATGAAGAGTGTCTTGTCCACGGCGTAGTTGGTCTGATCGAAGATACTCACGGAGAGGGGATTCCCAACGATCTTATGCACGCCCGCGTCAAGGGTCAGGGTCAGATCTTCCCGTGCTTCGTGCCGTCCATCGTCGATGGGATGGAGAAAGATCTCGTAGTCGCCGGGAATGGGCAGCGTGACCTCAACGGGTACGATGGTCCCATGCTTATCCCGGAGTACGTAGTCTGCCGGAGAAGCGGCATCAAACAACTCCCCCGCCTGCGCGGAGAAAGCGAGCTTGAAGGTCAGTTCGGTGATCTTTCTCGGATGATTCCCCGTGATGCGAATGACCCAACGAGCGGGAAGCCCACTCGCCTCGATCGCTGCGTTATTGGGACTGAGCAACTCTATTCCAAATCCCCCAGAGGCCGCGACACTCGCGTTGACTGCATAGATCAACGTAGACAGGAAACAGAGCAGATGTATTAGAGAACGAGTTGTTCTATCCCGGAATCGGAAGGACAAGGTTCGCATGGCAACCTTTCTATTTGGAAAACCACCCAGCACTCGGTATTCACTTCAATGCTGTATCATATCAAACCAAGGGGCAGATGGGTAAAAAAATGGGGTCACGCCGGGGGGCCTCATGGGGCGGACTCAAGTTGTGGGTACCACACACAGACAACGCTGAACAGTGTAGTCGTTTCCCGCAACGAGAGGTCCGATTCACTCGATAAGACTAAGAGCACCTACGCAAAATGAATCTGCATTCGAGCGGCTTGTTTTCCCTCTGGACGGCGTCAGGCTCCATCGACCATCCTCGGATGGCCTGCTTCGCCTTCCTTACCAGAGGCAAAAACGCTCGCTCTCGGCGCTACGATCATTTTGTTAGGGGCTCTAAGGAAATCGCTAGATTCATGCGTAGACTGGGCTACCGTCCAGCCATCAGTCTTCCTTGGCGCCTCTGCGTCTTGAGCGAGCCCCGCGAGCGGGCGCGAGAACATGCTTCTTGGCTGCTGCTATATATCCAACACCGACACCGATTCGAGAGAGCAAATCTCTGTCGATCGTATGAGATTGAAGACGCAGCGACTCTCTGATAGAATAGGCAAAGACTGAGCGAGTGTAAGGAACAATGCTGAAGATTAGGAATCGACTATGAGAGAGACACTGAAAGGCCTGTTCCGCGCAGAGCCGTGGGCCGGGCTTGCGGCCAGGCGTATGACCAAAACGATGCTGATGGCATGTGTCGTGGCCATGCCTGCGACGATTTGGGGAGAAGAGCGGCCAGCGACTGATCTGCCGCTGGTCTTCGAAGAGACCTTCGAGCAGGGACGCCAGCGCTGGGAGACGACCGACGAAGAGAGTTGGACCCATCGTGAGGTCGAGGGCAATCACGTCTTCGGCATCAACCGCCGCCAGAGCGATTACAAGCCCGAGGTCCGCAGCCCGCGTCACATCGCCCTGATTAAGGACCTGCAAGTCTCCGACTTCGTCATCACCTTCCGCGTCCGCAGCACCAAGGACACCGGCAACCATCGCGACTGTTGCGTCTTCTTCAACTATCAGGACTCGAAAAACTTCTACTACGTGCACCTGGGCGCCCGGCCCGATCCCCACAGCGGTCAGATCATGATCGTGAAGAATGCGCCACGCACGGCCATCACCGAGAACAAAAAACGCACGCCCTGGACCGACCAGTGGCATAACGTGAAGCTCGTGCGTGATTCAGGCAAGGGAACGATCGAGGTCTACTTCGACGACATGGAGACGCCCCTCATGAAAGCCGTCGACAAGACCTTCGGCAAGGGCCGCATCGGCATCGGCTCCTTCGATGATATGAATGACTTCGACGACATCGAGGTGCGCGGTCGTTGAGCCGCGTCCGTTGATCGGGTTGAACAACGCCTAGCCTGAAACAGTCAATACCATGAAAGCAATCGTCTTAACAAAACCAAAAACACTGCAACTCACGGACATTCCCAGGCCGACACTCACACAGGAAAACCACGTTTTGGTCAAAGTGCGAGATTGCGGTATTTGTGGCAGCGATTTGCGGTATTGGGCTGGTGAAAATCCATGGGCCTTGCACACCTTGGGCAGGCACATCGACAATCCTCCGAACATGGTCATGGGCCATGAACTGGCAGGAGAGGTGGTCGAAGTAAACTCAAAGGAACATGAGCATTGGCTGGGCCAGCGGGTAGGCGTGCAAGCCTACCGTGTGTGCGGGCAATGCAAGTTCTGTCAAACGGATCGCGAGAATCTCTGTCGAAACATGATCCATATTGGGCACGCTCAGGGTTGGGGCCAGATGGATTTTTATCCAGGTGGCTATGCAGACTACTGTGTGGGCTGGGCGGATTTGTTGTATCCCATTCCCGAGCATGTCACGTATGCAGAGGCGGCGATGGGTGACATTCTCTGCGTTGCGGCCCATCTGGTCGGTCGAGTCCATCTCTACCAGGGTGCGGCCGTGCTATGCATTGGAGGTGGCCCTGCGGGCCTGGGAATCGCGCTGCTTGCGAGAACACGTGGAGCCGAGACTATCTTTTTGTCGGAACTCTCGCCGGTGGCCCAGCAAGTCATCCGTCAGTATCCAGATTTCACGATGATTGATCCCAATCGTCAAGACGTGGCCGACGTGATCCAGACGGTGTGCGGTGATACGAAGTGCGCTGCGATCTTTGATTCGGTTGGAAACGCCGAGACATTGTCCATGGCTTTACCACTGCTGGAAGAATCCGGTACCTATGTCAATCTGGCCGTCCACAACGCAACGGTGAATTTCAACGCCATGGCACTTGGATCGGAGCGGTCCATCACGACGTCATCCAATGCTTTCTATCGTGACGTATCCGAAGCATACCAACTCATCAACTCGGGTGTCATCGACGTCAAACCCTGGATTACCCACCGTTTTAAGCTGGAAGATTTTGAGCAGGCGTTTGCGATACTACTACAATCGCCCAAGGCCGCATATAAAGTCGTATTCGAGCCTTGGCAATCGGTGTGAGCTTCTCTACTCTCAAGGTGTCACGAGAGGACAGCAATGAGATTCAAAGCAAAAGTGATACTGGTCACCGGTTCGACGCGAGGCATTGGGTTGGCCACGGCGCTCCGCTTTGCGCAGGAGGGTGGGATCCTGATCGTTCACGGTCCCGAGGAAAACACGGAGATGGATAAGGCTTACGCTCAGGTCCAAGCCCTTAGCCCGCAGAGTATCAAGATGCCTTGTGAACTCTCCGATTCGCAATCGATTCGTGAGGCTTTTAAAGGGATAGATTCTCATTTCAAGCGCTTGGATGTTTTGGTCAATAATGCCGCACAGCAGAGTGAGTTCCCATTCCTGAAGATACCGGAAGAAGAATGGGATCGCATTCTTGCCGTGGATCTAAAAGCGCCGTTTCTATGGGGTCAGATGGCTGCCAATAGGATGGTCGAGCAAGGAGGCGGCAAAATCATTAATATCGGTTCAGTGCATGAGTTCCAAACCAAACGGAATTACGCCTCTTATAGCGCAGCAAAGGGAGGGCTGCTCATGCTGACCAAGAGCATGGCACTCGAGTTGGCGCCCTACAATATTCAGGTCAATCACGTCACGCCCGGTGCCGTTGCCACGGGACTGACGGACGAAGCGCGGCGACGCCGGTTGCTATCCGCTGTTCCGAGCGGTCGCGTGGGACAACCATCAGATATCGCCGCTATGGTGTGCTATGTCGCATCCGAGGAAGCGAATTACATCACCGGCACTTCTTTCGTTGTCGACGGCGGATTGACGTTGGGGATTTGTGCCAGCAGGCCGGACTTGTAAAGAATGTGTCTTCCCGTTCACAGGGTGATGGTACTAGTCCTACGAAAAAGCGGCCCGTATAAGGATACGGGCCGCCTTCTGAAGGTAAGACTCTAAACACGCAGCGACGAACAATTGTTCCACGCCATCCAACTGGGCGGACTGGCCGTGGGCCGCGCGCCTTGCATGCCCGCCTGGGGTCACACTCTCGACGACGATGCCATTCGTTCTCTGGTCCGCCATATCCGCGAGTTGTGCCATTGCCAGGCCTTCTGAAAACGCCGGACGATTTATTTGTCTTGTTCCAGTAAACAGGGTATATTTTTGCAAAAAGCAATGCGGCCCATTGCCACCCGTCCTGACGCTGGCAAACCTACATGATCCACCCTGAAAATCGAGGAATTTACACATGGTAGAAGTGGTTCCATTCCACGGCCTTCTGTATAACGAAGGCACAGCTGGCCCGCTGGCCGAGTTGGTAGCGCCGCCTTACGACGTCATCCGTCCCGACTTGCAGGAGGCTTTGTACGCCAAAAATCCTTACAACGTGGTGCGCCTGATTTTGGGCCGGCAAAATGAAACGGACGATGACAACAACAACCGTTACACCCGGGCGGCGGTGGATTTTACCGAGTGGCAAGCGCAGGACATTTTAAAAAAGGACGAGCGCCCCGGATTTTATGTGTACAGCCAGGAATATACGTTCAATGGAAAAACCAATAACCGGGTGGGATTTTTTGCGCGGGTCCGGCTGGAGGATTTTAGTGCCGGCAATATCTGCCCGCACGAATTCACGTTGGCCAAAGCCAAGCAGGACCGGACCCAGCTCATCCGTGCCTGCAAAGCCAACTTCAGTCCGGTGTTCGGCCTGTATTCCGACCCCAAAGGCGCGCTCGATGGCAAACTGGCTGAGATCGTTCAGCACCCCCCGCTGGCGGTGATCGAGGAGAATGCCATCCTCAACCGGCTGTGGCGGGTGAACGATTCCGCCACTCTGGATTTTTTATCCGCGCAATTTGCGGAGAAAAAAATCACCATCGCCGACGGCCATCATCGCTCCGCCAGCGC
>JADFMM010000301.1 GCA_022563885.1 Planctomycetota bacterium | reverse complement strand
CATGAACCAGCCTTCCCGGCGAGTGGTGCGGTTGGGCGTACCGTTTCCGGAAGGCAGCAGCGGTACGACACAGAGAACTGAATTGGCACTCAGAAACGCCAGGTTAACGCCTTCATCACGGGCTTTAAGTACATTGTCGTACATCTGCAGTGTCCAGTACTCGTCGTGACCCACCGAAATGAAACCTTTCGTGCGTAGCAAGCCAGCCGGGTCGGCGTGTGTGTCGATATTTGAGATGTAGGAAACATCGTAACCGTGTTTTTCCAGCCAATAGGCCAATGGGAACTCCCAAGGCAGGTATTCGCCGGAACCACCTGAAGCCTTGATCCTGTTGACGGGGTGGGTGAACAAGGCATAAGGACGATCGAAGCTGACGGATCCACTCGGTACGCCGACATTGGATCGCCCTTCATGCCTGGTATAAATAGAGAAATCGGTGGGCCAACGGTTGTAGGCGGACCAGGTCAGTTCGCTACATTGAAACAGCAGATCGCAGGGGCGGTCATCACGGACAATGAAGATGACGTAGCTCTGTATTCCGCTGGTCTCTGCCGTCAGCTTCCCCAGGTAGACACCGCTCAGCCAATCGTCGGGGATCTCGAATTCCACCGCAGGCTCCCATTGGCATTCGCGCAGGTAGTTTTCTCCAACGGAAGGGTCCATCTGTGGGGCGCCTTTGAGAGAGTCAAAACGACGAACCAGTCGAGCCCCATCCCCGTTGTAGTAGCCTGTTCGAAAGATCTCCAGCTTGAACGCAGACGCCGGACTCGTGCTGACCATAATCTGCAACTTCTCGCCAGCCCGTACGCTGTTCGCGGAGCAGTAACCTTCAATCCACGGGCTGCGCCCGCTTGTCAAGCCACTTGTCTGCCTCTTGGGGTCGGTGCGCGTCTTGGTGAGCAACCAGTCGCGTGTGCCGGGCTTGGCGTTTTCGCGTCGGATGACATCCGAACCGGAAGTCGTTGCAGCTTTAGCGGCATCTGTTGGGAGATTCGCGAAAGCTGAAAAGCCCAAGCCCGCCGCGGCGGCGCCTTTGAGCAGATCACGACGAGGCAACCCGCCTGCTTGATCGTTTGACTCGTTCATGGCTGACATCTCCTGTTCGTAAAATGTTGGCTAATTCCAGTCGAATTTATTTTGCGTTTTTTAGGTAAGCCACCAAGTCGGCGATTTCTTCAGAGCTTAAAAGTGTGTCAAACACCGGGGGCAATAAAGCGTTGAAACAGATTGTGGGTGATTCGTTGGACGCGTTCATCTTCTCCTTCAGATATCCCATTCGACCTTGTCGCCATTGAACTGGGTGGTGACCTTGCGGGTGGCCCTGCGCGGGTTAGGCAGTTGAGCATTCCACTTCCGGAAAGCCTCTCTCAATTCGCTCGCAACGGCCGGATCCGCCGATGCCCGATCGTTTGATTCGCCCGGGTCGGTCTGGACATCATAGAGTCGCTCGATGCTGTCGCTGAGGAAGAGCTTCCATTTGCCTTTTCGGACGGCAGCATTGGGGCCCGACCGCCAGAAGAGGTATTCGTGCGGGTCGCCCTGTCTTTCGCCCCGCAAGAAGGGGAGAAGGTTGACACCGTCGACGTTCGAGGGGACCGAAGCGTTCGAAGCGCCGAGCGCCGTTGGAAGGATGTCGAGCGAGCTAACCGGCGAGCGATAGACTGCGCCCGAGGGCAGGTGGCCTTTCCAACGCATCGCGAACGGGACCCGGATGCCTCCTTCGTAGAGGTTGCGCTTGTGTCCGATGAGGGGCTTGTTTCGCGCTCCGTCTGTGTCGATGTATTCCGCCGCTCCGTTGTCGCTGGTGAAGATGACGAGCGTCTTCTCGTCGAGGCCGTTCTCCCGAAGTTTCTCGAGGACGGCGCCGATCGCGTCATCGAGGGCGCTGATCATCGCCGCGTAGACGCGCTTGGTCTCGTTCTCGAATTGCGGGAACCTCTGATAGTACTTGTTCATGGTTTCCAGCGGAACGTGCGGAGCATAGAAGGGGAGGTAGAGGAAGAAAGGCTCGTCCTTGTGCCGCTCGATGAAGTCGATTCCCTCGCGTGCCAGCTGTTCGGTCAGGAGCATGTCCAGGGTCGCCGGCTCGCGACCTCGAAGGAGACGTGGGCCCGGGCTGCGCCCTCGGCTCGAGGCCTCGTGGACGCCCGGCCAGTCGGGGTTGATGAAGTTGCTTACCTTTGCAAAGCCGAAGAACTCATCGAATCCCCGGTCGAGGGGGTGATATCCGTCGTCGACCCCCAATTGCCACTTGCCGATTACGCCGGTGGCGTATCCGGCCTTCTTCATGAGCGAGCCGATCGTCTGTTCGACGGGGGGTAGCGCGCCCCTTTTGGCCGACCCGCTGGGCGGCTCGGTTTGTGTGTTCAATTCCTGTCCCCAGCGTTGCTGGTATCGCCCGGTGATCAATCCCGCGCGGGAGGGGTTGCAGACCGGGGCGGTCATGTACCCGGAGGTGAGGCGAACTCCATCGGCAACGAGGGCGTCGATGTTAGGCGTAGGGATGTCTCCGCCGTTGTAAGAAACGTCGCCGTGACCAAGGTCGTCGGCAAAGAGGATCAGGACGTTGGGTCGGTCGGTCTGTCCCTGAACCGCGTAGGGAGACGAGAGAAGAGCGAAGACCAGCGCGGTGAGGGCGACCATCGCGGCCCTCTGAAAAACATTTTGCCCAATCGCAGCCCAGGAGCCAACGGATAGGAATTTGCTTTTATTGAGCAGCCAGTCGCGCGTGCCTCGCTTGGCGTTTTCTTGACGTATCGGGTTGGCGCCGGTCGGCGCGGCGGCAGCCGTCTGGGGTGTACCCTGGACACCAGTTGTAAAAGCCAAACCAACAGTGGCGGCGCTCTTAACGAGATCGCGACGGTTAAGGCCAGAGTTTTGTTCGCGATGATTTTTCATTTGGAATTCCTTATTTCGCCAGCTCGGCGACTTCTGTGGCTGTAAGTCCACGTGCCCAGACGGAGATCTCGTCGAGTGACCCTACAAATGGCTGATACCAAGCTCAACATGAATGAGTTTACTGAAGGGTGCCTTACCGTTGCCGTGCCCCAGCCCGCCGAAACTGAGCCTGTTGGCGAGGCTGACACTGACCGGTTTGTCTTGTCCGACGACTTCGGATTCGACGGCTTGGCCATCGACGTAGAACTGGACTTCAGATAGCAGACAATCCTTCTTCGGCATGGACACCGCAAGATGGTGCCACTTTCCGTCGTTGAGTTTCTGGTCCTTGGCGATCAATCGCTGTTTATCCGCTATCAGGAGCTCCGGCTCGCCGTCGTTCAGGTTGAGATTCATGAGCCCTCGTAACCCCATGAAGCCTCTACCTGTGTTGACGAGAACCATGTACTCCTTCGAGGTGGTCTTCATCCAGAGCGCGTAAGAGACCATGTTTCCGTGGGCGTGAGGCCCCGCTCCATAGATGGCCATCTGACTATTGGGATTGAACACACCGGCCTTGCCCCGTGGTCCCTCGGCCAATGCTATATTGCCGTTTTGGGCATCGTAGTTGTGCCCGTACGTGCCAAGGTTTGCGAAGGAACGGTCACAGGTGACTCCTTCGATGTCAATCTCGCTCTTGAACGGATTTCCGCCTTGGCGAAGTGAAAAACCGAGGACCTGCCGATCCTTGAAGGCGAAGTTCTCTTCAAAATCGAAATGGATCATTCGGGCCTCGCGGTCGAGGAATGCAAACTCGCCCTCATCTCTGAACGTCTTTTTTTCCGCTGACTTGTCAACTACCAGTCTCCCGTAGACCTCGTACTTCCCATCAGATGGCTTGGGCGCGATCTGGTTGTAAAGGGTAATGTCTATCTCATCATCCGTCACATCGACCGTGGCGAAGTTGTTCAGCCATCGGCCGCGCGTGACGACCTGGACGAGATCCGACTTGGGGTCCTTGGTGACGGTGTTGGAATGCACCTCGCCAGCAAAGTAAATATCGACGTTGTGCTTGCGCATCGTCTTCCAAAAGTCGCTTTCCATCTCGCCGTCCATGAGCATGCCGCTGCTGTTGATTCTACGGACGGGCTGGAGCACCGGGAGGTGGGCTTGCACGAAGATGTGCTTGATGCTGGCGTCCTTGCCGGCCTCGGACAAGACGTGATCCAACCACGCCAGGTGCTTGCCGGTGACGGCGCCGGTGACGGTGCCTTGCATTCCAATTTTCTTATCCGGGTCCTCCTGATGGAAGACGTCGACCGTGACGAAGAGGACGTTCTTGTGTTGGTAGGCGTAGGACGTTGCTTCGTACTTTGTTCCCAGGGGGCGCGATGCGGCCTCGCCGATGGGCTTATCGTAGATAAACTGCCCGCCGTCGGGGTTGACGTTGAACACATTGGCAAATGCTTCGCGGAATTCCGCCTGGTGTTTGGAGACGGCCGTTCCGGGAGGCCATGGGTTGTCGCCTACCTCGTGGTCGCCAACAGCCATCAGGAGCTTGGAATATCCCGCTTCGTTAAACGCGTTGACCATACCGGCATAGCAGAGCGCGCCGGCCTGGAGTATGGCTTCTGCGGGCGTGAGTGCTGGATTGAAACTCTTGATGAACTGATCCGTGTCCCAGTGCCCTCTACAGGCATCACCGGGTAGCATGACGAGTTCGCCGCCGTAATTCTCCTTAAGCATTTTCAGGCTGTCGACGTTGGAGTCTGGCCTCCCGGCTAATCTGTTGGAGTAGACATACTTCTCCGCCCCATGCCAATCGGCGAGATTAATGAAACGCCACGGTTCTTCGGCGCGGACTGTACTCTGCATCAGCAATATTGCTGTGATAAGGGTTGCTAGGATTTTCATTTCAATTGTTCCTTTTCCATTTGCTGGATCTTACTTGATAAAACGGGCGAACAGATTTTTCGTCATACGCTGCAAGCGCGCGTCAGGGCCTTGCGGCCGGGCGTGTTTATTTGCGGGCAACACGTGGCCTGGAGGCGATGACAAACCTTGCGCATACCAGATGGTTCCGGCATTGAATACAACGTTGTCCTTGGGCCCGTCGTAGATCGTTCCTGCATGGGGTGTATAGGGTCTATTTCTCGAGTCGATCGCTTCGCTTGTAGCCAGGATTTCAAAACCGGGCAGATCCTTGGCGGGTTTGCCGTGCCATTCCCAGCCCAGCAGGCCTTTGACGGCGTCGCCTTCTTTCATGCCGGTGCCTTCATACAGCCAGTGATCGGGCTTGGCACAGACCCAGTCACCACCGCCGAGGCCTTGGTGGCGTCCACCCATGAGCAGTGCCGCGTCCAGCCCGAAGCCGCCCGCGCGACGGATGATCCGGTCGGGCTGACCCTCAGCGGAGGGCAGCAAGGGCACCGCACCATTGACCGCATTTCCGCACAGGAATGCGAGGTTAACGCCTGCGTCGCGGGCCGCGATCGCATTGGCGTACATCTCCCGCGTCCAATACTCGTCATGGCCCACCGAGATGAAGCCTTTCGCACGCTGCAGTCCCGGTCCGTCCTTGTGGGTATCGAGGTTCGATAGGTAGGACACATCGTAGCCCTGCTGCTCCATCCAATAGGAGAGCGGGAATTCCCAAAGGAGAAACTCTCCCGACCCCACGGAGGCGGGTCTATTGACAAGATGACTCTGACAAAAATTGGCGTAGGGACGGTCAAAACTCACCCACCCGGTCGGACCCGTGAGCCATTTTTTTCGTCCAGCACTATTGAGGATAAACTTGTCGGCGTGGTAAAGAGACCACCTGTCATCGGGCCAGCTATTGTAGGCCTGCCAGGTCAGGTCGCTGCACTGAAAAAGCAGGTCGCAGGGGCGGTCGTCGCGCACGATAAAGATCACGTAGCTCTGCAGGCCATCCTTCTTGGCGGTGAGTCTGCTTTGATAGACGCCTTCCACCTTCTTGGCGGTGAGTTTGCCGAGATAGACGCCGCTCAACCAGTCGTCGGGAATCTCAAATTCCACCGACGGTTCCCATTTGCATTCACGCAGGCGGTTTTCACCGATAGGCGGATCGGCCTGAGTCTTGCCCTGAATGGAATCAAATTGCTTCATGGACCGCCCGCCGGTGCCGCCATAGTAACCCGTGCGGAAGATTTCCAGACTGAACTCCGACACTGGATTCGTGCTCACCATGATCTTGAGCGTGTCGCCGGCGCTCACACTCGTCTCGGAACAGTAGCCCTCGATTCGCGGGGAACGCCACCAGGTATCCGGGTCGATGTACGTGTTGGTGAGCATCCAGTCCCGCGTTCCGGGCTTGGCGTTCTCCTTACGTATCGGGTTGTCACCGGTCGGCGCAGCAGCGGCCTTCCGGGTCGGGATCTGGACGCCAGTTGCGAAAGCCAAGCTGGCGGCGCCACTCTTAAGTAGATCACGGCGGCTAAGGCTGGAGTTTGGGTTTACAGATTCGTTCATGACGTGTTCTCCTTTTCCATTTGCTGGGCTTTACTTGATAAACCGATCGAACACATTTTCCATCATACGCTGCACGCGCGGGTCCGTACCTTGGGGCCGAGCGGCCCTATGGGCGGGCAGAACGTGGCCTGGGGGCGATGACAAACCTTGTGCCCACCAGATGGTCCCGGCGTTGAAGACGACGTTGTCCTTGGGGCCGTCGTAGATCGTAGCTCCATGAGGCGTTTTGGGTTTTCCATCGCCACCTTTCGCCTCACCTTTGGCCAGGATTTCCATACCGGGCAGGTCGAGGAGAGGAGAGCCGTGCCATTCCCAGCCCACCAGGCCTTTGATCGCGTCGCCTTCTTTCATGCCCGTGCCTTCATACAGCCAGTGATCGGGCTTGGCGCAGGTCCAATCGCCTCCGCCGACGCCGCCCGTCCGTCCACCCATGAGTAGCGCCCCGTCCGGTCCCGCTGGATACTTGAACTCAAAGCCTCGTCGCTTGTAAAACATCTTGCTGAGTTCCTCGCCAAGGAACACACCTTCGTGTCGCATGATCCGGTGGGGCTGCCCCTCGGCGGAGGGTAGCAAAGGCACCACACCCCAAACCGAATTACCACTCAGGAAG
>JADFMM010000300.1 GCA_022563885.1 Planctomycetota bacterium | reverse complement strand
ACGTCCTTACGGGACGACCCACCCACTGCGTGAGTTCTTCATCAGCCTAGAGCCCCCCCCTGTTGCCTTTGACATCATGATGTCAAAACGCTAAAAAAGTAGCCCGCGACATACGGGAGGAACGAATATTCACTCAACCGTAGACTAACCGAAGACCAGCCGAAGACCAGCCGAAGATGGTTGGCACAGATTTTTGCCACAAATGGCTTTGGCTTGTTTAACCGACTGAACTGGCAAGATCGATCCGATTTCATGACGAATGACATTTCAGCTGAAATAATTTGTTATGTCTTTCCACAGCTCCTAAAAGACGGGCGCCCCCTTTTTCTCCTGCGGCGGAATCGTGTCCTATCGCCAGTCATCAATGGCTGCGCCGATCGCCTCTGCAATCCTGACCGGCAGGTCTGCCGTGGGTTGCTGAACCATGATTACGCCGACCAACTCCTGTTTGGGATCCGTCCAGGAAACGGTTCCGGCTGCACCTCCCCAACCAAAAGCACCTGTGCTTCGGCCTGTTTTCGTCAACGACGGATCCACGGTGATGGCAACCGTGTAACCAAATGCGAGGCCAGCACCACCCTTTGCGGAGTCGGCGTAAAGGTCACCGACCTGGCTGCTGGACATCATCTCAACTGATTCAGGTTTGAGAATTCTATTGCCGAACAGCTCGCCCTTATTGAGCAACATCTGCTCAAAATGCAGATAGTCGCGGGCAGTGCTGATCAGACCGGCAGAGCCGGAAAAGTATGTGGTTGGCCAGCCAGCCTTTCCTTTGACGACAAACAGCATGCGATCCAGTTTGTCTTTCGGCACGATCCAATGGGTGTCCTTCATGTCCAATGGGTCAAAAATGCGTTCCTGAACAAACTCGTTAAATGGCATGCCTGAGACGATTTCGATGACTCTTGCTACTACATCGAGTCCACCGCCATAGCCCCAACGCGTCCCCGGCTGAAAATCCAATGGACCTTCGGCAACTCTGGCTATCCGTGTGGCCAAGGTATCGTTGCTTTGCTTTTGCCGCTTCTTCTTTGCCTCGCCGAGGCCCTTACCGCCGGCGATCCCGGAAGTATGTGTCAGCAGATCGTGAATAGTGATGGGACGATGGGGGTCAACCAGTCGATAATTCGGTGTCTTCTTGGACATAAACTTGGACTTAGACACAGAATTGTCCTTGGACTTCGCGTCGGAGCTGTCCTCACCAACCGGGTCTTTAAGAACAGCCACCTTAATATTCTTGAATTCAGGGATATATTTTTCAACGGGATCGGACGGCTTAAACAGGCCTTCCTCGATCATCATCATGGCAGCAACACCCAAGATCGGCTTGGTGGATGAAGCCATATGGAACATCGCATCCGCAGGCATCGGCGCCGGGTTTTTTTGGTTGGAAACGCCCTGCGCTTCAAAATAGACCACCTTGCCACGACGAGCGACGCACACGACGGCACCCTGTATACGGCCTTCGTCAATAAATTCCTGGACAACATCCTTCACCTTATTCAGTCGTTCTCCCGACATACCCACTTCTTCGGGAGTTCCGTGGGGTAGTTCAAGTGTGGTGGTTATTGATCCTCCGGCTTTGTGATGCTGATCCTCGGATTGATTGCCCATTGCAAATGCTGCGCTGGCACCTGAAACCAGCATGCAAACGAACAGTCTCCTCGGCTTTGTCACTGCAATTGTTGATAGGAAATTCAATTGTTTCATAGTTCGATTGTCCCGATGTCTGGCCTTCTCGCACACTCGTGAACGAACCGGGCGGACAGTGCCGCGAATAGCACCTTACCGATAAGGCCCATCTCTGAGTGTTCTGGTAGCCCCTTAATAAGCTGGCATTGATATCCACTGCTTTCGACCGTCTTCTGAATAAGCCCGGTGCTATTCGTCACGACTGTAATGTACCCCGCAGAGTTGGACAACATTGATTCTTATTTCACGCCGCGTCGGCCGTCATTTTCTCGTGATATTTGTTCGGTGTCATGTACTTGAGTGCCTGGTGCGGCCGTTCGTCGTTGTACCAATTCCCCCCTCAAAACAACATCTCTACTCCCCCCTTGAAAACCCAAGCATCCAATCCACCAACTCCACCGAACTAAAAACCGCCGCATTCGCTTCGCTATGATTCGCCCCAGCAAACTCCGTATATTTCACATTCACATTCCCCGCCGCCCTCAAGCGCTCCACCATCTTTTTAACGCCCTCCGTTCTCGTACCGTCAGCTCCACCCGCCATGCCCCAAATCGGCAGCTTCACAAGGCGCCCCACATTACCCGTGTCACCACCCGGAAAACCGCACGGCGCCGCCGCCGCAAAACGATCCGACGATTCAAGTATCCAACTCCAACTCCCCCAACCACCCATACTATGACCCATCACATAAACACGATTCTTATCGATCTCTATGTAGTTCTCCAAAACATAATCAAGCATCGTATCCAGCGAACTCGCGTCCCAAATATCCGCCGAGTTCGGCTCCAGCAAAATCAAACCTCTCTCCGCAAGCTCCGCTAACCCAAGCCCTTTAGTCTCCGCCGACCGCGCAAGCTGTCGCTCCACACTCATCGCCCTGCCCCCCCCGCCATGCAACGCAATAAGCAACGGCAACTTCCCCTCAGGCCTCTTCACCGGATAAGCCATAAACGCAATCTTCTTGAGTTTCCCCAATTGTTGATGCAACTTATCAGGCCACTCAACAAGCTCTACGTCAACGTGCTTAAATTGATCATTGATCACCGCCAGCGTCTTATTAAGTTCAGCGTGCCCTACTTGCCCCGACCGGTTTTGCCTGAACAACCAATCCCAAACATGATCGGTTTTGTCCGGACGATCCGAGGCGTACTCGGTGACGTAGTCTTTTTCGGGGTCGTCGCCGGTGTAGTTGAAGGAGAGTCTTGAGCCGTGGCCGACGCCGGTAACGGTGGTGAGTTTGGTGTTGGCGTTGAGTTTTTTCAGCCGTTCGAAGGGGTGGCGTGAGCCGACGTAGTCAACGACCTTGTCGTCGTTGCTGTGGAAGATCCAGAGGGGCACGTCCTTGATGCGGGCGGCGTCAAGCCAGGGATAGAAGGCGCCGGCCGAGGGGATCGCGGCGGCGAAGCGGTCGGGGTGCTGGTAAACAGCGACGAAGGTTCCCATGCCGCCCATGGAGTGGCCGAGGCAGTAGATACGGTCGGCGTCGATTTTGTATTGTTTGCCGAGTTCGGTATCGATGTATTCGAGCACCTTGCCGAGCACGCCGTTGCTGATGCGCGGGTCGTTGGGGTTCTTGGCGACGGCGGCGGCGGTATCGAGCGTACGCTGGCCCATCTCGCGCATGCCCTCGGGAAGGTCTTCGATTTTAAGCGTGCCGGGCTCGGGCAGGATGCCGTGCTCGGCGGCGGGATCGAGCCAAAATCCGGGCGACTGCGGGACCAGCACAAAGCAGGGATGCTTGCGGCGGAGTTCTTCGTCGGCCAGCCACTCGTTCCATTTGCGCAGGCTCTTGATGTTTTGCGTGCCACGTCCGCCGGCGCCGTGCATGCTCAGGATGAGCGGGTAGGTTTTGCTCGGGTCGAAGTCGATGGGTTTCATCAGACGATACTTGACGCCCTTGAACTCGGCGGGCTCGTAAAGGGCGAGGATTTCAGAGGAGACCGCGGGCTTGGGGCCGCGCTGGTTTTGCGCGGTGGCGGAGAGAGTAGCGATCAATAGGACAAGTGCAGTGACGGGTATGAGATTTCGCATGACGTCATCCTTTTTGTGTTCAATAACCCGACATTTTCCATATGATCTTCGTCCAGCTGCGCGGTCAGGCACATGAATGATTATTGTAATATGTGCAGCGTCCCGAATCCATAAATACTCTATTGCCCAACCCAGGTGACAAGAGCAAGCGATAGGCCTACCACGGTCCCGGCAGGTTTAATCAGATGAACTGGCAAGATCGATCCCGAGTTCGATGCCTGCGGCGTCTATTTTCAACGACTACCCACCTTCAACGACTCTTTCACCGGAAAATGCTCTCGGCCGTTCCTGCCATAGCCCCTTAAATAAAAGGAGCTGTGCGCGACTAGTATTTGCACGGTACGGGTTCTTCTCAGAATTCACTTGACTGGTGACCGAACGATCGGTAGGTATGGGTGAGGACCGCTTGTGGGTATCCACGGTCATTGTGGAAGGCCGGCGCGAGCTGATGATTCGCGTGCTTTCCCGCATGCCAATCGCTCGCTGCGATTCAGCGAACGAGCGAACGTATCGCCGATTTTGTTCCAATAGGGAGTCACGAATATGCCCGTCTCCGTTTTTCAATCAGCGCCCAAAGGAGCACCAGCTCGTACCGCGGATGTCTACCGTGCCGCCGCTGCGTTGATGGTTGAAAAGGGGTTCGGAGGAACGTCCATCGGCGATATCGCCCAAGCGGTCGGAATGACCAAGGCCGGGCTATATCACCATATTTCCGGTAAGCAGGACATGTTGTACCAAATCATGAAGCATGCCGTGGATGCTCTGGAACGCATCGTCTGCACGCCCGTGCGCTTGATCGATGACCCAGAAGAACGGCTGCGGCAGCTGATGCGATTGCACATTCAAGCATTGATCGGGCATGGACTCGCGTTTGCGACAATATGGTCGGAAGTTAACCACCTTGTCCCCGCGCACCGGGAAGAAATCAGGGGCCGCGTTGGGGAGCATCTTGAACTGATTCGTGAGACCTTGCGGGAGCTGTCGGAAAACGGGCGGCTTCGCAGTCTGGACGTCAACATTGCAACGATGCATATCGTAAACGCGATTACCGGAGTCTCCCGTTGGAAATTCCAAGACTTCGCAAGTGAGGAAGAACATCTGATCCAAGAGACGGTCGCTTACACCATGGCGGCGCTCTTAAAGCCGGCGCCGTGAACCATGAATGCCACTCGATCTAAACCATTGATCACGCTCCTGCCAACATCGGCGATGGTCGTTGTTGCTTCTGCTGCAGAAGTGAAGCTCGGTAAGCACACGTTTCAATTGCCCGGCGAATAAAGGCTTAGCGCAATTACACAGTGAAGGCTTTGAAGGAGCTGAATGATGACACATACAGTATCCTTTACATTCAAAGAGGAACTCTCCGCTACGGATCACGAAGGATTCTTCCAAGCTGCAAAGAGGCTTGGAGAGATTCCAGGCGTCATCAACCTCTGCCTTCTTCGGCAGACCAGCGCCAAGAATCCTTTTGCCTTCTGCATCACCATGGAGTTCAGCGATGAGCGCCAATACGAAGGCTATTGCAACCACCCTCTCCACAAGGGTTTTGTCTCGGAGCAATGGATGACAAAAGTCGCCACCTTCCAAGAGGCGGATTTCGAAACCGTCTCCGACTGGGCTACCCCATGACACGTCAGGAGAGATCAAGTCCCATGAATAGGATTCTAATGATCACAACATCTGTTCTGACCCTGAGACCCGGTGCCAGAGCGGCTGAGCGTATTGAGCATGAGTTTTCCATTGTCGCGCACTGGCGTCATCAGAAAAACGCCTTTGAATACCTGGCTGCTGACAAGCCAAGGGTGTGCCAAATGTGTCTGTGTTGAACACTCTAATCTAGGAGGAACATGATCATGCATGTCAAGAAACTGATTAGTTTGGCCTCATTTGTTTTGATTTTGGGTCTGGTGGGCAGTGCTTCGGCCGCTGCGCTCTACAGCGATTCCTTTGACCGGCCTGACAGCGACACGTTGGGCACCAACGACAATGCCCTGGGCGGAACCATCTCGGCACCTTGGGCGGAGGTGGAGGGCGCTGCGACGGCGATGAGCATCTCCGGCAACGCCTTCTCTGCCCAAGCTGGCGGCAACATCTATATTGATCACAAGTTCACCAGTGCCGAACTGGGGGCTTCCTTCACCATCGAGTTCGATGTCATGCCCTTTACCGAATCAGGCGAGTGGTTTAACCTGCAGTTTGGGCCTGAACCTGCGTCATTCACTACGGGCATTGACGTCAATTCGGGCCGCGTGCCCTTCGGCTTCTTATTTAGAGCCCAGAGAAGCTGGCGCATATGGGACAGCGCCGTGCTCCAGGGCGTCAACAACACCGACATCATTGACAATTCGACGGATCCCGCACGGGTCAAGCTCGAGTTCGATAGCCCCGATGGATATAGCGACGGCAATACCGCCACCCTCCGCGTGTGGATAAACGACGTCTCCGTGGAAAGCTTAATACCTGGTATTGGCGACTCCTACGACTTCGAGTGGGATAACCATACGGACGGCCTGTATATCTCATTTGAGAGCAACGGCACCCTGGAGAAAATAATTGACAACGTGGTCATTTCGAGCCCCTTCGCCAGTCTAACGCAGGCGATTGATCCCAGTCCGGCCGAGGAAGCGACAGACATACCTCGTGATGTCGTTCTCAACTGGTCGCCGGGAACGTTTGCCAACACGCACGATGTGTTCTTCGGCACCAGTCTTGAGGATGTCAACAACGCCACTGCCACAGTTGATCCGGCCGGCGTATACCAGGGCCGCCAAGACGCTAGCAGCTATGCCGGCGAAAGGTTGGATTTTGGGCAGACCTATTATTGGCGTGTTGATGAGGTCAATGCGGCCCCCGACTTTACGGTATTCAAGGGCGCTGTGTGGAGCTTCACGGCGGAGCCCCTCTCTATTCCCATCACCAGCATCACGGCCACGGCATCCAGCTCGTTTAGCGATTCCAGGCCCGAGAAGACCATCGACGGCTCCGGTCTGGCGGACGATCTCCATGGGATCGACGCCGCCGACATGTGGATCAGCGGGGCTATCCCGGCCACGATCGAGTACGCCTTCGACCGGGCCTACAAGCTGCACGAGCTTTGGATCTGGAACTCGAACCAACTTATCGAGACCTTCGTGGGATTCGGCGCCAAGGACGTGGTCGTCGAATACACCGTCGACGGTGAAAACTGGACCGTGCTTGAGGGTGTCGGGCCACTGGCCCAGGCGCCGGGCCTCCCGGGCTATGCGCATAATAGCACGATCGA
>JADFMM010000299.1 GCA_022563885.1 Planctomycetota bacterium | reverse complement strand
ATGTCTACGATAGCTAAATCAAAAGTCCCTTTGGCCCAGGCGCGTGACGAAAACACCTCGGGGCAGCATGGAGTGTTCTGTTATTCGACGGATCGCGGGGCGGGCTAGGGGCCAGCCCTTATGACTAAGAAGATGGAGAGGCCGTGGTCTTGAGATACGGGAAATTAAGTTCTTAAGGTCGACCCCGGGCTTCCCCCTTAGTCTTTGTCACTCACGCCTCTTGTGTATCAGATTATCCACAAAAGCGCAATTTCCTATATTGACAAAGTGAGAGTTTTAATAAAACTTCTTGCAGTCCGGTGTACGCCGCCATGAACGAAAGAATAACGCCATAGTGAATCTCAAAGATGATCCTGCTCCATATAGAATCACTTCCACGACAAGTCACCAAGGCCCAGTTGCTGGGCTTCCTCAACACGGTCTCTGGGATGGAGCGCCGTCGGGTGGGGAGAATTGATCTGCGGGCAGGCGAAGCCATTATTGAAATCCCTGACGATTGGCAGGTCCGTCTGGTTCAGGCCCTGGATGGCCAGACGTTAGGGCGGCGGCGCGTACGGGTCTGGGCCGAGAGCCAAGGGGATGCCTCGCAGGTCGATGGCTGTCATTTTGAACACCTGGCCCGCCTGCTCGAGTTGGAGAGCCGGGCAGAAGCCGAGAAGGCGGCCGAGCGGGACCGACGGCTTTCGCCCGCGGATGCCGAAAGAACGGGACTGAGTGTGGTGGATCTGGTCATCTCTGACGAGGACACTGGCCTGGGAGGCCGGCACATCCTACAGCTGACCAAACGCAAACGCGGGCCGCTGCCCTGGACACGCTTGGGGGTGGGCAGCCCCGTCGTTCTCTCTGCTGACTCCGCCCAAGGCGCGAAAGGTACTGGCCAACACCGAGGTGTGGTATGTGAACTGGCGCAAGGGTTCCTGCGGGTGGCCCTGGGCAGCCGCCCGGAGGAATGGACTGAACACGAAACATGGCGTCTTAGTCTCTCCAGTGACGAGGCGGCGATGCAGAGACAGCAGGCGGCCTTGCAGCGGGCACGACTGGCCCGTGGGGAACGCTTGGCGGAACTGCGTGACATCTTGCTGGGCCAGCGTCAACCCCAGTTCGATCGCGAACAGGATGAGCCGGCCCTTGATTCCGGACTCAATGACAGCCAGCAGCAGGCCGTGCGTTTCGCTCTGTCGGCCCGCGATGTGGCCCTGATTCATGGACCGCCGGGCACTGGCAAGACCACGACGGTTGTGGAACTGATTCGTCGGGCGATTCACCGGGGCGAAAAGGTGCTGGCCTGCGCCCCCAGCAACCTGGCCGTGGACAACATCCTCGAACGGCTCTTGGCCAGAGGTGAACGGGCGGTGCGTCTGGGGCATCCGGCTCGAGTCACAGCCGACCTTCGTGCCCACACCCTGGATCTGCTGGTCCAGGAGCATCCCGATGTGAAACTGGCCCGCAAGCTGGTCAAGGAGGCCATGGGTTTGTTTCGAAAGGCCGGGCGATATACCCGCTCGGCGCCGGCCCCCGGTACGCGTCAGGCGAGCCGCCAGGAGGCCAGGAATCTGTTGGCTGATGCCCGGCATCTAGAGGCCCAGGCCGTCGAGCATATCCTTGATACCGCCGACGTCCTGTGCGCCACCACGACAGCCCTGAACCATGAGGTGTTGGGTCGGCGGCGTTTCGATTTGGGTGTCATCGATGAGGCCTGCCAGAGCACTGAACCCGGCTGCTGGCTGCCCTTGTTATGGTGCGAGAAGGTCGTGCTGGCGGGGGACCACTGTCAGTTGCCTCCTACAGTGGTGAGTCAGGAGGCCGCTGCGCAGGGGCTGGGTGTGAGTCTGTTTGAACGGCTGATGGGGTACTTCAATGGGTCCATCGCCCGCGCATTGACGGTCCAGTATCGCATGCACGAGGCCATCATGCACTTTCCCTCGCAGGAATTCTACGAGTCCGGGCTGCAAGCCCATCCATCGGTGAGTGAACATTTGTTAGCTGACCTTCAGGGCGTCGCCGACAATGGCTCCACCAGGATGCCCATCGAGTTCATCGACACGGCCGGAGCGAGCTTTGACGAGGAACTCGAGCCCGACGGTGAGAGCCGCCTGAATCGGCAGGAAGCGACCTTGGTTTGTCGCAAGGTTCGGGATCTCCTGGAGTGGGGTGTGGCGCCGGGTGACATCGCCGTGATCGCCACCTATGCTGCCCAGGTGCGGCTGCTTCGGGAGCGCCTGTCAGTGCCGGGACTGGAGATCGACAGCGTAGACGGCTTTCAGGGACGGGAGAAAGAAGTGGTAGTGATTTCGCTGGTACGATCCAATGCGCGGGGCGAGATTGGTTTCCTGCAGGAGGTGCGTCGGATGAACGTCGCCATGACGCGGGCTCGCAGAAAATTGCTGGTGGTGGGCGACAGTGCGACCCTGTCCACTGACCCGTTCTACCGACGGATGATCGACACCTTCGAGACCTTGGGGGCCTACCGGACCGTCTGGGAAGAAGATGACATGGTCTGATGATGCCAGAGGACTCAACAGGTTAGGGATTAATTCGAAGTAACTCCGGTTTGGTGGACACTCGGCCCCGCTGCCGTCGGCCCGTTAATCGCACTCCTCCATCTCGCTCATTGCCAACCATTAAGTCTTAATTCCAGGGCTGGCCCTATGGCCAGAAGACTCAAACCTTTAGGTGCCCAATGCTACCATTGGCATTTTCACCGCCCTGCCGCTACAGTTGCGAACTTACGGACAGTGTTAGTGAGCATTGGGGGCCTAAGGGTGGGGCCTAAGGGCTCATTGGTCTGAGTAGGGACTATTCATCGGCAGCGGCGGCTTTGGCGGCCCGACGCGCCCGTTCCTTGACCTTGCGCACGGAGTTGGCGGCACGCGTCTTGAGTTGGTTTTCGCGTCTCTTATTCAGTCTGTCTCTTCGTGTAGGCATGAATACCGTTCCTTTCATGACCAATCCCATAAACCCAAGTATTGGGTAGCCTGGGTTATCTTTTTGGCGGATTCAACTCATAAATGTAACACAATGAATCGTTTTCATTGTGCCACTGATCTGATTGATTCTGAGTATATTTTCATTGGTGTGGCAAAGTCAAGTGACTTCCTTGGTCGTGTATTTAATCTACCCATGATGAGCATTAATCGGGATCCTGCTTTGGGAGGGAACGGAAGCTTTTTAGGAAGGTACTGACGGATGGGGGTAAGGGGTAAGTTTGAGCCCCTTACAGGTCAACGCACGTACTCGTGTAGGCGGTAATACTTGGCAATTCTGATGGGTCGGCACGGTAGGCGGCAAACCTTTCCTTATTCCTTCAACGGAAACGGGAAAGGTGTGACCCTAGAAAGCCCGTAGGACCATGAACGGATCATAAGCCCCAATCAACACAAATCAACCCTAACGTTGCATAAATGTCGAATTATGCCTTCGGCATATGCAGGGTTTTTTTACCACAGAGGCAAGTAGAGAACACAGAGAGGCTATCGCCGCTGCTTTTCTCCTTCTTTTCTCTGTGACCTCGGTGCTCTCTGTGGTGCAACATAGACCTCACCGAAGGTGAGATTTACAACCGACAAATTAACCCGAATCGTGACCGCAAACCGGCTTGGATCGTCGGCTGAGTCTGACCCCTTAGGTTTGCCTTGACACAACCCTTGGACATGGGGAGAATCACCTTGGAGTTACGGGAGAATGTGGTACGTTCGGCCCCAATCCCTCGCAGACTCCGTGGCGAAATCGTATAGTTTTGGTGTCCTGAGCCGAGCCGGGAAGCATGGGAGGCTGAATGAAGCGACAAGAAAGGCTGCCCAAGGGCCCAGCCCATAAAAACTAAGAAGATGGAGCGCCCATGTTTACTGCGATGCCGGAACTTAAGTTCTTAAGGGTCGACCCTAAAGCTTCTTCCGACGCGTCGCGTTCTTTTTCTGCCTGCCGCGTCCCATCACAAGGTCTCCACGTCAAACGACTCGCCGGTGTCCTCGACCAACAGAAAGGTCTCGTCGGCGAGTTTCTGTCCTTCCAGTTCGGTCACTAATCGCCACGGCCCCAGCTTGTCCGATACCGGCTCCCAGACGGTATCGCCCAGGTAGAACTGCCAGTCGTTGCTGCGCACATACACTTCGCCGGTAAACGGAGGAGCGACCTTGCCGTCCTTGCTGAGAAAAGGAGGGTGTTCGATACAGAACGACAGCAGCTTGCCCTTGGCCTTCTTGATGTTGAGGATGTAGCCAAACTCAATGCCAATCCGTGCGGGTACTTCCCGTTGAAAGGCCAGGATCCGCGAGGCAGTGTCTTGCTCTCCCGATCCCACCCATCATAGATGCCGTAGCGGACTAATCTGTGACTGCTTTTGGGTTTTGCCATACTGAAGGGTACCACTAATAATTCACTTTGACTACGAATGGCTGCACTGTCCGTTGGCCGCGTTGTCAGGCTAAAAATGGTCTCGATGGTGAAGAACACCAACTCCGGCGTGACCCTTCCGCCTTGCCAATAAACAGCATGCTCGTTTTCATGTGAAAAGCAATTCTTGGAGGCACCCTGAATGGTTCGTTTGCAATAGTGATTCTGCCACGTCTACGTGATTGTTCGTCTGGATTGGATGGTTGTGTCTTAGGGGATCCGGAGTGGGCAAAAGTAACAGCACTGAAAATGGACCTTGAATCTAGCCTTCGACCAAGAGGTCGCCCCAGAAAATGTACCGGATACCTTTAATTCGCTCAACGACAAAACT
Source organism: Planctomycetota bacterium (assembly GCA_022563885.1). Taxonomy (GTDB): domain Bacteria; phylum Planctomycetota; class Phycisphaerae; order Sedimentisphaerales; family Anaerobacaceae; genus JAIPFM01. The sequence goes on along the minus strand of JADFMM010000299.1, from coordinate 2,287 downwards.
ACATGGGACCTGGGAATCATAAGGGACCGCGGCGCGGCCGAAATCCACTTTTAGAGACTACTTTGGGGGAGGAAGAGGTCGGTCTGATGTAACCCCGGTTTGGAGGACACTCTACCCTACACTGAGAGCTAGAGCCTGGCCGGCTGATGCATATTTGAGAAACGCAATCTAAGGTCTTAGGTGGTTGGCCGTACCCCCTTCCATTAATTGATAATTGAGACGTGACCCTATACTGTCCCCTGCTCTTCGTCTTTCACTAATCACTATTCGAGCGCTGATGCCAAAAGCCCACTCCGAATGAGGCGACCCTGCATGGGACGTCCCCTCCATCTTTCCTCACCCAGCTTCTTGAGTGCGCGTTTCACCGCATTTCGCGTGACTGCGACATAAGACCAGTTGTCAAAGATATGAATCTTTCCCACCTGGGTTGCAGTCAGTCCATTTTTACCAGTCAGAGCACCCAGTATATTACCCGGTCGAACTTTCTGCTTTTTACCACTTCCTATCTTTAGCGTGGCCATGGGCGCCTCCATTGGGGCCTCATCCAATCGGGGTTGCGGCGGTAGAGGCTCGCTATTAATGGTCTGGCCCAAATAGGCTTGCAACAGCGATATTTTGTCGCGCTCTTTCTCGCTGTACAGAGAGCAAGCCATGCCCTTGCTCCCGGCTCGGCCCGTGCGACCGATTCGGTGAACATGCATCTCGAAGTCCCGCGAAACATGGTAATTAAAGACAATGTCTACAGAATCAATATCCAGGCCACGAGCCGCCACATCCGTGGCCACGAGAATAGACACACTCTTGTTGGCAAATCTAACCAGCGTTTCATCACGCTCACTTTGCTCCAGATCGCCATGTAACGCGAGGGTACTGAACCCGGCGGAAGCCAACGCATCACTCAACTCCTGAGCTTCCACCTTGGTCGTGCAGAAAACCACCGAAGCTTCCGGGTGATGGTGCTGAATCAGCCGAAACAAAGCAGACAGCCGATGATGCTTCTCGACCTCATAGAAATGTTGCCGAATACTGCTGCTGTCATGGGTGGATTCCACCTTAACGATCACAGGCTCATGCATGATGCGCTCAGCCACGGACTGTATTTTGGTGGGGTAGGTTGCACTGAACAGAAGCGTTTGTCGACGAATCGGTACCTTTTCAATAATGGCATCCAGTTCATCCTGGAATCCCATATCCAGCATGCGGTCGCCTTCATCCAGAACCAGCGTCGTCAAATGGGTCAAAGTCAACGTACCACCGCGCAGATGCTTTCCCACGCGTCCCGGTGTGCCCACAATAATATGGGCCCCATGTTCCAATGAGCTGGTCTGAGGCCGAAACGGCATGCCCCCACACAGGGTCAGGATCTTCACATTCGGAAGCGTTCGGGCCAGTTGACGAACCGCCTTGGAGACCTGATCTGCCAGTTCCCGGGTAGGACAAAGCACCAGAGATTGGACTCGACACCTCGTTATATCCAGCTTTTGCAGCAGACCAAGGCCGAACGCCGCTGTCTTGCCGGAACCGGATTTCGCTTGTCCAATGACATCTTGGCCTCTCAAAATATGCGGCAGGCTCTCGGCCTGGATGGGCGTCATCTTCTTGAAATCAAGGGACGCAATGTTCTTCAGCAGGTCGGGCTTCAGCTTAAGGGATGAGAAGTTTAGTTGGCTCAAGATGGTCTTCCTGGGTCGGCTGACTAGTCGGCACTGATATGACTCGATGACTGCCCAAGTGTACTCGTTTCGGCATGGAAATAGTATGTTTAAGCGAATATGTTCGCCTGCCCCCGAGCCACCGAAAGGCCGGCAAAGTGTCTGTCCCTTATTAAAGTCCTCCCTAAGCCCCCCCCCTTTTTAATCCGAGGATCGACCCCTAAGGACCCCCTAAGGACCCCAAATCTTATTAGTAGAGTGGACACACCATATTCTGCGGAGATTTCGCAGCTGGCTGCGAAATTGACCAAAAAGCACAAAATCACAAATGATAACATTTGCCTGCAAGGGACCTCGCTTAGCGCTCGGCCCCTGAGGCAGACGTTATCTGCATCACTTCGCTCTTTGAAATTCCGTAATCAACCATTAATCCAATATTATGGTTTAGTATCTAACCGTTACTTATTGGCTTCGGTTGCTACCGCCCCGGCGTTCAGCCGGGACACATCACGCTCATTCTTCGCTGATATGGAACGACTTATTTCAAGCTAATAATGTTGATTTTTATGGGTCTTTTTCATTTATTTTTGAGTTCTTTATAAGACGCTTTGGTGCAGGCATCTTCGACGGTGCAT
>JADFMM010000298.1 GCA_022563885.1 Planctomycetota bacterium | reverse complement strand
TGGTCGCGCCCGATTGAGCGAAACCACAGGCGTAGCTGTTCTACTGCGAGGATTTTGCGATTGAGAAGCGATCAAAGATGGGGTGCAATTGGGCATTCAAAAGTCCAAGTTATTTCTTGCTGATCCCTAAGCAGCAGTTTTGGTGGTCGAAGGCGCGTTAATGGCATCGCGCGTATCTCTCGCTTGCCTACGCAGGCCCCAACGGTTACCATCACGCCTCAAATAAAGAAAAGGAGGCGGCTGAGGTGACCCCATGAGAGACAATGATTCGGACAAGCGGCATCACTTGGATCCCCTTGATGACGGTCGAAGGCATCGTTGGTAGTCGAGTTCAATGAAAAAGCGAACAACTATCCCAGCCCTTCCTCTAGTCCTTCCTAATGAGGCTATTCATTTTGATCCTGGCTAAGGGGCTATGGTAAAGATCAAGCCGTCATCAAGCTCTGACGCATGAGCACCTAGGCAGCAAATAGCTCAGTTGTTACACGTGTGAGTTGAACTCCATTGTCCTACTCAAAAACTCGAACGTTTTCAATTCTGACGGCTTATGCAAGCTCCCTGAATAGCGGCCATGGATTAGTCTTACGGAAATAGTCGAGAGGAAACAACCTGGAAGCTCCTTGCTGAATCTCTTCCAAGAACTCGTGACCCAAACGTTATTGCCTTCATATCGGTTTTTGCGTAGGACAGGCGGAGAAAGGCATGCTAACGTTACTACAAAACGGGTTCAACGGTAGTCGTGATCTCCATGTCAACCTGCATGGCTGCCTCGGAGCCCTGAGGTCCGGCCGGACTGGTCTGCGTTTGACGGCTGAGGCGAGTTGTCTGATCTTTGCGCATCAGCCAGCCTGTCCGGCGGTCCACTGTCAGATCGGCCTGCGATGAGCCGGCCAGTTTGCTACTGCCCGCGGCCTGACCCGTTTGAGAGACAATGGGTTCTTCGTTGATATCTATCTTACCTTGGGCACTGATCCTGCAGGTGTCCTCCTCAATGGCTGTCATCGTATAGGTGGCAGGCATATCGACATGGATCCCCGATACTTCAGTCACTGCGAGAGACCCATTCCAAGCGGCACCCATTTGCACGGATTGTTCCGGCAATGTAACGAACAGGTGAGCCAGCAGATCGCGAATCTTCTCGGTACCGAAGATAGGGAACTCCTCCAACTGCTTTTTCAGGGCGAGGGCCCTGGCCTGGCGCGAGCCGAAGCGTTGGTTCGTACGTTCGATCGCGGCGTCAGCTTTTTCTTTGAGACGCATGCGCGTTTTCCAGTCTTCGGCTTGCATGCGATCTTTGGCTACGGCGAGAAACAACTCATCCAGGCCGGAATCAATAATGTTACCCTGGCCGGACACGCCAACCGTGAAGCGTTTGCCCACAAATGACCCATAAGTCTCTGCCAGAAGGTCGTCTTCACCGACAGCCTCGGCAGAATCATATGTATATGTGCCCGTCTCTGTACCGCCCATCTCCGTCTTTAGTTGTATCTGCGTCAAGGTGATCCCGACGCCGATGGTCCCGTCCGCCTTCGACTCTCCGGTCTCGAGGTCGACCGTGATAGTCTGGGTGATTGTTCCCTGCTGCACCTGCTGTCCGCCCTGATCAGCGGACATATCAACATGAGTGATCACACGCAGGGTTCGCTTTTCTCCCGGTGTGGGGCGGAACCGCAGGCGAATACCGTCGCCGGTTTCCAGGGCAGCGGTCGTTTCCGGTATTGGCTCATCAGCGACGACCGGTTGAGGTGGGGACTCCGTCTCGGCGGTCGCTGGTGACCGATGCGCAACGACGGGTTCCCGGGCCGGCTCCGGACCAGGAGAACGGAGAAAAATCACCAGGCCAATAATTCCTGCTACCACCACGACCGCGACACCGGCAATGATCATGACCAGGCGACGATCCGGACCGCTCGATGTGTCATACGCACCAGACGCTTCGTAGAGATCTTCATCCGTCTCATATGCTTCCTCATCCTCGACCCCAGAGACAGGACGGCCCGACGACACATCAATCGTGCTGCCGCACCCGGGACACTCCAGAGATCCCTCTGCGACATCTTCGGCGACGGCAATGACCTGGTCGCAGACTGAGCAGGTGATGCTCGCAGCGCCGCCTCTCTCCTTATGGGACTGATCCTGAAGCGCAGGGACCACCACCGGATTCTGACACTTCGGACATTTGCCCTGCTTGCCGGCATAGCGCTCCGCCACCTTGATCGTGTGTCCACAACCCTCACAGGCAAATTCAATGACCGTCGATCGATTCGGCACTACCACGGCATTTCCACATTTCGGACACTTGCCCCGCTTGCCCGCGTCTTTGTCGTCCGTACGTATGGATTCTCTACAGTTTGAACAGGCAAATTTAATCATGGGCTGAGATACCTCGCGCAGTGTAACTATTATTCCCACTAACTCCTTCTGTCACAATGATGCAAGGCCGTCACGGATGGAAGTATTCCACCGTCAGGTGGGGAATTCCTGGCGTGTCCGGACTAGGAATTAGACACTATGGGCTCCCGCTCGCCTTATTTCTAATCACTCATTTGTTGCAATTGGGCGTTCAAAAGTCCAAGTTATCTCTTGCCGGTCCCTTAGGGCGTGACGGGCCAGTACACCCAATCGCCATGGGCTCCATGCTTGTGTTTTTTTCCTTCTGCCGTCACGGCGGGCCGGCCGCCATCGTCTTTCATGTCTTCGCCTCGGCTGTAGAGGAGGAATCCCTCATCTGTGCGCTGATACGCTAATGGTCCGTCACTGTAATAATCGCGCGGGATCGAGCCGACGAGCCCGGCTTGGAGGAGTTCTTCCAGTGTGCTTGGCAATGTGCCCTGCGTGGCATGATAGTGTTGGATGCCGATGATCGCCAGCGTGGCTTCGGTGTCCGTTTTCAGTCGCCAGCCCAATTCGGCGACACGCGCCAGGGCCGGTCCTACCGTATCCATATACCAGAAATCATGGGTGTCTTCTGAATCCGCAGGTCTCTCATGTAGCTGCCAGGGAGACAGACCTGATTGTGCCTCCACCCGTTCATAAAAGGTATTAATCTTTTGGGTGATTTCTTGTCTGTCCGGGAAGTCAAATAGAAGCAGGTCCTTTAACAATGAAGTCGTAGATGAGGCGGCCAGAATCATGCCGCTGGCTAAGACACGACCATTGCCCCGGCCGTCATCGGTAAAGCATCGCTGGACAAGATCGTTTATCAACGCTTTTTCAAAATCCGCTGGCATGAATGGTTTGTCGGATCGGAGAATCGCATCGAATTTCCGGTAGGTTGAGGCCAATAGAGTTTCGTTGACGTCAGCCACATCCAACACACGCAGTGTAGATCTGTGCCCCAGTGCGGCGATGGCCACGCCCACCATTTCTTCGATCAAAAAGCCTGTACCGGCCATGAAGCGACCGCATTGGATTAAGGCCACACAGTCGGCCAACGCCTGATCGATTTGGCCCTGCTCCGTTTCCCATTGAATTTGATACTCCATGGCAAAGGCCAGTTGACGTACAGTTCTAATCGACTCCATACATTGATTCATCAGATGGGCAATCATCGCCATGCTATCCATCATGCCGGGTACTGTGACAGTGCCTATCCCTGTGAGTTCAGGCATGGGTTCTACGGGAGCGTAGTAGGGCCAGTAATGGGGCTTGGTGGCCGCCTGGCGGAAATGATCTAATGCGGGTTGATTCTCGGTTAAATAGGCCTCCACCGCTTGTCGCTGAACATCGTTCATATCTTGGATGAGACGCGGTCCCTTTGTCAGAATGGATGGCCCTTTACTTAACAAGGAACAGGCTTCTATTAAGTCGTGGCGTGCGTTGAGTGATTCATCGCGTCCCTGACGCACGCTTTCATTGAGCCAGGCAATCGTGTCAACCTTGATGGTGGGTGCACCAATAAACAACCGGCTTACACATAACACCAGGTATAGAACGCACAACGCGGCCACCTGAGCCAGGCGAATCATCCCCTTAACCCAAACCGGTCGGCATCGCTTCTTGCCACGGCGGATCAGCCTGGCCAGAAACCGTGGGTCGCCAAATTCTGCGATTAATGTGGCTGCGAGTTGCTCTCGCTCTTGTGAACTGGCGCAGTCGGACAGAGCATCTTCGAAATGGGCCTGCAACTCGGCATGAACGTCCTGCCGCACTTTTTTGCGGTATCGCACCTTCTTGACAAGACCCTCAATGAACTTCGATGCACCCACCGGTAGCGGATCGAAAGTGGGTTTCTCCACCATACGAACCTCCTTAACCCAGATCTCTTATGGGCTTCTTGGGTATAACGCTGAACTTACGGCTACCTCGTCGACGATAAGGCGCCACCAAAGACGAAGTCCAATCCCTTCACCAACTCCTTGAGCTGAGACTTCTGGCCATCGAGCTGCGTCTTGCCTTTGCTAGTGATGGCATAGTAACGTCGTTTTCGACCTGATTCAGCAACTTCCCATTGAGCACCCACGAGCTTCTTGGCCTCCAGATTATACAGTAGAGGATACAACGTGCCCTTGCCCAGAGATAGAATCTCGTTGCTGCGTTGCTCAATAGCCTTGCACAACTCATAGCCGTACATCGGCCCTCGGGAAAGGATCTCCAGCACCACCGTCGGAGCAATCCCCTTTAGAAGCTGACTTTCAAATTTCATGATCATCCCTTTCAAGGCGATTTCCACTAATATGCATAGTATACTATGCAAAGTCAACTAAAAACCATGCTCGACAATAATTTTGTTCGAACCTGAGATACTCCCACTTGTCTAGACCGAAATGAGCCTTCTATAAGCTGGTATTACCTGCGGGAACAGGTGCGGGTCGTTTGCGGTTCCTTCTGCGAGGGTTTCAAAGGACCCTTAAGACGCGGGGTAATGACATAGGACTTACCCGTTCTGCCGACTTCTGCCAGCCTTTCATGATTCCGATTCCGCTACCTAATCTGGAATCCTACTCTAGACATGAGGCAGTTGGAGGACTCGCGATTAGCGCAAGTTCAAAACCACTGAGTGAACATCGATCACATGTTTTCCCATGATGTCAAGTGAGCCCAGTCGCAACGGTCCACGTCCCTTTTCCAGGCGCAAGACACCCAAACGCATGGGCTTGAAGTCCTTTACGTAATAGTGCGAATTGGCCACTCGCTCCTTGGACTTATCGTATAGCGGCGGATCGAACGGGGTCACCACCGGCGCCTGAACGGAGCCGCCTCCTTGCTGGGAAAGCCGCAGGGTGGACCCTTCGTCTCCCGCGGCGCAGGTGTAGTATACAATGGCTTCGTAGTCGCCGGTCGTTCCTACGTCGATGTCCCAAGTGATTGAATCGCCCGCCTGTGTCCAGTGCGTAAAAAAGGAATTGTTGGGCGCCTTGGAGCTTCGCCTGATTGTTCCGTGTTCTACGCCGTCCCGCGCCGGGAGTGTCGTAGAGGGGCCATAGCCGACGTGAAAGGGGCGACTGGCGCTGGCCTCGAAGCAGATTTGCATCTCTCGAGCATGACGTTTTGCCTGCCGTGACAGGCGCTCGGTAAGTTCCGGATGTCGGAGGGAGACATCGTTGCGTTGACCTGGGTCGGCCGTGATGTCAAATAGCTGACCTGACGCATCGAGCCGAAACTGTTGCGAGCGAACGCTCACCTGGTCCTTCTTGACGGCAAACAAAAGGCGAGGCTCCCACTGGATGTCTTTCCCCAGCAACAGAGAGCTGAGGCTCCTGCCATCCAACGGATTCCTGGTCACTACCGTGATGCCCGTCAGCTCGCAGAGCGTGGGCAGCAAGTCAATCGCCCCTGCCACTTGCTCTATCGACACACCGGACGGAATGTGTTTCGGCCAGCGAATGAAGAACGGGGACCGCAGGCCGCCTTCATCAATGGCTCCCTTACGCCCCTTCATGCCGCCGTTCCAGCGGTACGAATTGGGACCATTGTCGGAGAAGTAGATCACGATCGTATTTCCCCTTAGTTCCAGCTCATCCAGCTTTGTCAGAATGCGCCCCACGTTCCAGTCGATGTTCTCGCACATTGCCAGCGCTGCGCGGGTCATCATGATGTCTTCTCGGTCCGGGTCGCGGTGGCGCATGACGGGGTCCTTGCCCTCAAACTTCGCGTAGAACTTGTCGGACACCATCATGGGCGAGTGCGGGGTGTTGTAGGGGATATAGCAGAAGAACGGGCGTGTTTTATTCGCTTCGATAAAATCCAAGGCGTGCTGCGTGAAGTCATCTATAACATACCCCTTCCCACGTACTCGCCGTCCGTTGTGATCGAGTGGTGGGCTGAAGTAGTGGCCCCAGTGTCCGGAAGTGAATCCATAAAACTCATCGAAGCCGCGGTTGTTGGGGTGCAGGGGCGGCTGAGTGCCGTTGTGCCACTTCCCGAAGGCCCCGGTCGCGTAACCGGCGGCCTTGAACAGGTCCGCAACGGTCGTTTCGTCTTCGTTCATACGGCCCTGTCCTCGACTGACACCACTGACCCCCGTGCGGGGGTAGTAGCGCCCGGTGAGAAACTCCGCCCGCGTCGGAGCACAGACCTGGCAGACATAGAAATGCTGCAAGGTGGCGCCGTCGCGAGCCAGTGAATCGATGTTCGGCGTCGCGATGTTGGTATTGCCGTTGACGCTGAGGTCACCCCAACCCTGGTCGTCCGTCAGGATCACCACGACATTCGGCTGGCCGGCCAACGCCGCACGGGAAAGTGCACATACAAACAGGAAGAGGACACTTGATAGGAAATCGTTTTTCATAGCATTAATCCTTCATGGGAGGGAATCATGTCGCCCTGCTCCTTCCACTCTTCCATATAGAGGTAGCACTTCTCTAATAACGAAGGCGTGTATTTTGTGGGTCTTCCGCCTGGCATTATCTATTCTCCCACCTTCCGTAGATGGCGCTTTAATCTCTCCGGTAGATTAGCTGCCAATTCATATAGGGATGAGTCCAGAACCTTATCCATATCGAAGTCCTTGCCATCAAGAATCCTAATCTCTTTCTTCAAGAGCCGTATATCGTTCATCAGCTCAGATTGGACTAAATAGTTTTCATCGATACTGTCCTTGTTGTCGTCACTCCAGATTTTAGTCATTAATTATGACC
>JADFMM010000071.1 GCA_022563885.1 Planctomycetota bacterium | reverse complement strand
ACCAAATATAGGGCACACTTGGACCCCAAATTGTCCAACTTATTTCTTGCCGATCCCTTGTCAATCCCTTACTCCGCGAACGGTTATCTCGAACCCTAGGACGTTCCGGTTCAGTTTGACGTCACAGGGGTGATCGTAGTCGAAACAGTGAACCGGCAAAACGGGGTGGTCGACTACGACAACGACTACGACAATGGGTTCGCAAATCAAACCCACGAAGGCAGATGGGCAGACTGCCGCCTCCCGAACATGGAAGCGGGACACCAGTAGTACAGGTATCGCTGCTGATGGACACACGCGGCCGACGTAATCGAAGGCAGCACTCTAGAAAGGTCCCCTCATGATACGATGTCTAGCGTCCCTGGTCGAATCGGTCCGTCTCATGGTGATAGGCACCAGCCTCCTGGCCGCCTCTATTGTCAATGCAGGGGACTGGCCCCAGTTTCGGGGCAGTGATCGCACGGGTGTCTCGCTGGAAACGGGCCTGTTGAGGGCCTGGCCCCCCAAGGGGCCGCCCCTGATCTGGCAAGCGGCGGGGGCGGGACGGGGATACGCCAGTGTCGCCATCGCCGAGGGTCGGCTCTACACGATGGGGGACCGTCCATCCACGGCCGAAGACAAGGATGAGTACCTGCTCTGCTTTGCCCTGTCGGACGGCAAGCCGCTGTGGAAGACTCGGCTGGGGGCCCCCTGGAACAAGGGCAAGGGCGATTGGGAGGGGTCTCGGTCGACGCCGACGGTGGACGGCAAGCGGGTCTATGCCCTGACGCCCCACGGGGAACTCATCTGTTTAGAGACCGAGGCGGGCCGTGAACTGTGGCGCCGACACCTCAAAAAAGACTTCAAGGGCAAGAAGGCCGATGGCTGGGGCTACAGTGAATCCGTTCTGGTCGATGGGGAGCGTGTCATCTGCACGCCGGGCGGTAAATCGAATACGATGGTGGCGCTGAACAAGGACACCGGAGAACTCGTCTGGACGGCGTCGCGGCCGGGCGATCGAGGCGCCGGTCATGCTTCCATCGTGGTCAGTGAGGTTGCGGGCATCCGCGTCTACGTGCAGACCACGGGAGGAGGGGCCTTGGGGGTGCGGGCCGACGATGGCAAACTCCTGTGGAGCTACAAAATCGGCCGAACCACCGCCGTCATCCCCACGCCGATCGTGCGGGACGACCTGGTCTTCTTCACGGCGGGCTACGGACGGGGTGGGGCCTTGCTGAGACAGGTGGCCGATGGAGCAGGGGGCGTCAAGGTCCGCGAGATTTATCCTTTGAACAAGAACCTGCAGAATAAGCACGGCGGTGTCCTGCTGGTCGGCGATCATCTCTATGGCGACTCCGGGTCCTCCGGGAAGCCCTTCTGTGCCGACTTGATGACGGGGAAGGTGTTGTGGAAGGAACGGGGCAGTGGACGTGGATCCGCATCGCTGGTCTGTGCAGATGGCCACTTGTACATTCGCTTCAGCAATGGCGTGATGGCGCTGGCCGAGGCGACGGCGGGGGGGTATGAAGAAAGCGGTTCCTTTCGGATTCCCGGGAAAACGAAACGGCCCAGTTGGTCCCATCCGGTTGTGTGCGGAGGCCGACTCTATCTGCGCGAGAACGACACCATTCTCTGCTATGACCTGCGTGAGCATGACTCGTGACATCTTGTGACGGCTTGGGGTCCGCTAGCCAAATTGTCCGTCACCAAGGGGTCACGTGGTCGCTTATAGGCTTCTATTCTTCATAAGGGCCTCCTGGCCAAGGGGTCACGCACACCCTGTGGCACGGTAGGAATCCAGGCCTGATAATACCAGCCTTGTATGTGAACAAGTCAAGGCTAATACGCTCATTCTGGGAACGGTCTTTAAAGGCTATTATAAGCTCCTCACAGCGAGCGGCTGAAGGCTTGCTATATGGATTTACCCAAAAAGCTGGAGGAACAAAACATTGATCCAAGAGTGCCGTGGCTCTCCAATTACAGGTTAGATTTCCGATTTCGGTGAGGCCTCTCCAGCCCATAGCTCGACAAAAGGTCTAATCAGTAGACGCCAGAAAAAGGCTGGTGTAGCCGTTGCACTTGCCTTTCGCATTGATGTGTTCGGGGCATCTCTTTACGCTTGACGGCGTCTCTCATTCCGAGTTTCATCAGGTCGTCTTGATTCTGTCATTCCACTGTGATTTTCCCCATAGGCCTATGGGCTGATTGATAAAAAAGGATCGAACGATGAACCACCAGGTGTGTCTGAAGACGGGGCTGGGTCATGTCTTGGTTGAATTGCTTGAGACAGAGGAATTAAGAGGAGACTAGCATGATTGTCGTCATGAAGCCCGGTGCCGGCAAAGAGCATGTTCAGCATGTCGTAGAACTCGTCCAGGAATTTGGCTTGAAAGAACACGTTATCTATGGCACCGATCGCACGGTGGTGGCCTGCCTGGGTGACAAACGGATGGCGGACAAAGGGGCCATCGAGAATGCCCCGATGGTGGAACGGATTGTGCCGATCCTTGCCCCGTTTAAACGTGCCTCCCTCGAGGTCAAGAAGGAGCGGACTCAGGTTGAAATCGGCCCGAACAAGTTCTCCATGGGGGGCCGGCAGGTAGGAATAATTGCGGGACCCTGTTCGGTCGAGAGTCGGGACCAGATTCTCAGGACCGCCGAAGCCGTCAAGGAAGCGGGCTGTATTGGCCTGCGCGGTGGGGCCTTCAAGCCCCGCACCAGTCCCTACAGTTTTCAGGGCATGGGTGAGGAGGGGCTGAAAATCCTGGCAGAGGCGCGGGATCAAACCGGTCTGGCCATTGTCACGGAGGTCGTGGGAGTCGAGCAGGTGGATCTCTGCGCGCACTACGCGGATGTCCTGCAGATCGGTGCCCGCAATATGCAGCACTTTCCTCTGCTAGAGGCGGTGGGGCGGATCGACAAACCCGTCTTGCTCAAGCGGGGCATGAGCGCCCATCTGGATGAGTTCTTGCTGGCCGCGGAATACATCATGAATGAGGGAAATGACCAGGTCATCCTCTGTGAGCGCGGCGTGCGTACCTTTGAACGCTATGTTCGCAACACCCTGCCGCTGGCTATCGTTCCCGAGCTAAACAACCTGACTCATCTGCCAGTCGTCGTCGATCCATCGCACGGAACGGGGCACGCGCACCTGGTCCCGGCGATGTGCCGTGCGGCCGTGGCTGTCGGCGCGGACGGCGTGATGCTGGAATGCCACCCCGATCCTGAACATGCCGCCTCGGATGGCGCGCAGTCCATCACGCCCGAGGGGCTGAAGTCGATGATGGCGACCCTGAAACGTATCGCCGAGGCAATAGGGCGGACACTCTAGGCGGTCGAGACACCGGAGCCTTGCACCAGGCCTTGACAGCTTAGGTCCTTCCACGGGCGAGATTGAAACAGTCTTCAGGAAAATGGCCCATAAGGCCCACTTTGAGGTAAACCCACGGTTCAAAGGTATTGGCCGTCGGGACATCCAGGCAAAGCCTCGCACCCATGAACCGTGAGATTGCGCTCTGTCACCGGCTAATGAATCTCCGTTGCTTCAAAATAGAGAACCTTCGCAGTATTCACGACAAAGGTCCTGTTGATGTGCAACTGTTCCAGCACGACATAGCCTTCGGACACCTGCATCAGAAAACCAGAGATCACTTGATCGCCTTCGAGATGGGCGAGGACGTTCCAGCCATACAGGTCGGCGAAGGGATCATAGGGCCTGTAGCTCGGGTCGCTCGAATCGGCCTCTGGGTAGTCGCTGGCGGTGTCGTGCTTTGCCGGCATCGGCGACAGAGTCGGTATCTCGGGAAGTGTCGGAATATTGGGTAATTCGGGAATATCCGGTAGAGTGGTACGGTCCCATCCAGGGGAAATATCTCCCCCATGCTGGAGTGGGAAGATCGCTTCGCCCCATACCGCACCGATACCGATGAACAGGACTGCCAGCCCCAGGCTTATGGGGGCGACCCATCTGAGAGATTCCCGGGAAAAAGAAAGATTCCGTACGTTCATGATTGTGCCTCCTTTCAAAAATTGCACCCTAATCATCACCCGGACTCCTGCCATGGAGCCCTTAATATGAACGTTCCCGACAGACCTCTTCGCGCCCCTACGCTGAAGCTCGTCGCATCGAGACTTAGTCAAATCGTGGCCTAAGCAATAGATGGTATCTGAGAGTTGCCTCCTCGTGACCACGACGGTCACTATATTAGGATGATTGAGGAAGATCAAGAGAAATAATCGAAGATCGTTGCGAATCTACGATATTTGTGGGTTAATATGTCTATTGGTAGATTGAGAAAGATATCGGTATCAGTGCGAGGTGTTATGGGTAATATTTACCGGATGTTAAGTAACGGGTTACGAGATCTACTGGAATGAGGGCGCTTCGTACACTCACAGCACACCCAGGATTCCCAAGGGAACCATTGCCATGTACCATCTACGCCACCCGCCAACAGCTTGTGCGGCTGCCCGTCGCACTGGGAAGCCTGTGAAAGGCAGGTGGAATGGCAGTTCTCCCTAAAATATCGGAAGCAGAAATGGCGGTCATGCGGGTACTTTGGGCACACGACCCCATGACGGCCAATGAGGTGATAGACGCCCTCCTGGAGCAAACGGGTTGGAATCATCGCACCATCAGAACGCTGCTGGGCCGTTCGGCGAAGAAGCAGGCCATCGGCCACCAGGAGCATGAAACCCCATTCCGGTATCTTCCCCTGGTTTCGAGAGAGGCGGTGTTGCGCGCCGAGAGGACCTCCTTTGTAAAACGGGTCTACAGTGGGCCATGATGCCCATGTTGGCCGAGTTTATCGAAGACGAGCAACTGTCCGAGGCGGATGTCCCGCGGCTGAAGACCATGCTTGCCCGACGTGAGGGAGACAATGATGAATCCAATAAGTGATGTTTTGGTGGGCTGGATCAGCGCCGGCCTGCAGGCCGTGCACTGGTTCAATCCCCTCATCTGGATCGCCTTTTATAGAATGCGCGTCGATCGAGAGATTGCCTGTGATCAAGGGGTGCTCGATCGAGTGCCTGAATCGAAAGTCAAAGCCTACGGCGAAACCATCTTGGTCTTATTGCAGCGATTCGCCAACGGCATTACCTGCCTGCGGTGGCGGGGCTGGTTGGCCACAAGACTCAAGTGGAAAGGAGAATATCGATGATTGCTCAGTACAGAAAAGAGACACGCCAAGTTTCTGTCGGGGCCCTGGTGCTGTTGGCGTTGTTCGGAGTCGTGGTCTTGACCGATGCCGCGCCGCGGAGCCCTGACCCGATAGAAGGGCAACCCAGAGCAGGAGACTATCAATTCATCTTCACGGGGGATGCCACGGACGGCAAAGGCAGCGCGAAGGGCATCCTGGGATGTGTCGTCACGGGTTCCGGGATCCACTGGAAAGAGGGCGCTTCGTACACCAACGGCACACCCGGGATTCCCATGGGAAGCGTCGCCATGGACCATCTACGCCACCCGCCCCTGCTTGTGAAGCTGCCCGTCGTGCCGGGAAGCGAGTGGAAAGACCAGTGGCCCGGCTATCGGTCGGTCACGAGGGTGTTGCTTGACCCGGCACCACTGGCCCTGGCCGCGGGGACCTTCTCTGACTGTATTGTGATCGAGACGGAGGTAAGCGAAGCGGAGACCGCCGACCCAGATCACAACCGGTTTGTTATCAATTCCACCTGCGGCACCCGGACGATCTGGCTGGCCCGGGGTGTGGGTATCGTCCGCATGATCTATGCCCACAGTGACGGGACCTCCACCGAGATGTCGCTGACGGATTACACGATGGGTGGGGAAACGCGAGAGTATTTTCCCACGGTCCACAATGCCAAGTGGTCCTATCTCTTTAAGAGCGATGCCTTTCCAGAGGGCGTCAAAGAAGAATGGGTTCTCAGCAGTCGGCAGGAGGTCGGATACCGCTCGTTCGAAGACCTCTTTCCAACACCGCAAGGAGGCCACATTTTCCCCAACAAGGAGACGGGCGAAACAGAAGGGGCCTATCAGGTCAGGATACGTCGCTATGTTCGCCTTTACGAGGAGGCGCAGGCAGAAATGCCAAAGCGATCCGGCGAGTCACAGGCCGGTTATGAGGCGAGAGTAAGGGCGCGCGTTCGCAACGAACTGATGGCCGAGACGACGCCTCCGCCAACCATCGTGGTAACCATAGCGAAACGCCCTGGCGAATCGGAAGCCGCGTATCAGGCGAGACTACGGGCTGCGGCCCGAAACCGCATTCTAACTCGCACTGGTTCAGCAAGCGGTGTCAGCACACCTGGGTCTAAGTTAAACTCGAAAAAGCGGCGTGGCGAATCAGAGGCTGCATACCAGGCCAGGTTGCGTGCGGCGGCCCGGAACTTCAAACTGACAGAGGTGATTCTGACCGAGAATGGCGCGGGCGGGCACTTCAAGACTTTTTCTACGGCACGTAAGGCCGACGGTGAACACCTGGCTCGTGCTTGCTTTCAGTTTGAATCGTCTGAGGATCTGTTTAGGTTGATATTCCAGGGCAGCAAGGGGGCCGCACCTGAACCGAGTCACTATCCAACGGTCTGGTCCTACCTTAGCGGTTCACATGAAAGCATATTTCATTTTTCCACAGTCCTTGGGACTGCCTGGAAGCAACCCGGTCTTGCGATTTCTGAGGCGATGTCGTCCATTGCGGGGCTAGAAGGAGTGACAGTTGAATCCGGCACCTACGACGGATGCCTCAAGATCGTCACCGGGATTTCAGGTGTATGGCATGCCAGTGGCGAATTCAACCGTTTCATCAATGGCGTGCGCACGCTCTGGTTCGCGCCCGGCGTGGGTCTGGTCAAGATGGTCTACGCATCGGAGAATGGCAAACGCACCGAGGCCGAGTTGGTTGACTTTACGGTCGGAGAGCCCACAGCCAGCTACATGCCTCTTGCCCTGGGGAACGAATGGACCTACCGTTGGACCACGGGGTATCGGGACTACGACGTCATTGAAACCCTGCGCATTGCGGCGCCGGGCGAACACGTCTACATGTTCGTCCCCAGGCATCAGAACAGTGGCCCTGATTGGGAATTGATCGAATGAGTCTGCCTAGGCGGACAGGCGGATTTGGGGGATGATCTCCGATGGATGGCTCAGCAACACCCGAGCCCCCTGTTCGGTGAGTTCTGATTCGGGGCGAAATCCCCACAGGACGCCGGCTGGGAACATGCCGGCGGCCGTGGCGGTCTGCATGTCGACGCCTGAATCGCCTACGAACAGGCAGGCGCCGGCCGAGACACCGAGCTGCTGGGCGATGGCCAAGGCTGCCGTCGGATCGGGTTTGTTGGGTGTCGCGTCCTGTTGGCCGAGAATGGTTTCGAAGGGCCACTTGGATAGATGCGCGTCTGCACAGCGCACCGTCAGGACGTGCGGCTTGTTGGAGAGGATGGCGAGTTTGACATCGAAGCGGCTGACCTGGTCGAGCATCTCGGCGATCCCGGGATAGAGTTCGGTGTTGTCATTCCAGTGCCGGCCGTAATCTTCGAGGTAGGCATCGAAGCAAGTCTGTATGGTTGCGGCGTCGCGCTGAGTCGCGGGCAGTGCCCGTTCTATGAGTGCCCTAGACCCATGCCCGACGAAATTGGGAAAGGCGCTCAGTTCGTGGGTGGGGTGTCCCCGCTGCGCTAATACGCGGTTGGCTGCGCCCGCGATGTCGGCCAAGGTGTTGAGAAGCGTTCCATCCAGATCGAAGAGGATAGCTCTGTATTTCATGGGAGATTGGTTCCTGTGTAGTCCATGCCTACACGCACACCCTCTCCACGACCTCGAGGGCCGCCGGCAGCTTGTCCTCAGGATAACGCCGCTGCATGGCGGCGGCGACGAGCCCCACGAACATGGGGTGCGGGGCCAGAGGACGGGAGGTGAGACAGGGATGGCCCTGGGTCGCCATGAAGTAGGGATGGGTGGGCAGTTCCAAGATCTGCATGATGGGGTGGTCGGGGGCTCTTCCCGAAAAGACCAGGCCGCCCTCCTCCAGTTGCCCGATGTATTGAGGGTCTACCTCGTATCGATGCCGGAAGCGCAGCCGTATGCTTTCGGCATTGTTGAATAGCTTGGCGGCCATCGATCCCGGCGTGATGAGCACCTCGTGGCCACCCAGTCGCATGTTGCCGCCCAGACCTTCGATCTTCTTTTGCTCCGGCAAAATATCAATCACCGCATGCGGACAGTCGGGCGCGATTTCGCTGCTGTTGGCCTCTTTGATCCCGCAGACATGCCGAGCAAACTCGATGACCGCCATCTGAAAGCCAAAACAGATGCCCAGGTAGGGTAAATTGTTTTCGCGGGCGTACTGGATGCAGACGATTTTGCCCTCGGCACCCCGGATGCCGAATCCGCCAGGCACGATGATGCCATCGACATGTTTAAGCTTCTCAGCGGCCGTTTTGGGCTCGATGTCCGAGGTGTCGATCCAGTCGATCTTGACCTTGCAGTGCAGGGCGATATCGGCGTGTTCCAGGGCATTGATGATGGAGGCATAGCTGTCACGGAGCGAGGTGTACTTGCCGGAGATGCCGATGGTAATCTCTTTGTTTGCCGTGCCGATCTTGTCCGTGAAGTCACACCACTGCCCCCAGCTCTTGCGTTCGTAGCGCAGATCGATTCGGTCCTCAATACCGAGCAGGCGAACCACCTCAAAATCCATGCCATAGTCGCGGAGCATCGAGGGGATCATGTAGATGCTGCTGCAGTCATGCATGCTGATGACACGCTTGAGAGGGACATTGCTGTAGATGCTGATCTTTTGGCGGGCGGTTTCATTCACCGGACGGCTGGCGCGACAGGCAATAATATCGGGTTGGATGCCCAACTGCATGAGCTGCTTGATGCCGAGTTGGGCCGCCTTCGATTTCTGTTCGCCCAGCGTAGGAGGTTCCATGATGTAGGTCAGGGCCACGAAGCAGCAGTGGCCCGGGCCCTCTTCGTAGGCCAGTTCCCGCATGGCTTCGATGTAGTAGGCGTTCTCCAGGTCGCCCACCGTGCCGCCGATTTCCACGAAGACGACGTCGGCATTGCTCTCCAAGGCGAGGGTTCGCAGCTTGAGTTTGACCTCACCGGTGACATGGGGAATCATCTGCACGTCCCGGCCCAGGTAGTCGCCGTGACGCTCCTTGTTGAGAACCGAGCTGAAGATCTGGCCGCTGGTGGCGAAGTTTGCCCGGCTGAGGTCCAGATTGAGCATGCGCTCGTAGGTCCCCAGATCCATGTCACATTCCATGCCGTCGTCGAGCACGAACACTTCGCCATGCCGGAAGGGGTTGAGTGTGCCGGAGTCGATGTTGAGATACCCCTCCAGCTTGATGGGCGCCACCCTGAGTCCCTTGTCCTGGAGGAGCTTGGCCAGACAGGAAGAGAAGATGCCCTTGCCCAGGCCGCTCATCACGGTGCCCGTGACAAAGCAGTAGCGAGTCTTGCCCTTCTGGTAGCCCTCGGGCATGGGAGAGAAAAACTCACTTTCGGTGGAGACGTCGCAAATTTTGCTTAGTAGGTCTTCGCTCTCGGTCATCGTTGCCAACGGTCCCTTCATTGCTTGGGGAACGGCAATAAATAAATTGGACAATTTGGGGTCCAAGTTATTTCTTGCCGGTCCCTTAGGATTCATTGGACGGTCCATTCCAGGATACCGCCCCTAAAGTTGTCCAGCAGTTGCGCCTCCAGACGCAGCGCAGTGGTCTGCGCGCCGGTGAAGTCGATCTGGATTGTATTGGTCCAGGGCCCGGCCATAGGCGGCGCTCGTCGTCACGGGCGTCCAGCCTTTTTTTTCTGGTCGTCCCAGTAGTATAGTTGCCAGCCGGCCGCAATGCGCCCCTGTCCGCGTCCGGTGTCGACGACCGAGAGAACCTTTTTCGTTTTCAAGGTGACCCCCCTTCGGCCTGATACTGTTTTACGAAGACATCGTACTGTTCCGGCGTATCGATGCCCTCCGCAACGTGGTTCACCCGACCCACCAGGATGTCGTAGCCATGCTCCAGCACTCGGAGCTGTTCCAGCTTCTCCGCCCGTTCGAGCACGCCGTGAGGTAGTTGGGTGATGGTCTGAAGGAAGGACTTGCGGTAGGCATACATGCCTATATGCCGCAGGTAGCGGTCAACCGGTCCGACCCCGCCGGCGTCCCGATCATAGGGCAGGATGGACCTGGAAAAGTAGAGGGCCCGACCCGATTGATCGGTCACCAGTTTCACGATGTTGGGATTACCAATGTCATTGGGGTCCTCGAAGGGTGCGCCCAAGGTGGCCATGTCGCAGCCTTCGGCATCCATGATCAGTCGGGCGAGTTGGTCAATATGGCCGGGATCGATCTGGGGCTCGTCTCCCTGTAGATTTACGACAATGTCGGCCTGCATCGGCGCCATGGCCTCCGCTATGCGGTCGGTGCCCGTTTGATGGGCAGCGGAGGTCAGCACGCAACGAGCACCGAAGGCCTCCACTGCGTCCAGGATCCGCCGGTCGTCTGTTGCGATGATGACCTCCTCGGGGATGCCGGCCCGGCAGGCCTGCTCGTAGGTGTGTTGAATCAGGTATTTCCCGGTTCGATTGGCCAGCATTTTGCCGGGAAAGCGGGTCGATTCATAGCGTGCGGGAATGCAAACGACAACCCTCACAGGTCTTGTCCTTTCTCAGCGGGTAGTTTGTTCAACATGCACCCTCTTTATACCAGACGCGGCATGGGCAAACCGCGGGTACTCATGTGGCGTTTCACCCGTGGTCATCATGATCTCTCGGCATCCATACTCGAGACCACACTAAAAGCGGAGTCAATATAGAGAAGGGTTTACGAAACAGTGGCAAATCCAACTGGGCACGTATTCTATGGCAGGGGGCTTGCGATGTCAATGGTCGGCTGGAGTCCTACGGTTAAAGTGATCAGTAAACAGTAATCAGTGATCGGTCAGGGCCAAAAACTGATTACTTTGTCACTGATTACTACCCCCGTGAGATCCCGGCGAGGGGTAGAAAAAGGGGGCTTTAACGTCTGCCTAAGTTATTATGCGATTGCCCTGTGGAGTTAGGGCCTGGAATCCGGAGCGGGGTGCGGAGAAGTCATCCCAAAACCTCTTCTGACTGCGATTGGCTGCAACGCCCGTGGATCGGCGTTGTCGGCGAAAAAGGTTCTCGACGTACTTCAGTACGCCTCCGAGCCTTTTTCACCTCCGCCTTGACCACGAACGTTTCGCTCAATCTCGTTACAAAACAGGTTTTGGGATGACTTCTAGATTTTTTGGGAAAAACTGAGAATCTTGCCAACAGAACCTTCGTCTTACGCATCATAGGTGAATAGAATCAGGGCAATGGAAACGTCGGTCACGACAACTTGGGAGCTGGCGATCGCGGCGCTGGACGGCGAAAAAACGAGGACTCGGAAGATTTCGGCCGCTCCCATCTGCTGTATCGATGTGTTCCTGGCCCGGAGACCCGATCTCAGACGGGTGGCCGCGGGCATGGGCTACGGGGCCGCGGATGCCGAAGATGTCCTGCAGGATGTGTCGCTCAAGGCAATGAAGGAGGACCAGCCTTGGCAATCGGAGGCCAATTGCTACCGCTGGCTGGTCCGGGTGACTGTCAATCGCTGCCTGAGTCAGCGCCGTAGCCGGTCGCGTTTCAGCAGGCACACGGCTCGGATTTGGGAAACACAGGTGTCGACGGAGGTCGACAGGGACTCGGGGGCAGGAGAGGCGGCCAAGGCCGAAGAATTGGAGTGCGCGCGACAGTCCATGGAAGAACTGGAGCCAAAGTTACTGATGCCGTTGACACTGCGATACTTCTGCGACATGAAATCAGATCAGATCGGAGAAATCCTGGCGACACCCGCGTCGACCATCCGGGCCCGCCTGCGTCAGGGGCGACTGATCCTGGCGAAGTGCTTGGCCAAAAGGGGAATCAGGCGATGAAGAACAATCCGTGTGCAACCATTGAGGGCAAGCTCGTCGACTATGCGGACGGAGAGTTGCCTGAGGGCGAGGTGGCCACGATCGAGGCCCATCTGGCGGGCTGCCCGGAGTGCCGCCGACTGATGTTCCACTTGAACAGGTCGCTGGACGCATGTCGGGTCATCTGGCAAGACAAGCTTGCCGAAGCGGTTTCCTGCTCCGAGGAAGAAGTGGGGAAGCGACCGGCAAGGGTTGGATGGTATGGGGGGCTGGCCGCCGGTGTTTTGGTCCTGATTGCCGTTGGCTTTGCCGGGTATGCTCAGAAGTCGGCCAGGGCTGTGGATCTCGATCAGGTTCTGCGGCAGATTGCAGAGGCAGGGCGGGCGGCCAGATTGCTGGCAGTGGCCGACCTGTTGAGGGAGCGCTGTGGCTATGATGATTTGGTGGAACGGAAGTATGAGTACATTGTCGAGACTTTTTCCACAAGCGACTTTGCCGAGGAAGCGAGGTCGCGTCTTAGAAAGGAGACGAATAATGAAGCGTCTGGTAGTTTTTCTAGTGTTTTTGGGAGCCGGGGTTCCTGAGAGTTCGATTCTATCTGCTGAGCTGAATTTACCTGAGGTCCCCGTTCTTGAGTTCAAGGGCAGCGACAGAGTCGTGACTTGGAGTCGCAGCATCTTTAATCGCAATTCACATCTGGTGTTGCCAACCGTTGTGACGGAGTTCTATGTCGGAGGCAAGGTTCATAACACTGTCGAACGGTTGACGGAATACGCGCGGCAGGTCCGGAATACGCCTTATTGGTCTAAATTGTCTGACGATCAGCTGGCATTCTGTCGCCTACATCCATTTATCACGGCGACCGAGCCGGAGGCAGGAACCAGTCTAGAAGGTTTCTCAATCATGCAGATTCTGGCCGTCACCGAAGACGACGCGGAACAGATAGCGAAGGCCCTGATAGGTGTTATTGCCCGAATTGATGCCAAGGAGCAGACGGACCAGGCCGGGTGGCTAAAAAGGAGAATCGCTGCAACAGAGGAGGGGCTCAGTGAGGCGAACACAACATTGTCTAAGTCTTCCAGTGAGCTGAAGCGTGTGGAGGAAGCCTACAAGGCAATCAAGGACATCGATCGGTATCGCGCTTGGACTGATATGGATGCCTGGGAGGCGGCAAAGTTGACCGCTCAGCGTTTGGATGAACAACTGGTTGAGCTTGAGATTCGCATCGCGGAGATCCGGGCTCGATTGAAAATCATTGAGCAATACAAGGACATTGATAAGCCGGCGATTCGTGATCACTTGGAGTCGATGGAAGTCGATTTGATTATCGAATTGACGGGGCTGAACGCTCGAAGAGATACGATCATCAAGATTGAGGCGGAGGCGAAGGAGCTAAGGCAGCTTTACACGCGTCGCCTTGCCCTCTTGGAAAGAGTCAAGAAACTTAGGAAAAGCATCGATAGCGACGGAGCCCGCAATAGGCAAAGAAGAGAAGAATTGTCGCAGGTGGTCAGCCGTGGTCCTCAGTATGCCCTGCCTCAGTATGTGACCATTTGCGAGGCGGAGCTCCGTATACGCCGGTAAGCACTTGGCAGGGTTATATTTTTTGTCCATCACTATTTCATGAAGGACCTTGACAGGATACCTCAGAATCGGTTTAATGGAACCACCATGAAGGCAAACGACTGCACAAACCAGATGCGTTGGTGGTGGCTTAACGGATAAGATCCAGCGAGCCCCGTAGTCATTTGCTATAGAGACAACTTGAATAGAATAGACGTGACGCGGCCTGCTGGCAACAGCAGGCCGCTTTTTTTGTTTGTATTTTAACTGGCTTACCAATAAAAGGTTACGGGTAGGGATCGGCAAGAAATAAGTTGGACAATTTGGGGTCCAAGTGTGCCGCACGTTTGGTCGCGCCCGATTGAGCGAAACCACAGGCGTAGCAGTTCTACGTCGCGGATTTCGCGATTGAGAAGCGATCAAAGACGGGGTGCAATTGGGCATTCAAAAGTTCAAGTTATTACTTGCCGGTCCCCTAGAGTAGCGATATGGAAGACTATCGACAGATCATTGAAAGTGCCGAGCCGGGACAGATCATCCCCATCGTGAAACAGATCCGTTTCGACGATCCGGTGGACTTCTTTGCCCGCGTGAGTGACTATGGGCGGGCCGAAGACTGCTGTCTCTTCGAGTCCCGGGAGTATCTGGCCGGCAAGGGCGCCCTGAGCTTTGGAACCGGTAAACCGGCCCTCTATGTGACGGGCAAGCAGGATGAGTTTCTGATCAAGGCGTTGAACGGCACGGGGCGGCGCATGCTCGCCTATTTAGGGAGGCAGACCGATCGCTTCGCCTTTTGCGAGACAGTCGATTTTGCCCAGGACCGAATTACCGGGACCATCAAGCATGTGGACGAGGTCGTGGACGAGCAGACGCGTCTGAACTGCACCAATCAGATGGATGTGCTGCGGGTCGTGGCCTTTTCTTTTCGCCTGGCCACGCAGCCCTTTCGCGTCACCTGCGGGTTACTCGGTGCCCTGAGCTATGATTTTATCGATCAGTTTGAGAAAATCCCGCCGAACACAGAGGATCTCCTGGGCAATCCCGACTACGAACTCTATTTCGCCGACAATATCTTTCTGATGGACCATGAGAAGAAAGCCGGCTTCGTGGTCGTCAATTGCATCGTGACGGACGAGGATCCGGAGCAGATCCTGATGGAGGCCCAGGCCTGTTTCGACTATTACGAGAACATGGCCCGCTTCGAAGCCCCCAAGGCCAAATCCCCGAACGGCCCCCTGGCGGAGGCCAGCACGGATACCGATCAGGCGAGCTATGAAGCCATGGTGGTGGAGGCGAAGAAGCACATCGTCGATGGCGATATCTTCCAGGTTGTCCTGAGTCGGACCAAGGTCATCCCCTGTGCGGACGAACCCCTGGATGTCTACAAACGCCTGCGTGAACTCAACCCCTCCCCCTATATGTTCTACATCCATTCACCCCACACCATCCTGCTGGGATCCAGTCCGGAGCTGAACCTGCGGGTCAGCGGTACGGAGGAACGGGTGGTGGAGATTCGTCCCATCGCCGGCACCAAGCCACGGGGCAAGATCGGCGGCGAGATCGATCCAGACACCGATTTTCGCTACGAGGCGGAACTGAAGATAGACCGCAAGGAGTTGGCCGAGCACATGATGCTGGTCGATCTGGCCCGCAATGACATCGCTCGGATAGCCGCCTCGGGTAGTCGCGTGGTGAACGAGTTGCTGGTCGCGGAGAAATATGAGTCGGTTATGCATCTGGTCAGCAATGTGCAGGGGACACTTGCAGAGAATCTGGACGCGTTGAGCGCCTACCTGGCCACTATGAACATGGGGACACTGACTGGGGCGCCCAAGATTGCGGCCATGAAGATCATTCGCCAACTGGAAAAGACCAAGCGGGGATACTATGGCGGCGCAGTCATGTATCTGACCGTGGATGGGCAGTTCGACAGTTGTATTACCATTCGCAGTATTCAGATGCGTGATCGCAAGGCCTACATCCGCGTGGGGGCGGGCATTGTGCATGACAGTGTGCCCCAGACGGAGTTCGAGGAGACTGAGCACAAGGCGGGATCTTGCATGCGGGCCCTTAGGGGGGAGTAGAAAAGAGGCATAGCATCATGGCACAGAAACAAAAGGTATTATTTATCGATAATTTTGATTCTTTCACCTACAACCTGGTGGATGACTTCTGCAAACGTGATTGTGAGGCCAAGGTCTATCGTGCCGACATCGAGCCGGCGGCCTTGCAGGCGATCGTTGATGCGTTGGATCCGGACCTGCTGGTGATCTCGCCTGGGCCGGGAACACCGAAGACGGCCGGCGTGTCCTTAGCCGCGGTGGACTGCTTTAAGGAGAGGCTTCCGATCTTCGGCGTCTGTCTGGGGCACCAGACGATCGTTGAGTATTTTGGGGGGCAGATTGGGCATGCCCCGGAACCGATGCACGGCAAGCCATCCCGCATCACTCACAACGATCAGGGGGTGTTTGCCGGGATCGAGAACCCGTTGCAGGCCGGCCGCTATCACAGCTTGATCGCCACGCAGGTCCCCGACTGCCTGGAGGTGGTGGCGGAATTCGAAGGCATCGTGATGGGCGTTAAACACAGGACCTTGCCAATCTACGGCGTGCAATTCCATCCGGAGAGCATCTTGACACCGGCGGGTGGCCGGGTCATCGAGAATGTCCTGGCGATCGCCGCCGAAGTGCGGGGATGTGTGGTGAGCGACTAGGTCAATTAAGGCAATTTTAGGAATTCATGTGAAGTTGCAAGCGTACGCTACGTGTGCTCGTACTCGTAATCGAGACTCGGTTTTAGAAGCCGAGTACGATTGCTACGTCGAGTCGTGTAACCCGGAGTTGGATCAGGCAGTAATTGTGTGCGACGCAGTTCGGATAAGGAGCGCGAATGACACCCTTTATTGACTACTTGGACTCTCTGTTGGCAGGTGAGGATCTGACCCATGCGAGCGCCGGGGACCTACTCGACACTATTCTGGCCGGCGACGTGCCCGATGCGCAGGTCGCGGCGTTCTTGACCGCCATGCGGATCAAGGGCGCCACGCCCGCCGAGGTGGCTGGGTTTGCGGGGTCCCTACGCCGTCACGCGGTGAAGGTGCCGGTGAAGAGTGAGGGTTTGATCGACACCTGCGGGACCGGGGGCGGGTCGGTCAAGACCTGTAACGTGTCGACTGCTTCCGCTTTGGTGGCGGCGGGGGCGGGGCTCTCGGTGGCGAAGCACGGCAATCGCGGCATCACGAGTGGGTGCGGGTCGGCTGACGTGTTGGAGGCCCTGGGAGTCAAGATCGATGCCGGCCCGGACAAGATCGCCGAGTGCATCGAGAAGGCGAAGGTGGGTTTCATGTTTGCGCCGATGTTTCACCCGGCCATGAAGCATGTTCAGCCCATTCGCAAGGCGCTGGGGTTTCGGACGGTGTTTAATATTTTGGGGCCGCTGGCCAATCCCGCCGGGGTTCGGGCCCAGGTTCTGGGGGTGGCCGATGCGGCCCTGATGGAGTGTATGGTGGAATCGCTGCAGCTATTGGGGGCCACCCGCGCCATGGTGGTGCACAGTGATGGACTGGATGAAATAAGCACATTGGGCCCCACGCAGATCGTCGAATTGAAGGAAGGCCGGATCAGCCGGTCTGAGTTGGATCCGCGCGACCTCGGTATCTCTCCGCCGATGGTGGAGCAGTTGAAGGCCCAGGATGCTCAGGACAGTGCCCGTATTCTGAAAGCAATCTTCGCCGGCACGGAGCGCGGACCGAAGCGCGACATCGTGGTACTCAACGCGGCGGCGGCCGTGATCGTCGGGGGGCTGGCCGATGATTTCGAGTCGGCGTTGAAGATTGCAGCGACCTCGATCGATGAGGGCAAGGCGCAGGCTGCCTTGGACGGGCTTGTGACCATTTCGAACAGTTAGGGACCGGCAAGAAATAACTTGGACTTTTGAATGCCCAATTGCACCCCATCTTGGATCGCTTCTCAATCGCAAAATCCGCGACGTAGAACTGCTATGCCTGTGGTTTCGCTCAATCGGGCGCGACCCAATATGGGGCACACTTGGACCCCAAATTGTCCAAGTTATTTCTTGCCGATCCCTTAGCACCATGCGCAATATGAAAGTAAAAATTTGTGGGGTCACCTCTGTCGAGGACGCGCAAGCGGCCATGGACATGGGCGCCGATATCTTGGGCTTCAATTTCTTTCCCCAGAGTCCTCGCTATGTCACCGTTGACCAGGCCAAGGCGATCGCGACGAAACTACCGGCCTTCATCGGGCTGGCCGGTGTGTTCGTCAATAGTACGCGGGAGGCCATTTGCGAGGCCGTAGAGATCTGTTTCTTGGACTGGATTCAGTTGCACGGAGATGAGACGCCTGAGTTTTGCCAGTCTTTTTCCAGAGATGCGATCAAGGTCATGAAGGCCATCCGAGTGAAGGAATCGGCCGACATCGATCGAGCCAATGCGTTTCCGGTCCATGCGATCCTCTTGGACGCCTTTCACCCGGAGCGCTATGGCGGCACGGGAGAGGCGTTCGATTGGGGTCTGATCACACACACGGGCAAACGCGTCTTCCTGGGGGGGGGCATCAACCCGGACAATGTCGTAGAAGCGGTGGAACTGGACATGTACGGCATCGATGTCTGCAGCGGTATCGAGTCGGAACCGGGGAAGAAAGATCACGAAAAAATGCAGGCGCTATTCAACAACATCCGACACCTGCGTGGCTAGGGGACCGGCAAGAAATAAATTGGACTTTTGAATGCCCAATTGCACCCCATCTTGGACGGCTGCTCAATCGCGAAATCCGCGACGCAGAACAGCTACGCCTGTGGTTTCGCTCAATCGGGCGCGATCCAATATGGAGCACACTTGGACCCCAAATTGTCCAGCTTATTTATTGCCGATCCCTAAGGAACCCTGGGCTGAGGCGGCAACAGAGGCGGAAACAGCATATGATAGAAAAAGGGCGATTCGGTGAATTCGGCGGTTTTTACGTGCCGGAGGTCTTGATCCCTGTACTCGAGGAACTGGAAGCGGCGTTCTACGCCTACCGTGACGACACGGCCTTCGTTGCCGAGCTGGCGACGCTGGCCCAGGATTACGGCGGCAGACCGACGCCGCTCTACCTCAGTCCTGCCTTAAGTGAGAAGGTGGGGTGTCGGGTCTTGCTCAAGCGTGAGGACCTGATGCACGGCGGGGCTCACAAGCTCAACAACGGCCTGGGCCAGGGCCTGTTGGCCAAGTACATGGAGAAGACCAAGCTGATCGCCGAGACCGGCGCGGGCCAGCATGGCCTGGCCACCGCCACAATCGGGGCGATGATGGGGATGGAGGTCAAGGTCTTCATGGGGACCACGGACATCGAGCGGCAAATGCCCAATGTCCAGAAGATGAAGCTCTTGGGCGCCGAAGTCGTGCCGGTGGAAGGGGCCTGCGGCACACTTAAAGACGCCATCAATGACGCCTTACGCTATTGGACCTCCCACGTCGAAGATACCTTCTACCTCTTCGGCACGGCGGCGGGACCCCACCCCTATCCGCAG
The DNA here is from genome assembly GCA_022563885.1 of Planctomycetota bacterium. Taxonomy (GTDB): domain Bacteria; phylum Planctomycetota; class Phycisphaerae; order Sedimentisphaerales; family Anaerobacaceae; genus JAIPFM01. The sequence goes on along the minus strand of JADFMM010000071.1, from coordinate 6,520 downwards.
ATCGTCAAGCACTTTCAGAGAGTGATCGGCCAAGAGGCCCGGCAGCAGTGTCTGGATCAATGTGGAAGGCTCCCTACGCTGGTCGTTGCCTCTATCGGTGGGGGCAGCAACGCCATTGGTGTCTTTGCCGATTTTATCGATGACGAGTCGGTGCGACTGGTCGGGGTGGAGGCGGCGGGCCACGGCCTGGAGACGGAGAAACATGCGGCGACCCTACAGAGGGGGAAGGTGGGTGTCCTGCACGGCGCTCGGTCCTATGTCCTCCAAGACGCCCACGGCCAGATCATTGAGTCTCATTCGATCAGTGCCGGCTTGGATTACCCTGGCGTGGGACCCGAGCATAGCTTCCTCAAGGAGTTGGGCCGAGCCGAATATGTGGGGGCGACCGACGAGGAGGTCCTGGACGCCTTTCTCTTCCTGACCCGGGCCGAAGGAATCTTTCCCGCCTTCGAAAGTGCCCATGCGCTTGCCTGGGTCTTGAGTCAGGCCGGCACCTTCCAGTCAGACGACGTCCTGGTCATCAATCTGAGTGGACGGGGCGATAAGGACGTGGATTCCTTCATACGCTATCGACCCGAGACGGTCAGATAGGGGGCCTTTGTCGGCGGGAGACGCCGAATGTTCGCTGAAGCGAAATTCTCACAGAGGCGCAGACGCGGAGATGGGAAAAACTGCATGAGCACCTATAGAGACGTATTTGATAAGAACGAAAAAACGGCCCTGATCCCCTTCTTTGTCCTAGGGGACCCCGATTTCGATACCTCCTTCGAGGTGATCAAGACCGCCATCGATGCCGGAGCCGATATCCTGGAGTTGGGCCTTCCCTTTAGCGATCCCATTGCCGACGGTCCCACCATCCAGAAGGCGGACATTCGGGCCCTGGAGGGAGGCATGAACTGTGGCAGGGGGTTCGATCTGATCCACAAGGTCAAGACTTACCGTGACATCCCCATTGGTCTGTTGATGTACTACAACCTGATCTGCCACTATGGCGTGGAGCGTTTTTTCCAGGATGCGGCAAAGGCGGGTGTGAATAGCGTGCTGGTGGCCGACTTGAGCGTTGATGACGCCCCGGAAATTGTCCCGGCCATGGAGGCGGCCGGACTGGACACCGTATTTATGGTGACGCCCGTGACGACGCCGGCTCGCCGGCTGCGGGTGGCCGAGCAGAGCACCGGCTTCGTCTACGCGGTCTCTCTCCTGGGCGTCACGGGCAGTCGCGAGACCCTGTCCGAGGCGGTGGAAGGCCTAGTGGCCCAGATGAAGGCGATCACGGAAGTGCCTATTTGCGTCGGCTTTGGGATTAGCACGCCTCGGCACGCCGCGTCTGTGGCCGCAGCCGGAGCGGATGGGGTCATCGTCGGCTCCAAGCTGGTCGGCCTGATCGAGGCCAATCTGGGCGACAAGGCCCGGATGTTGTCAGACATTTCGGCCTTTATTGGGGAAATGAAAGAGACGCTCTAGGAGGGGTGGTGGCCGGCCAGCCAAGGGCCCGCTCGAACCTTTCTTGGGGGGCTCAGTAGATGCCTCAGGAATGGCTCCGGCGTAGCGTGCCGAAGATCGGAATTACTGGGGTTTCTGATCGAGCCAGGTTAAGTTCACGTCGCGGCTACCGGATAGTGACTATTAGCACTGACCCGTCTTCAGGATCCTTCAGGATCTGGCGTGCAGGCCCTTGAGTGGTGAGGTTCTCTGTTGAATGGCTACACTAGGAGATCGATAAGATGACGATGAGGCAATCCATAATAGCGCTCATGGCCGCAACACTCATGACGCCCGGGGTTTGGGCAGAAGAGGCATCGAAGAACAGCCGCGCCAACGAAAACAGGGTGAAGGTCGTAGACCGACGGCGGGCGTCGAACCGGGGCCCTGGGCGCAACGAGGCGGGAGACTATCAGCGTCGATTGGCAGACCTTGAAGGCCGTCTCAAGCAGCTCCGATCAGACCACGAGACGTTAGTGCACACGCTGCGTGAGATCCACGCCATTGCCGATCGGGAACAGGCCGGCGAGACGGTCGCAAGCCTGAATGCCTTGATTGAAGAGCAGACCAAGGAATACCAGAGCCGGGTGCAGAGCATGGAGCGTGGTCTGGGTCGATACAGGTCTATCGTGCGGCGGATCGAGGATCGAAAGGTCGTAAACAGGGCGGGTCGCAAGGCGCCGAAGTTCCGACTGAACGGATCCGACGGCAAGACAGTGCGCCTGGCAGACCATGCAGGGAAGATCGTGGTCCTGGAGTGGGTCAACCCTGAATGCCCCATCGCCAAACAATACTATGACCGGAAGATCCCACAGAAGCTGGCCCGGAAGTACCAAGAAGAGGGCGTCGTCTGGCTGGGGATCAATAGCGGCCGCGATCAAACGGCGGAACAGAACCGCAAATTCGTCGAGACCTTCGACCTGGACTACCCCATACTCGAGGATCCCGCCGGCGCCATCGCCCGGCTCTACGGGGCCAAGAGCACACCTCACGTTTTCATCATTGATAGGCAGGGCACCATCGCCTACAATGGCGCGGTCGATGACAGCACCCGCAGCCCGAGAGCGAAGAAGAAGACGATCACGCACTTCGTAGAGGATGCCCTCTCCGCGCTGGTGGCCGGAAAGACCGTCAAAGTGCCTTTTACGCAGCCAGTCGGTACGCCGATCGCTTACCGATGAGAGGCGGATCACCTAACAGCCTCGGTTGAGTCGACATGATTGTTAAAGGGGCCTAGCTGTCAGCTGGATCACACGGCTAGAGAGCAGGAGGTCTCCAACAGGTCAACATGTTGTTTTAACCTAGGAGCCGTGCATCATGTTTCATTCCTCGCTTTTTAGCGCTCGCGTCCTTCTTGCTGTAGGACTGATCGTTTCCTTGGCGGCCTCTTCTTGGGTCGGCGCAGCCAATGCCGTGTTGGAGAAGACGCCGGCGCAGAGTCTCGTCTGCGTAAAGCTTAACAATCTCAACGGCACGCTCATGCAGACCGATCAGTTCCTGGCCGGAGTCTCGCCCGTGGGGGTGTCCCTATTCGCCAGAATGGGTCTGGGACAGGTGCTCGGTAGTCCGATGATGACCGGCGTTGACATGGATGGGGACTTCGCCCTGTTTGTGGTGGCAATGACCCCGAAGATGGCCAATGCCGGTCCCATGCCACCCATTTCCATCGCTGCGCTGATACCGGTGACCGACTATGGGGCCTTCATTGCCGGCAACACAAACTGCGGCCCCGCCGACAATGACGGCATCTCGCTGCTCAGCGCGCAGGGGATACCGCCCATGTTTATTGGATCCTTGGGCAAATTCGCCCTGATAGGTCCCGCCAAAGACAAGCAGACGTTCATTCAACTCCAACAGGAAATCATCGCCCAACCCAACTCAATGTTCAGCGCCCTGAGCGAAGAGCTAAGAGAGGCATCCGCCACCGAACCCCTTTGGCTCTACTGCAATATGGCGTTGATCAACAAGACCTTCGGCCCGCTGATCCAAATGCAACTGCAGATGGCCAAGGCCATGGTATCAGGGCTTCAGGGTCAGATGCCGGATGTTGGCATGGATCCCGGCGAGATGATCGACACCTACGGCCAGATGCTCGTGATGTTCTTGCAGCAGTCTCAGTACCTGACACTGTCCCTCCATCCCTCCGGCGAGGCGCTTCGTCTCAACAAAGCGTTTGCCGCTCTGCCCGGTACAGACCTGGCTGCCCTGTTGCAGCGCAGCGAGCCGCCTCGGCCGAATCCCTTTCTTGGACACCTGCCAGACGGCGCGCTGGTCAATGTCGCCTTCAACATGAATTCATCTTTGCTGCAAAAGCTGACCGACTGGTCGTGGCGCTCATCATCGTCGATGGCATCGAAACTCTACGGCGAAGAGCAGTTCGAGGTCCTAAAGAAGATGACCTCTGAAATGTTGCAGGCAATGGGTGGCGCAGGTGTTTCCACGCTACAACTGGCCCCAGGCGCTACCCCCCCCGTGCGGACGCAGACCCTGTTTGAGGTGACTGATCCGGCCCAGTTCTTGGGGCAGCTCCGGAAATCTTGTGGCTTCTTCACGGACATCGTCGACTCCCAGGGTGCGCTGAAGGAGGCCGGGTTTGAGATGGCATTTGAACACAAGACCAACGCGCAGACCTACAAGGGCGTGTCCATCGATGAATCCAAGCTGAGCTTCAAGCAGGCGGCCGATGCCAATTCCTTCGAGGTCCAGATCCTGCGGAGAGTGTATGGCGAGGGCTGGGACTATCGCTGGGCGATGGTGGACAATGCCTGTCTGAACTCGGTCGGCGGGGATGCGGACAAGACCATCCGTCGGATGATTGACGGTGTCAGAGCCGGCAAGGGGAAGGTTGTCCAGGGCGAGACCAAAGCGGCTATGGCCCTGCTGCCGGGCGCGGACAAAGCCGACCTGTTCCTGACCTTGAACGCAGTACGTCTATTCGGCCTGGTCGCGGAGCTAGTGCCGAGTCGTTTGCCTAAGATCGAGCTGCCACCCAGTAAGAGCAATCTAATTCTGGCAAGTCGGCTCGGCGAAGGTAAGGCCTCCATGGACCTGGTGTTGCCCAAGGCTCACCTGGTAGAGATTATGAGGCTTGTGCAGGGCATTATGATGCAAAGAATGGCGGCAGGCGCGACACCTTAGAGGTTCATTACCTATGATTGGCTTGCAAATCCCGTTACGCACATCTTGAGCATCAGGAGATCATGCATGCCAGGAATCGCGTCGGAAAAGGGGGCATGGTACGAGCATCCTCATTACCGCACGGTTGTCAAAATCATCAGTGGGATCGTGTTGGTCGCGACCTTTTATACGGGTGTGATCAAGAAGGATGGGGATTTTAGAAATCACTTCGTCTTAGGCGAAGAATTCCTCGAAAAGCATCCGTACCATGTGTCAGAAGATCATCCCAAGCCTGTTTGCGCACACTATCCTTTGGGTCGGCTCGTGTTGGATGTCTTCCTCACGGTGCCTCCGTATCGACTGAGTCGGGCCTTCAACTGGGTGTTCGCGCTCATCGGGCTGGTGCTGTCGCTGCGCCTGTGGCAGCGCATGTCGCAAACACCAGGCCCGCCACGCGGGCCCACGTTCTTCGCCGCGGCCACACTGACGCTCTTGATCACCTTGCGCTGGTTGGTCCGTGACTTGGCCGACTGCGGGCAGCAACTGCTCTTGGTCTGGATGCTCAGTGCTGCCGGCTGGTGGCTGATTCGGGGCAAGTCCTGGTTGGCCAGAGGACTGTTGGGACTGGCGGTAACCTACAAGGCGACTCCTCTGCTCTTCTTGCCCTTGCTACTCTACAAGCGTAAGTGGGTGGCAGTTCTGTCTATGGGATGTGCCATACTCCTTCTCAACGTGGCGGCCCCTGCCCTGTTCCTGGGCTGGCCTAAGACGGTAGAGGCAAGCTCAGTATTTTGGGAGAAGGCTCGCGAGATCTCCGCAGAGACTCGCATGGACCCGACCGCCAACGGGGTAGAGCCCGCCAAGCATCAGAATCGAAGCCTGACGTCTGCCCTGGCGCGATGCCTAATGACCTTTGAATCCGGCCACCCGCTCTTTATTCCTCATCCCCGAGATGTCACGGATGAGGCCGTCTCCCTCGAACGCAGACGACCCCATCCCCTGTTCTTGCAACTTCTCGATCTGTCCCCCCGCAGGGCCAGTCATGTTGTTAGCGCTGCGCTGCTGGTCCTGGCGTTGGGGCTGGCATACCGCTACCGACGACCCTGGGGGGTGATCGTCGACAGCGGCAGTTTCTCGGCGGAATGGACGGGGGCCATGATCCTGTGTGCGATTCTTTCGCCTCTCTGCTGGGGGCAGCACATGGTTCTCTTGATCCCGGCAGTATTCTTGATCATATCGGACCATCTCAGTGGTGGCAGCCCGCGCAGGCGGACGCTGATGCTCTGCCTGATCGCAGGACTCATCCTGGGTCCCCAACGAGAGCTGATCGGCAGAGAGCTTTGGGTGATTTTGCACTCGTACAAGCTGGGCACGGTAGCTGCTCTGCTCATTCTTTTCCTGGTGCCTGGCCTCAGGAGACCATTTGAACGGCGCGATGTGCTTCCTGATCGTGATGACCCCGGGGACATCGGCGGACCTCAGAAGCTAGGCGTTTGAATAGGGATACCGCGTGTGCCGACGGTTCCGGGCAGTCGCAGGTAGAAATAATCTACAAAAGAAGCGATGCAAGAACGGCAGGCGATACCAGAACATCAAGATGAACAAGTTTCTGCAAACAGAGCCAGACTGTTTTCGGATTGCCGTTGACGGAGCCGTCTATAGGGGTAGGCATGATCACCTGCTTTGTCCTCCAGCCGAGCTACCTGAATTCGTGAACGAGCTTGGCGATATTGCGAACGGTGAGGGAACTCTAAAACAGGGTGACCGTACGCGAGTATCACGCGTCTCCTGGAAACGCCATGACTTGGTCATTAAGCACTATTTCCATCGGAATGTGTGGCACTCCCTGCGCTGCCTTGTCAAGAAATCACGCGCCTGCCACAGCTGGGAGGCGGCCCGCGAATTCTTTAAGCTGGGTATT
>JADFMM010000004.1 GCA_022563885.1 Planctomycetota bacterium | reverse complement strand
TACTTGCTTACCGTACGTACCAAGCACTTCTATTACACATTCACTATCCCAAAACGGAGAGGCGGTACTCGGCAGATTGATGCTCCATATGATGTTCTCAAGGGCGTGCAAGCCTGGATTCTCCGCTACATTTTGGAGCCTGTTGCGTTGCCGCCAGTTGCTACTGCCTTTCGTCGTCGCAAGAACTTGCGAGACAATGTCGTACCCCATCAAGGCCATCAATTTATACTCTGCATAGACCTTGAAGACTTCTTCCCCAGCATCGGCGCTAACAAGGTATTCTCGGTGTTTAGAAGTCTAGGGTACACGAATTTTGTGTCGCACTTGCTGACATCACTGTGTACCTACCAAGATAGATTACCTCAGGGAGGCGTAACATCACCGATTCTTTCTAACATCACATGTAAGCGATTAGATAATCGTTTCAGCGGCTATGCATCACGCCTATTCGTCAGCTACACAAGATATGCGGATGATCTGACGTTCTCATCAAATGAACCAGCAAATCTGAGGAAAATGCTACGAGCCGCTTTCGCAGTGACCGCTTACGTTCTTCATCTCCGACCAGTGACTTCACGAGGACAAGGATGGGCATGTTCTGCCTTAGGGCCTCGTCGTATTCCTCCCAAACTGCGGGGCTATCGACTTTCCACAGTATCATCAGGAAAATATCACAGGAATCAACCTCCTCGCGGCAGGCTTTACAAGGTGAAGAACTCAACGCAGGAAAAACCTCGAATACCACCGGATTGACATTCATGTTCTTGAGTTCCTGCTCCGCAATCTGACGGTCATACTCCAATTCAGCCATATCTGAGCTTATGAATACGTTTATTGGTCGAATTCGAGCCATAGGAGTGCAAGCAGATCAGAGTTCCCGGTCCAACATATACTTAGCCCAGAGCATCAACAGCCGCTTGTACTGGGAGTCTGCTATGTCTTCTAGGTAAGGAATGGCATTGTTGATATATCCAACCGCCAATTCCTTCGTTCTGTCGATGCCGTTGAGTACACGAAGGAGCTCGGTAGTCGCCTTAACCTGTTCATCCGTAGCCTGGCGCTCGCCAAGAGTCGCGAGCAACTGTGCCTTTTGCGATTCGTTGGCGTTTTTCAAAGCCTCATAAACGATTACTGTTTTCTTTCCCTCGCGGATATCTGAACCGACCGGCTTGCCAAGCATTTCTTCGTCGCCGGTTATTCCTAAAATGTCGTCCTGAAGCTGGAACGCCGTACCACAATTGCCGGCAAACTGCGTGATGGCTTGAACTTCGCCATCCTCGAAATCGCACGTGTTCTTTCCTATGAGTGCCCCAGCCATCCCTGCGAATTCGTATAAGACACCGGTCTTGAGCCTCAGCATTTCCACAATGCTGTCCTCATCGATATCCGGAAGCTCCGAGAGACTATGCATTCCATAGCGGACGTCGAGCACCTCGCCAAAAATCAGGTTCCCGAGAACGTAAGATTGCAGGTGGCCGATAAGCTTCAGAGTCAAAACGGGATCGAGCCCAGAGTCCAGCGCGCAATCCACGAAAGACGCAACAGCCCACCCGTGCTGCATGTCCCCGGTCAAAATCGCGATATCCCTCCCATATTCAACGGCACGATCGGGTGAGAGGTTATATTTGTCCCGCGCAACCTTACGCATGGCTTCATGGACTGTAGCACCGCCTCGTCGCAAGACGTCATTGTCGATCAGGTCGTCGTGAACCAGGGTCCAAGTGTGAAACAACTCCACGCCAGCAGCGGCAGACAGCGCAAGCTCTTCCCGATCCCGCCCTCCAAGAGCACCAGCCGCCATTAACAACACTGACGGCCTCAGACGCTTGGCATCTCGATCAAGATAACTGAGGACGCTATTCTTAATGTCTTCAGGTTTGAAATAATCACTGACGTGGCTCTGGTCCAGGACGGATTTAATTCGCTTTTCGGACTGATCCAAGTAGTCAGACAGTTCGTCAAAATTCATTGACCACCTTTTCTTAATGGTGATTTCTAGGGGCTATAGAAGCACGCATGCATAGGCTCGTAGCCAACTCTGTTTGTCAAGGCGATCACTCCGATTCAAGCCTAGCCGCAGGGGATCTCAACGGAAAGGCAGCCGAGGAGATCATTTGAAGTTTGAGCCCTGCATCTGCTTGCCACCTCTCGACATCTTTGCGTTTGAACCACGGGTTGAGTAGTATAGCGCTTGTTACCGATTGTTACAGCAAAATGACCCTCTCCAAGAAAATACTCCTCTTGGGTGTGACCGCCTCAGGCAAGGCGCGGCTGGCGTTCGATCTTGCCCGACACCTCCATGGCGAGATTGTCAGCGTAGATTCCATGAAAGTCTATAGACGCATGGACATCGGGACAGCCAAGCCTTCCAAAGAGGCTCAATTGAAGGTCCCTTACCACATGATCGATGTGGTAGAGCCCAGTGAATCCTATGATGTCGCCACCTTTTACGAGCGTGCCACCCGAGAAATGGACAAGATCCAACTCCGAAGGCGTCCCACCATCCTGGTAGGAGGGACGGCAATGTACATCAAGGCCCTGCTCTACGGGCTCTTTGCCGGACCAGGGGCCGACGACGCGGTCCGACAACGGCTCAAGCAGAGGGTTGAGGCGCAAGGCCTCGACAGTTTGCACCAAGAACTCGCCCGCGTCGATCCAGCCGCCGCCGGTCGCATCAACCCAAAGGATGAACGGCGGATTGTCCGCGCTCTGGAGGTGTTTGAACTCACTGGCCAACCCATATCAAGCCTTCAAACCCAATTTGACGCGGCCAAGACACCCAGTGAGTGGATCATTATTGGCTTGCGTCGCGACAAGACTCTGGAAAGCCAACGCATCAACGCACGTGTCAAAAAGATGGTGGAGGCAGGGCTGGTCCGGGAAGTTCAGTCTCTGCTCTCAGAAGAGCCCTGCCTGAGCAAACAGACGCGTTCAGCCATAGGGTATGCGGAAATCATCGACCATTTGGCAGGCGGAATGGACATCGAGCGAACCATCGAACAGATCAAGATCAGCACACGGCGCCTGGCCAAAGGTCAGAGGACTTGGTTCAAGACCTTTCCCTTTGTTCATTGGATCACCCTGGACGACGAATCCACAGCAGAAAAAACTCTGCATCGGACGTTGAGGATACTGGCATACGAACAGGATACCGGATCGGGACGAGAGGGTCTTGCCCAACCTGAGGAAGGAGAGAACTGAACGGAACTGATCCGGGAGAGTCAGGTAAGATTCGCCCCTCCCGGGCCAACGGCCAGGCACCAATCCTACAGAGTCCATGGGGTCCCCGGTCCGACCGGGACGCCTGAATCGGTTTTAGTTTCGGACCCTGGCGTTGATCATCGCAGCCATCAGGATGTGCCTGAGTCGATCGGCGTTGACACCGTTGAGGTAGTCGTCGGAAAAATCGAGGCGAAACCGTCCGTTGAAACGCCGTATGCGTTTTTTTAATTCAGACTTGCCCATGCTGACCACCGTAGTGGCGGATTGTTCCAGACATCTGTCAGGTGCCATAGCGACGACCTCCTTTTGCCTAACGTAACGTCCACCCTCTAGACGGTGGCTCTAACCCTTTCACTCGGCGCTCCGGGAGTGTGACTTGGTCTCTCCGGTGGGATTCTATTTCAAGGCCGCCTAATGGCTCTTTTCGCGGGGCAATTTCTTTTGTTCGGGTGAGCCCCGTCTGATAACGTGCTGCGATGGACACGCAAGAGTTGATGTACGACCTGCCGGAAACCCTTATCGCCCAACATCCGCCGGCGAAGCGGAGTGACGCGCGCCTCCTCGTGCTGGATCGAAGCACCGGCACCCTCCACGATCATGTATTCAGCGAGATTGTCACCTTCCTCAGACCCGGCGACTGTCTGGTCATCAACGACACGAAGGTGCGGCCGGCCCGATTTTGGGGTCGACGGCGGACGGGCGCAAGGCTGGAAGGGCTTTTTCTCAGCGCCGACGCCGGCGGCACCTGGACCGTCCTGCTCAAAGGGATCCGTAAGATCAAGCCCGGCGAAGAGATCTTTCTTCTCGATAGAGAAGGACAGGAGGCCCTCACGGCCGTGATCGTCGAGCGACGTTCCGAGGGAGAGTGCCTCCTCGGCGTACACACCGACCAAGACGTGGAAACGACGCTGAACCAAATCGGCTTCCCACCCCTGCCCCCCTACATTTCTCGGAATCACGATCCAGAACAGGCTCAAAAGGACAGCGTGCGCTACCAAACCATCTATGCCGAGCAGGCGGGCGCCATTGCCGCGCCGACGGCGGGCCTGCACTTCACACAGAACCTCCTGGACCGGTTGACAGACAAGGGGATCGTGACCGCAAAGGTGACACTCCATGTTGGAGTGGGGACCTTCAAACCGATCAGCGCCAAGCGGGTTGAGGATCATACCATTCATTCCGAGCACATCATCATTCAGGGGCAGGCTGTGGAGACCATCAACCACACGCGAAGACAGGGAGGACGGGTCTTCGCGGTCGGCACCACCAGCACGCGGAGCCTGGAATCCGCCGCCGTGGGCTGCGGAGCCGACGCAGAATTGTCCACCTACGACGGCCCCACTCGTCTCTTCATCCTACCTGGCTACCATTTCAAACTGGTCGATTGCCTGATCACCAACTTTCACTTACCCAGATCGACCCTCTTGGCCTTGGTCGGCGCGTTCGCCGATCTCGCCACTATCAAGGCTGCCTACCAGCATGCAATCGAGCGAGAGTATCGCTTTTTCTCCTACGGTGATGCCATGTTGATTCTGTGACAGAAATCCTTGAATAGAACAGGAAGAATGCCTATAGTGCATCCCGCTGCGCCTCGCGGCAATCAAAGAAAACCCGCAAGAAGCTGAACCCGGGAAAAGGGCGGCCAAGCGAACGAGAAGGGATGGGATCATGAAGAAGATTGGCTTCATCGGTTTGGGCATCATGGGCAGGCCAATGGCCCTGAACCTGGTAAAGGCCGGTTACGCGTTGACCGTCTATGACCTCAATCCGGACCCGGTCAAGGCATTGGTCACCGCCGGCGCGACAGAGGGCAAGAGCTGCCAGGATTGCGCTGAGAGAACGGAAATCGTGATCACCATGCTGCCCAACTCGCCCGAAGTCAAAGTGGCGGTATTGGGAGACAAGGGCGTGCTCGTCGGCGCAACTTCGGGCATGATCCTGGTCGATATGAGTTCCATTGCCCCCCTGGCCTCGCAAGACATCGCAGCCCGGCTGGCGGAGAAGGGCGTGGAGATGCTCGATGCCCCGGTGAGTGGGGGCGAACCCAAGGCCGTCGAGGGCACCGTCTCCATCATGGTCGGTGGCAAGCAAGGCATCTTCGATGAGGTCAAGGACATGCTGCTGGTGATGGGGGGATCCGCCGTGTTGGTCGGCGCCATCGGCAGTGGCAACACGACCAAGCTGGCCAATCAGATCATCGTGGCCCTGAACATCGCGGCGATGTCCGAGGCGATGGTGCTGGCCACCAAGGCGGGCGTGGATGCGGAAAAGGTCTATCAGGCCATCCGAGGTGGATTGGCCGGCAGCGCCGTACTGGACGCCAAAGTCCCGCTGGCCCTCAAGGGCAATTTCAAACCGGGATTTCGCATCGAACTTCACATCAAAGATCTGGCCAATGCCTTGGACACCGCGCATGAGATCGGCGTGCCTTTGCCGCTCACCAGTAGCGTCATGGAGATCATGCAGGCCCTCAAGGTGGATGGCAAGGCCGGGGATGATCATGGCGGTCTCATCCAATACTACGAGAAACTGGCCCAAGTTGAGGTCCGCAGCTAGTGTTATAGGAGGGAAGACGAGCATGGAATTGCAGGACAAGGTTGTTTTGGTCACGGGCGGGACGAGCGGCATCGGCTTGGGCGTTGCCCAAGCCTTCGCAGCAGAAGGTGCCCGGGTCGCCGTCGCCGGTAGCAGCGCCGCGAAAGTTAAACAAGCAGTCGATGATCGCTCCGGCTCAAACACACTCAAGGGACATCCCTGTGATGTCACCGACCGAGCACAGGTCGCAAGCCTCTTCGCCTGGCTCGCCCAGGACGTGGGTTCTATCGACATCTTGGTCAACAGCGCCGGCATCAACGTGGCCAAGCGTATGATGGCCAACGTCGACCCGGCCGATTTTGACCGAATCATGCTGGTCAACACCACCGGGACCTTCAACTGCATACACGCGGCCCTGCCCACCATGCGTCAAAAAGGGGCGGGTCTGATCGTCAACGTCGGCTCTGTCGCCGGGGCGCGGGTCATGCCCTTGGCCGGCATGCCCTACTGCGTCTCCAAGTTTGCCACGGGCGCCTTGGGTCGCTTCGTCAATCTGGAGGAAGCGGCCAACGGCATCAAGGTTACCACGATCTATCCCGGGGAGACCAATACGCCGCTAGTCGATCAACGACCGGAGCCCCCGTCGGCCGAACGGCGGGCGACCATGCTCCAGCCGGAGGACATCGCCGCCTGTGTCATCATGGTCGCCAAGCTGCCGCCACGGGCCGTGGTCCCTGAGTTGGTCATTACTCCGCCCCATATGATGCTCGACTAAGAGTGCCTATCAAGATTCAAGGGAGGCATGCGCATGGAACCACTCGTAATTCTGATCATTGGTGTCGTGACGGTCCTGGGGATGATCATGGTCCTGCGCGTCAACGCCTTCATTGCGTTGATCACGGCGGCCATGCTCGTCAGTCTGCTGTCGCCCGGCGCGTTAGCGGAGAAGATCACTCGCGTGGCAGATGCCTTCGGGTCGACCGTCGGCAGTATCGGCATCGTGATTGCCCTGGCAGCCGTCATCGGCAAGTGTCTCATGGAGAGTGGCGCAGCGGACCGCATCGTCCGCTCCTTCCTCGGCGTCTTCGGGGAGAAGCGGATTTCCTGGGCCCTGATGGGCAGCGGCTTTGTCCTCTCCGTGCCGGTTTTCTTCGATACGGTGTTCTACCTCTTGGTCCCCCTGGCGCGCTCCCTCTACACACGCACTCAGAAAAACTACATGCTCTATCTCATGGCCATATGCGCCGGCGCCGCCATTACCCACACCTTGGTACCGCCAACCCCCGGGCCTCTGTACGTGGCGGCCGCATTCAATATCGACCTCGGACTCATGATCTTTGTGGGGATCCTCGTCGCCTTGCCCACTGCGATCGTAGCACTCTTCGTATGTAAGCTCCTCAGTCGTTTCGTGTCCGTCCCCATGCGCCCCTACAGTGACGAACCGGAGCCGGATCCACTGCAGGATGAAGAACTGCCTCCCCTGTGGCTGTCCTTATTGCCGGTACTGCTGCCCGTGTTCCTCATATCGACGCACACGATTGCCAACGTGTTCGCCAGGACGGAGCTGACGCAGTTGCTCCGCCAGGGCATCATGAGCGCCCAGATTGCCGACGATGAAGCCGACGCCCAGAAACTGGCTCAGGACCTCATCAAAAAAGAACTGTACAGTGACATTGACAGCGTCGAGGCGCTAGCGGAGGGCCTGGTCGATGCCCGGATCAGAAAGGACATCGTGGCGGCCACTCCACTGGCAGAGCAACTTCTCAACGAAGGTATCTTCATGCGCGTAGAGCAGTCGCCCCGGCCGGCGCAAACGGCCGCTGACGTGACCGCCGTGCTGGGAAGTCCCAATCTGGCGCTACTCCTATCGGCGGTGATTGCCATGGCCCTGCTGGTCTGGAAGCGGCAAATGCCGCTAAAAAAGCTGGCGCAAACGGTCGACAAAGCCCTCATGAGCGGCGGGGTCATCATTCTGATCACGGCGGGCGGTGGTGCGTTCGGTGCGATGCTGCGGGTCGCCGGCATCCAGACGGCCGTGGAGAGCGCGTTCGGCTCGGGCGGAGAGAACGTGGGCATCATGATTCTCCTGGCAGCCTTCGGCGTCGCTTCCATGCTCAAGTTCGCCCAGGGCTCGAGCACCGTGTCTATGATTACCACGTCCTCCATGTTCGCCGCCATGGCCATTACCCCCGAGATGCTCGGATGTCACCTGATCTACCTGGCCCAGGCCATTGGCGCCGGCTCCCTGGTGGGATCCTGGATGAATGACAGCGGCTTCTGGATCGTGGCACGGATGGGTGTCTTGACGGCGGGCGAGGCCCTCAAGACATGGACGGTTTTGTTGGTAGCGTTGGGCTTTACTGCGTTCGGTTTTACGCTGCTCTATTCGCGGCTGTTGCCGATGGTTTAGAACTCATGGTGTTGACGCAGTGAGTGCGACTCATGGCGTAGAGACCCTTTTCAAGGTAGTCAAAGGCAATCATTGCTGGACTCCTATGCGCTAAGCCCCAGGAGGTTTTCCCAGAGTTCGATGATGACCTGCTGCGCCTGACCGCCACGTCCCGAGGCCCGGGCCGCTTTGAAAACCTCATCGGACATAGCCGTCATGGGCACGGGGACATTGTGTGTTCTGGCCAAGGAGAGGGCGTAACCAATGTCCTTGAAGAGGATGTCAATGGTCCCACCGGGCTTAAAATTGCGGTCGATGATGCCCGGCCCGGCGACACTGAGGACCTTGGACCCCGCCCAACCATCCTTGATGGCTTCATAGAGAACTTTCGGATCCACGCCGTTTGCCTTGCCCAAGGCGAAGCCTTCGGCAATGACTGCGAAGGTTGCCCCCACGATCATGTTGTTGACCAGTTTGGTCACGCCTCCCATGCCGATGTCACCGACCCGGACGATCGATGCGCCAATGATCTCGAGTATCGGTTTGCACCTTTCGAAGACCTCCTCGCTCCCACCCGCCATGATGGCCAGACTCGCGTCACGGGCCGCCCCTTCGCCCCCACTGACCGGCGCGTCCATGAAGTCAATGCCCTTCTGAGCCAGGCCTGCTCCGATCTCTCTGGAAACGCTGGGCTCGGTGGTGCTGGTATCGACCACCACGCCACCCGCCTTGATGGCGGAGAGGAGGCCATCGGCGCCCAACACCACCTCCTTGACGATACCCGAACTGGGTAGAGAGAGTAACACGATGTCTGCCCTCGCGCCGACGCCAGAGACCGTCTGGGATTTCTCTGCCTTGTCGAGGACGTCCCTCTTCGCTTGATCGATATCGAAGACGACGACCTTCCGTTTAGCGGAGAGGTGACGCGCCATAGGGCCGCCCATGACACCCAGTCCGATGAAGCCGATTATCTCTGCCATGCTTGGAATCTCCTGCCCTGCTTCCTAGGCCTGTACACGATACAATGCGTATTCGCCGTGCTCTGGGTTCGACGCTATCAGGCACTCTCCCTGCGAGGTGTGAATCACATCGACATTGGTGGTGCCTGACGCACTATCTACGACCAACTCTTCCATATCGAAGGGATCCGTGGAAACGACGCGAAAGCAGACGAGGTTCTTTGTGCCACTGCGATTGCCGACGATGACGACCTGCTCACCGGCCAGTGTGCCGGCCCAAAGACCGTGACCAAATGCCAATTCGGCGGAGTAGACCTTCTGCCAATCGGCCTGGACACGCTTGTAGACTGACATGGCATTGCCGTGGAAGGGTTCGATCACGGCAATTTCATTGTCGCCGTCGTTGTCGAGGTCGGCCACCTTGGCCTCGCTGACCGCATGGTCCAGGAGCTGAATCGTGTTCCACTCGTTCGTACCGGGCTCGGGAACCTGTAAGGCGAAGACCCCTTCCGTGCCAGCAATGGTGACACACTTTTTGCCGGCATAGGTGGAAACCTGCATGCCATGGTTCTGGTGAATCCCCTCCAAGATGGGCTCGAGTCCCCAGGGCCCATTCAGTTCCTTTGAGACGGGCGTGCAGTAGACGGCGCCCGGCTTGGACCAATCCTCCTGGAACGCCTTGCCGCCACAGACACTCGCCGCCACCAGCCACTGACGGTTGCCATCGCCAAGCACGCAGATTCGGTGGACAAAGGGTAGATCGATGACCCGCTTCCCGACCCAAGGTGTGTCCAGCCCCTGTTGGGCCTGAAACAGATCGATTCCTGCATTCTCCGACTTGAAGATCGGATAGAAGCGCGTGATCGTGAACAGGGCATCGTCCCGCTCCGGCAACATGGCGAATCCCATGCACCCGCCCGGACCGGTGGCCAGCACCTGCGGCTTAAAGTTTGGAGAGGCGAAGACCTGCGTCGGACCCTCTCCCTCCGGGGCGGCAATGATACGATCCTCACCCAAGATGGGAAGCGAGGTAATAAAGTAGCCCAGCGTTGCCTGAGAGAGTACGCGTTTGGCGAAGTTCATGGTGCCTTCCCGTAAACAGGGCGGTCAGGGAATCAAGACGACTTTCAAGAGCCCGGAGTCCGGGCGGCTTAGACGCTCGAACCACTGCGCCCCTTCAGACAGGGGAGCGGTGCTGCTGATCAGCGGCTCTACTTGGATGCTACCACGTGACATCATCTCCAGGCAGGCCGGGTACTCGCCACAGGAGCCACAGGTGCCAATCATGCTGATCTCACGGGTCACGATGGATTGCAGAGGCAACTCCACCGTGGGAGAGAGGTTGCCCACGATGGTCAAATGCCCTCCCTTCTTCACCACCGCCACTGCGGTCTTCACGCTGTCCGTGTGACCGACGACTTCCACCACCACATCGGCGCCGCGGCCCTCAGTCTTCTCTTGAACCGCGGCCAGCACATCGTCACGATCTGCACGCAGGCCCAGCGTGGCCCCCAACTCACAGGCCAGATCCAGGCGTCCCCGGTCGATATCCACGGCCACGATCTCACCGCAGCCCGCCACCCGCAGCGCTTGCACCACCAAGAGCCCGACCATACCCGTACCCACCACCACGGCGGTGTCGTTGAGCACCAGGGGTGTGCGCCCGATCGCGTGCACGGCCACCGAGAGCGGCTCAACCAAGGCGGCATGTTCAAACGAAAGGGCATCCGGCAATCTGAAGATCACGTGTTGCGGTATAACGACATGTTCTGCAAAAGCTCCGTGACGTCGGTACTCTCCACAGGAAACGCCCAGCACTCTGCGATTGTCACAGAGGTTGATCTTGCCTTGCCGACAAAAGCCACAGCGTCCGCAGGACATCATAGAATCGAAGGTCACGCGGTCGCCCGGCTCCCACTGCGTCACCGCCGACCCCACCTCCGCAATCACGCCGGACGCTTCGTGACCCATGACGATGGGGGGTTGGCGTCGGCCGGAGGATCCATCCATGCCATGAATGTCACTCCCGCAAATACCACAGGCCTTCACGCGAACCAAGACATCTTCGGCTCCGATCTCTGGATCCGCCATATCCTCGTAGGAGAAGCGATTGTATGCCTCGAGCATCAATACCTTCATTAGGGATCCCCTTCGATCAAAACAAGGCCCGTGTCGCTAAGAGACTTTCAATCGTTGCAGGCTACTCAGCATGGCTAAGGGAACGGCAAGGAATAACTTGGACTTTTGAATGCCCAATTGCACCCCATCTTTGATCGCTTCTCAATCGCGAAATCCGCGACGTAGGACCTCTACGCCTGTGGTTTCGCTCAATCGGGCGCGACCCAATATGGGGCACACTTGTACCCCGAATTGTCCAACTTGATTTCTTGCCGATCCCTAAGGTTCAACTCACCGTCGTTCATAGTACCCTTGGCAATAAAAAAGAGCAAGCGACGAACACGTGATCGCTTGCCCTAGGGTTTTTGTCGTTGTCGTCATCGACAACCTTGCGGAGGCTATTCACAGTTTCTGATGACGACAACGATCGATGTGTGACCGAGAACCGAACCGGACACGGTAAAACTATTTCAGATACACCACGATTTCAACGCGGCGATTCTTGGCCTTACTTGCCGCACCGGAGTTGGCCGCCACGGGGCGGGCGGAGCCGGCACCACAGGCCCGGACCAGCCTGCTGGGGACGCCTTGCTTGACAAGGTAGCGAGTGACGGCCAAGGCCCGCTCCGCCGAAAGCTCCCAATTGTCCTTCCAACCCGACTTTTTGATGGGATCCGTATCCGTATGACCCACCACATCTACTTTTCTACTCGGGTAGTTGCTCTTCAGCACCGACACCACGTGATCCAGTTCCGGCATCCCTCGCTTCAAGACCGCCTTGCCCGAAGCAAAGAGGATGGTATTGGGCAATGTCACGGTGATGGTCCCCCTGGAGGGGTCAAAGGCAACATCCAATCCGTCAAAACGGGTCGCCTGCGCAGGGGTGCGGTTCAACTCTTCGATTTGTCTGGTGAGTTCTTCGATCGTCCGCTGGTCCTCAGAAATCCGCCCTGAGAGCTGTTGCCTGTCCTGGTGGCACTTCAAGAGTCGTCCCTTGGCATTCTCCAGTTCCACATTGAGATACTCATACTTCTGCTGCCAATTGACGCAACCGGGCAGCAGGATCATCGCGGCTGCGCTCATCAGCAGACAAGTGCGCCTTTGGAACAGGGATTGCATTCACTATCTCCTTATAGTCTCTCAATCTAGACGTTTGTATCTGTCAAACACCGAATGTGTACAGGCGGTACATTATCCAATCAAAGAAAATCATAACGACGAAGATCCCCATTGACAAGAAGGGACCATATGGAATTTGACGGGTTTTCCTAAAAAACATCTGAAATAGGGCCCACCCTAAACCAAAAAAAGGGGCCACGAAAAAGGCGATGAAAACCGCCTTGCCGCCCACAATCGCCCCGGCCGCCCCCATCAGGTGAACATCGCCCAATCCCATGGCCTCCTTGCCGAAGCCCAGGGTGCCCAATATACGGGTGCACCACACCACGGCACACCCTACAAAATACCCCGCCACACTGCCCATTAATCCAGCCACAACGGGCGACTCGGCCCACCAACTGCCGAACCCGGCATCACGCCCCACGATCCACCATGTCCCCACCCCGCAGAGCAGGATCGGCAGGAGAAAGATCGTTTCCCGCCCCGCTTCCCGCCGATGGTTGACGGGGTGATCCTCATCCTCCTGGGGCTCACCCAGCGCCGCATCGTCTCCTTCCCAGTCATAGCTCCGCTTGATAAAACCCGCCTTCAGCAGACCCAGGGCCAGCACCCACCCCACCAGGGAGCCCAGGGCCCAGGCGCCCGCCCTCGGTCCAGACGAAACAAGGCCGCTCCCTGAGGGTAGCAGATGTCCACCGACCGCCGAACCGATGATGCCGGCGCCGGTGACGAACCAACACAGACCCAGTGGAATGATCCACAACTCCAAATCAATGGCAGAGGCCGCAATGAACGCGGACAACAAGATGATGTGCAACAGATACACGAGCCACCCGCCCTCCTGAAAGGGAACCATCTCTTCCCTCGAGCCTATCCTAAAATAGGCGACAAAGAGGCCCAAATAGACCAGGCCCGTCAGCAGCTCAATGACAAAATAACGGGCGGATATCGGGGCTTGGCAATGGCGACATCTGGCCCGCAGGATCAGCCAGGATAGCAAGGGAAGGTTGTCGTAAAAGCGGATCGGTGTTTCACAAGATGGACAGGCGGAACCGGGGCGGACCAATGATTTCCCCCGAGGGAGACGGTAGATGACCACATTCAGGAAGCTGCCGATGCAGCAGCCCAATACGAACACGTGTGGAAAGCAAATCCAATCCGGCACTGTCACGATCACTCCCATGGATCTAAGGTCGCGTTCAGGATTGACGGAAAGTATGAACTCAGCGTGAACCGAGGCTGACTATTCCTTCCGACCTTTTCGGTCAACGATGCCCGCCACCTTCATGGGCAAACCATAGAGTCGGATGAAACCGGTCGCGTCCGTGGGATCATACTCCGCGCCCATGGTAAAACTGGCCAAATCGGCCTGATAGAGACTCTTGGGACTCTTGATCGATGCAGTGCTGCAGCACCCCTTGTACAGCTTCAAAGTCACGTCACCGGTCACATTCCTTTGAGTAGACGCCACGAAGGCATCCAAGGCTTCGCGGAGGGGACAGAACCACTGTCCGTTGTATACCATCTCTGCATACTTCAAGGCCACCTGCTGCTTGTAATGGGCCGTCTCACGGTCCAGGGTGAGGGACTCCAAGGCGCGGTGGCCCGTCATCAGGATCGTGCCACCGGGTGTCTCGTATACGCCTCTGGATTTCATGCCCACCAGACGGTTTTCCACCAGATCAACCTGGCCGACCGCATGCTTGCCGCCGAGGGCGTTCAAGGTTTCGATGATGCGGACACCCGAAATGCGTTTGCCATTGAGCTTCACCGGCGTCCCTCGATCGAAGCCAACCGTCACGTACTCAGGCTTGGAAGGCGCCTTCGAGACGGGACGGGACATGACGAAGAGGTGTTCCTGCGGTTCATTGGCAGGGTCTTCCAGGTCGGCCCCTTCATGGCTCATATGCCAGAGATTACGATCTCGCGAGTAGATCTTTTTCTTGGTCTGCTCGATGGGGATCTTGCGTTTCTTGGCGTAATCGACGGCAGCCTCGCGACTGGTCAGTTCGAATTTGGGATCTTTCCAAGGGGCAACGATTTTGAGCGAGGGATCCAAGGCCATGAAGGTCAACTCGAAGCGGACTTGATCATTTCCCTTGCCCGTGGCACCGTGGGCCACAGCCGTGGCCCCATGGGCATGCGCCACTTCCACTTGCTTCTTGGCAATCAGGGGCCGCGCGATGCTGGTGCCCAGCAGGTAACCATTCTCGTAGACGGCCCCCGCCCTCAGCATGGGCCACAGATACTCTTCGACGAATTCCTTACGCAGATCCTGGACGATGCACTTGCTCGCCCCACTGGCCAGGGCCTTCTGCTTGATGCCATCCAGTTCATCGCCCTGGCCGATTTCCGCGGCATAGGCAATCACCTCGTAGCCATAGGTCTCTGTCAACCAGGGCAGTATCACACTCGTATCCAATCCCCCGCTGTAGGCGAGGACAATCTTTTCTTTCTTTGCCATTGCGTCTTAGTTTCTAGAAGGGTGGGTCGTTAAACGCAGGGATTATAAACACAGTCCCCGGCGAAGACAATGAGGCTCTGTCTGAAAACTCCCGCTGGCTTCCCTTCGGGTCTGAGCCTCAGGGTCGAAGACGGGCCGACAATGGAGTTTTCAGACAGAGCCTAAAGATAATCACACACGATGGATCGCATCAACTCGGCGTTCCCCTCGCACCCTGTGAAGAGTTTGAACTGGGCCATGGCCTGGCCGACAAACATGGAGAGACCGTCAATCGTCTTGCAACCCCGGGCCTTCGCCCGAGCCAGTAGTTGCGTCTCGATCGGATTGTAGACCGTATCAAAAACGACCATGCCCGGTTTGAGCACGTCGGCGGGGACCGGCATCGCATCGACGTGGGGGGACATGCCAAGGCTGGTGCAATTGATCAGCAGCTGGGCCTCGACCTCCGTCAAGGCGCTCAGTTCCTCCCAGCGGCAGTCGAATTCCCTCGCCAGGGCCTCGGCCTTGGAGGCCGTACGGTTGTAAATCGTCACCAGGGCGCCCGCTTCCACCAGCCCCGCGGTCACGGCGCGGGCCACGCCCCCCGCCCCGATCAAGGCAGCCCTCACGCCCTTCAGGCCGGATTCCGTCACACCCAGGGTGGACCGAATGGTTGCCATGGCGCCGGCGTAGTCCGTGTTATAGGCGTGAAGCCGTCCCTCGCCTGACCGGATCAAGGTGTTTGCCGCTCCTATCTTTTCTGCCAGGGGCTCTATGACCCCCCGGGCCTTCCGGGTGTGGTCGAGGCAATGCTGTTTGTGGGGGATGGTCACGCTGAAGCCGCGAAAGCGGAGCCAATCTCGCGACTGCACATTGTTCAAGAAGGTGGCCAGTTCATTTGATCCACCGGCTACCCAGAGAGGCAGGTAGAGCCTGTCCATCTCCAGGTCTCCGAAGCAGCCATTGTGTATGGCAGGACTGAGCGAATGTGTCACCGGATCGGCAATAACGCCAAACAGCTCGGTGTTTTCACCGAGACTGTCGGCCCGATAGAGGTCTCGATACTGGCCGATCGTGAGTTGTCCCGACGCGGTGGCACTGTCCGCGTCCAGGCTGACAAACGTGACCAGGCTCCCCACCTTGTTGGCCAGGATTCTGGAGATCAGTCCCGCCTCTCCCATGCAGAGCACGATGATGTCTTCATCTTCCTCGTGCAGCAGGTCAAATGCTGCAAAGCACTCGTTGATATGATTGG
Organism: Planctomycetota bacterium; assembly: GCA_022563885.1. GTDB lineage: Bacteria > Planctomycetota > Phycisphaerae > Sedimentisphaerales > Anaerobacaceae > JAIPFM01. The sequence goes on along the minus strand of JADFMM010000004.1, from coordinate 56,651 downwards.
CCTGGTACACGAGTTTGGGAACGGCGGTCGGACAGGCGATGTGGACGTCGGCACAGAGGGCGGCCAGATCTTCAAAGGGTCCGTCGAAGCTATGCGCGGAGAGAATCAAGCGGGTGTAAGACGACTCGGCCAGCGCCGAGAGAATCGCCTCTTTCGTTTCGTCCTCATGGAAGTTCTCGAACTCCAGATCAATGAACGCCGCGCCCAATCGGACGGCCTGCTGCAGGACCGCCGTTCGTAGCGCCCCCGGGTAGCCGTGTACGCCACCCTCGCGGCCGTCCCGACAGGTGACTATCATAGGGATCGCCGGCGAGCGAAGTGCTCTAACACCGCCTATGGCCGCCGCGGCCCTATCGAGGGTCAGGCCTGCCAGGTAGTCGGTTCGCAGCTCCAGCATCTCGGCCCCGGCAGACATAGCCCGCCGAGCCTGGGCCAAGACGCCCTCTACAGTAGCAGCGGAGATCGGAACAGTTGTCTTAGCCATGGCGTTTGATTAAAGCTTTTCGACAGGGGGGGCACTAGTCAAGTTTGAACATCCTCAACCAAGTCTTCGTTTCCGTGTCGGTGATGCCCGCCCGCTTGCCGCGTGGCTCCGGCGCCGGCCTCTTGCGACTCAGTTGGGACTCGACCCGCCGCCAGAACGCCTCCGACGACCATGTCACGGCCTTGCATTTCTCGGAGGCGTATCTCACCCGCCGGTCGTTGCTCACCACCTGCACCTTTTTCGGCGACCGGCTGGCGATCAGTTTTTCCTCGATGATCGTGTCCGCCTCGACTCCTGGGCCCGAAAACAGGACCCGCAACTGCGGCAGCCCCTTGAACGGCCCCTTGTCGGGCGGCCCCACACCGTCAAAGACGATCTCGCCCGTATCGCCAATCTGGCGCAGAAAGTGATTCAGCATCTCGCACATGCCCGCATCTTCCACCGGCTCGAAGTGCTCATCGTTTTTCTTAATCGCCCACAAAAGGTTGTAGCCGTCTATCAAATAGGGCATGAGTCAGAGCCGGTTTCAACAAAACTCGGGTTGCACGTCAAACGGATACCTTAGAACGTTCGAATCGAACCTCTCCACCGACGATGGTCTGTTCAACCCGACCCCGTACGCGCCAGCCTTGATACGGGCAGTTGCGACTCTTCGATTGGAAGGTATTCACATCGATGGTGTATTCCTCGTTGGGATCGATTATGGTGACATCCGCCTGCTTGCCTCGGGAAAGCGTACCCTTATCAATGCCAAGGATATTGGCAGGATTCACCGCCATCATGCGAATGAGTCCGGGCCAGTCTACGACATCCGTGTCGATGAGAGCCTTGATGTAGAGACTCAACGCACATTCCAGAGAGGCGATGCCAAAGGGCGCCGCTAGAAACTCCAGCTCTTTTTCACTCTGCAGATGGGGCGCATGGTCACTCGCCAGAGCATCGACCACCCCTTCCGAGATTGCTTGGCGCAGCGCATCCACGTCGCGCTGTTTTCGCAGGGGTGGGCACACCTTGTAGTTCGTGTCATACTCCGAAACCGCCTCATCCGTGAGCAGCAGGTGGTGTGGCGTCACCTCGCAGGTCACCGGCAGAGACTGGGCCTTGGCCTGCCGAACCAAATCGACCGCCCCGGCCGTCGAAAGGTGCTGGGCGTGGTAGCGCACATTCGCACCCTTGATCAATTGAATGTCACGCCAAAGCATGGCCTCCTCGCCGAGAACGTCCATGCCCGGTAACCCCAGGATGGTGGAAGAGTAGCCGGAATTCATGACGCCGTCGCGGCCATAGCTATTGTCCTGGCAATGCTGTCCTACCACGGTGTCGAACATAGCCGCATACTTGATCGCCTGCCGCATCACGGCCGGATCCTGCACGCCCCGACCATCATCCGTAAATCCCAGCGCGCCGGCTTCGGCCATCATGCCCATTTCCGCCAGTTCCTCGCCCTTACGATCCTTAGTGATCGATCCCATCACATAGACATGGGTCTTGCGTGCCTGCCGACCCTTGCGGTGAACGAATTCGACATCCGTCTCATACTGAATGGCAGGGTTGGTATTGGGCATACAGACAACAGACGTAAACCCGGCAGCCACTGCCGCGGCCGATCCACTGGCGATGGTCTCTTCCTCTTCATCCCCCGGCTCCCGGAAGTGCACGTGCATGTCGATCAAGCCGGGCGTCACCAGCTTGTCTCTGGCATCAATGGTGCGGGAAACGCTCTTCTGAACCGCCGGACTGACATGGCCCACCTCCGCCACGCGTCCCGCCACGATCAGCACATCCAGCACCTCATCTACATTGTTGGCCGGATCCACCACACGACCATTTTTGATCAGAAGCTGATCTTCCATTTCCTGCCTATGTTTACCAACGTCACCACGATCCGCTTGCCTTGATGCAAGGGGCCCAAGGACACAGGTTTCTAGCAAAAACCGGCATGAATTGAAAGAAGAATCGACAGATGCAGGCGTCAGTTTCCGGGCAGACGGTCGAGATTGATTGGATACAACCCGACAAGATCGAGTATGCTAGGGGAATGGTGACCAAAAAAGAGATACCTGCCCTCGTCAAACTCCTGGATGACGACTCCCCCAGCGTCAGGGCAACCGTGGTTCAGGAACTCAGCGCGTTTAGACTGGGACTTCAGGAGGAACTCAGTCGCCTGCCTTTTTCGGTGAATCCCATACAAAAGAGGCAAGTCGATGACATCGTAGCAGCCCAGAAGCGCGAGTGCCTAAGGCAGGCATGGCCGGAATGGATTGGCCAACTCGGGCGCCAAAACGGATCACCGCAGATCTACCAGCAGTTAGAATCCGGATTGACTCTGCTGTCTCGGTTTCTGCACGACTGGTCCGACGGGGAAGAGACACCCTGTGGTCCACTGCTCGACAAACTGGCCGAAGCATGTCAAGAGGCCCATGGACCGGTGAATCCCATTCGCCTGGCCCGCTTCCTCTTTGAAGAGAGGGGGTTCCATGGAAATGAATCGGACTACTACAATCCACAAAACAGCAATCTAGCCTACGTCCTCCGGCAGAAGCAGGGCATTCCCATTAGCTTGACCAGTGTCTACATGCTCCTGGGTTGGCGTCTCGGCCTGACGATTGAGGGATGTCAGTTCCCCGGTCACTTCTTGAGCCGATTTTATCAGGGTCGAGACAGAGTCTTTGTCGATTGCTTCAACGGAGGCTTGTTGATTCGGGAGGCGGACTTACTTCGGCACAAGGTACTCAAATCCGACCTGATTAAAAGAGTTGTGCAGGAGCCCGCCACACCGGCATCGATCGTGCAACGATTTCTGGTCAACCTCATTCGTACCTACGAGGACCAGGAGGATGACGAACAAGGTGAGTTCTTGAAGGAGTTGTTCGAGCAGTTGAACCGTCTGCCGGCAGGCCCTTCCGAAAAGACGACCCTCCAAAAACAGGCGGGCAAGGTTCTGTCGCCTTTTTCCGTCGGGCAGATGATGACGCACCGTCGGTATGACTATCATGGTCTCATCGTGAACGTCACGATGGAATGTCAAGCCGACGATACGTGGTACTACCGAAATCGAACCCAGCCCCGACGCGAGCAACCCTGGTATCACGTCCTGGTTCATGAGTCAGACCAGGTGACCTATGTTGCCCACGCCAATATCAAAACAGACAATTCGCTCGAGTCGATCACACATCCCTTGATTTCCACCTTCTTTTCCCACGGCCCAGACGGCGGATACCTGCGGAATGACACCCCCTGGCCCGAGAATTAGGTGTAAACAAATTGTAACTGTTCACGGAGTAAGAGGTTGACTATTGATGGCGATGGTGTTTTGAACCGTAGAATATCGAACACGGAACAGCAGAATGTCGAAGGATCGTTAACTTCACCATTGGACATTCCTTATTCGATATTCTGCGGCTCATTTCTGATCGGAATGATCGGTGAACGGTTACAACAGATTTGACGGGTAAGTTATTGGTGTGCGGGTTCTTGGGGGTGTGCGGATCCTTCGCTTGCGGCGGGGCTACCTGCGGAATGCTCCGCGTTCGGAATACCACGCTGCCCGCCGATCTCTCTCGGCCTCCAAGCCTTCCACGTCGATCATGTCAACCTTACCATCCGTATTGACATCCCCAATCGTGTAGGTGCTGCGGGTCTCCCAAGGCCTTCTTGCCATGGTCTCTTCCAGAAGTCGAACGTCCGCGGCATCGACCACGCCGTCCGAATTCAGATCGTGCCAACGAATGTCCTTCTCGTCGTGACCGGCCGCAGTATTCCAGGCGATGCCGTAGCGTTCCCAGGCCTCCTCTGAAGGCCCCGCCTCTTGCCCCTCAGAGGGAACTGGGTGACGAAGCAGCACGATGAGTTGATACTCGGTGAAGCCGGGCAGAGATTTTGTGTAGAGGTGTTCTACGTTATCCTTCCTGCTATCGCTATAGTCGATTCGCATGTCGCGGGTGGGGTCGTTTGCATCCACGGCCCATAGCTCCAGGGCCAGGTCGTTGTTCTTACCGGGGAGCGGCTGAAAGGGAAAGGCCGCCTCGTAGTGCCTATTCCAGACCAGGGTCGCGGTGATGTAGTCTTCGTCAGGATCTGCTACTGTCAAGGCATAGATATGGGCCGTCTGACCCGCTGTGCTCAACTCATCAATGTCCCAACCCTTGTCGGAGACCCGACCGGGCGCCTGCCGACCTGCCGTTAGTTGCAGATAGGCTTCGAGACCATTCACCATGCCGGCACCCTGTGCGTAGTCCAAGGGGACCCTGTGATCATCCTCCAGGGTCAGTTCTCCCTTATGCCAAAACGGGAGTTTGGTCGCCGAATTCATGAGCAGGGCTTTCATGACGCAGTTGCCACCGTGGGGCGAGACCGCGGCGCTCAGTTCCGGTTCCTGTCTTGCCTTCTGAACCAGCAACCCCGCTATGCCCGCCACCAGCGGTGCTGCGAAACTCGAGGCGCTGCCCGTCACATCGTAGGAATGGGCGTCATCGGCGCTGGCGGCCAGACAATTGCCTGGCGCCACCAAGTCGGGTTTGCTCCGGTCATCGTCGGTTGGGCCACAACTGGAGTGTTCGGGATGGGCCAGTCCGAAATGAGCGATCCTGATGCCAAGACTGTCGCTATCGACGGAATCCACCACACCTACGCCGATGACGTTTGCCGAGGCGCCGGGATAGAGGGCTGCCTGGAAGGCATCTGTCCCATTGCCGATGCTGGCGATCGCCAAGACCCCCTCATGTTCGATCAGGGCCTCAATCCCTCGGGTATACCAGTCCTCGAAGTCCCATCCACAACTGGCGGAAATGATAACCAAGGGCTCGGCCTCCTGCGGCAAGACAACCTCGCCCATAAAATACAAGAGTTCGTACACATCCACCTGCGCCGCGGGCGCAATCCCCTGGTACTGAAAGGCGCCTATCTCTTCCTGGTATCCCGCCTCATCCTGACCAAACAGAATGGAGCAAACGGCCGTGGAATGAGACGAAATTCCCGCTGGGGCGGACACTCCATCATGCAAAGCAATGTCGCTATTGCTCAAGCTCCGGTGCGCCAGGTTCGGTCCGTAGTCATTGCGGCTCTCGCCATCGTGGTAGGTCGCGGCGGGTGACACAATCGCAAAACGAACGCCCTGTCCCGTCAGCGTCGGATCCAATGCCTTTAGGGCATGAACGCCGACGGTACTGAGGCTCTGGGGCAAAGTGTTCGTTTGAGCGTGCACAGCGCAGGTAAGAAAACAGGCGTGAAATAGCAGCATAGACAGCCACGTCTTGGACACCTCTATCACACTCTTATGGATGGAATTGACCATCGAGAACGCCCCACCCCTGCCGATAAAACCCTATCCATCATTCCTGAAACTCGGTGTCCAGGAAGACTTGCACGACAACTCGCGCCGCCGAATTGATGGGTTCATGATATCAGAACCGGGATGTCGTAGCAAGTGCCGGCGGCGAGTTTTCGGACGTCTCATGGCCTTTTCACCATTGAGAGCCAAGGTCTCAGAAAGAAGTCAACGAATCGGAACAGAGGAAGGTTTTATGTGCCCGTCGCTTGGGCGTCCTGGCACCGTCTCATTTTTTTTCCACTTTGTATGGAACTTTTGTGGGTTTCGTGTATCGCGGCCGCCAGGCCGGGATCGGACACAAATGGTTGCTTTCCAAAATTCGCATTGCTATACTCGCGCTGTTGCACCCCTATCCACCCAGTAGAGGATTACCTAGAGCATGAAGGTCATTCTGGAAGCTGAGACAATCCGTTCGTTGCTTGCCAGCCTGGCCGATCAGGTCCTGTTAGACACAGACAACCCCGCTTCTCTGGCGGTCGTGGGCATCCGGAGCAGAGGCGAGGTACTGGCGGAGCGCCTGACTCATCTCTTGGCCGAACGATCTCAAGCGCCAATACCGTGCGGCACGCTGGACATTACGCTGTACCGCGACGATCTCAACTCGCCCCAGGGAAACGAGCAGCCGCGCGTACGGACAACAGAAATCAATTTCAACGTGGACGACAAGACCATTATCCTAGTCGACGACGTCCTGTTCACGGGCCGCTCCATTCGAGCGGCACTGGACGCTTTAATCGATCTGGGAAGACCCCGTGCGATCCGCCTGGCCGTCCTGGTGGAACGTAGCGGCAGAGAATTACCGATCCAGCCGGACTATACCTGCATCAGCACCGATGTACGGCCCCATCAACACGTACGCGTTAGTCTCGTTGAATCGGATGGAAGAGATGAAGTGGTTGTGGAATAGGGACGCTGTCTTGGGGACCGGCAAAAAATAACTTGGACCCCAAATTGCCCAATTTATTTCTTGCCGATCCCTTATGCCAATCTCTAAGAGTCACCTGAGAACCACGAAACGACACAGTGGCATGATTCCGCACATCAAGAAGAAGCACAAGCAGTTTCAGTGGCAACGCAAACATCTGCTGGGTCTCAGGGAGCTCAGCAGAGAAGAGATTACCTACATCCTGGACACGGCGGAGGGATTCGAGCAGATTAGCACACGGTCAGTCAAGAAAGCGCCTCCGCTACGGGGGAAGGTGGTGGTCAATCTCTTTTTTGAAGACAGCACACGGACGCGCAGCAGCTTCACCTTGGCCGCCCATCGTCTAAGCGCCGACACGCTTGACTTTAGCAAGGAATCGAGTTCAGTGAGCAAAGGGGAGACCCTGCTCGACACCGCCAAGAACCTCGAGGCCATGGGCATCGACATCGTCGTCATCCGGCATACCGCCGCCGGGGCCGCCAAGCTGCTGAGCAAAAACATCAACGCCTGTGTCGTCAACGCCGGCGATGGTTTCTGCGAACACCCCACCCAGGGCTTGCTGGATATCTACACGATTCGCCAAATGAGAGGATCCCTGGAGGGGCTGCGTGTCGCTATCGTAGGGGACATTGCCCATTCGCGCGTGGCTCGCAGTGACATGTGGGGCATGACCAAACTCGGCGCACAGGTCACCTTCGTGGCACCCCCTACGCTTTTGCCACCGGACGTCAGGCAACTGCCCGTCCAGATCAGTTATTGCCTGGATGAGGTCGTGGAAAAGGTCGATGTCATCAATATGCTTCGCATACAGTTTGAGCGCTTAGGGGGCAACGCCTTTCCTTCCATCCGGGAATACTCACGCTACTTCGGCCTCACCGTTGAACGCCTGAGCCGGGCCAAGGACAATGTCATCGTCATGCACCCGGGTCCCATCAATAGGGGTGTCGAAATTGATAGCAAGGTCGCAGACGGGCCCAATAGCGTCATCCTGCAACAGGTCAAAAACGGTCTGGCGGTGAGAATGGCCGTCCTCTTTCTGGTGAATCAAGCAGCCGCCCAAACTTAGTACTACAGCGCGATGTAGTTCCGAAGAATCCTGTTTTGCAACTAAATCCGAAGCACGAAATACGAAATCCCAAACAACATCGAATGTCCAAAATACGAATTTTCAAAACAAAACCGGCCATCCAGCCGCAGCAAACATTTGGTATTTTGGTCATTTGAGCTTTGAATTTGTTTCGGATTTCGAGATTCGGATTTCGAATTTAACCAGAGTAACATAGGTGTTTGTATAATAGTCCCTTATAACCAGTGCTCGAAACGAACTTGCGCTGTATGAATCTCATCGCTCGAAAATCTCAGTTGCATGGATCCGTGCAGATTCCCGCCTCAAAATCCCACACGGTGCGTATGGTGGCCATCGCCGCCTTGGCCGAAGGCCAGAGCACGATACGCCGGCCCCTGATATCCATGGACACCCTGTCCGCGGCTCAGTGTTACGGCATGTTGGGCGCCTCCATCGACACAGGGAATAGCCAACGGTGGACCGTCATCGGGACGGGATCGAGACCGACGCTTCCCAAGGAGACCATTGACGTCGGGAATTCAGGTACCACATTACGGATCGCCGTGGGATCTGCGAGTTTGGCCTCGCCCGATCAGACCTGCACCTTTACCGGAGATCAGCAAATCCAAAACCGGCCCATCGGGCCCTTGCTCAGTGCCCTGGAGAATCTGGGCGCCCGCTGCAAAAGCGTCAAGGGCAACGGAAAGCCGCCGGTCAGGATAAGCGGCGGGTTCGACGGTGGCCAAACGGACCTGGAAGCCTCTACGAGTCAGTATTTGACCAGCCTGCTCCTCTGCGCCCCACTGGCCCGCCGAGACACCGAAATCCATCTGACGCTGCTCAATGAACCGGGTTATGTTGAGATCACCCTGGACTGGCTGACGCAGCAAAACATCGAGTACACAAACGACGGGCTGAAGCACTTCGTCATCAAGGGTGGTCAGCACTACACGGCCTTCGACATGGCGGCGCCCGCCGACTTCTCCAGTGCGACCTTCTTCCTCTGCGGGGCCGCCCTCTTCGGCAGAGAAGTTTATCTGAAGGGCCTCGATTTTGGGGACTGTCAACCCGATAAGGCGGTCGTCGACTACCTGCAAGCCATGGGCGCCGACATCACCGTTCGAGATGATGCCGTCCTGGTCCGAGGCCGGGCCCTGACCGGCACTGAGATCGACATGAACAATACACCGGATGCTCTACCCGCTCTGGCCGTCACCGCGGCCTTTGCCCAAGGCACCACGAAACTCCTGAATTGCCCCCAGGCCAGACACAAAGAGACGGACCGCATTCACTGCATGGCCTTGGAACTGGCCAAGCTGGGCGCCGATGTTACAGAGCTTCCCGATGGACTGATCGTCAGAGGCAGCACACTCAAGGCCCTGCCGGTCAAAGGGTGGCACGACCATCGCATCGTCATGGCGTTGGCACTGGCCGGCCTCGGACTGGAGGACCCCCTGACGGTCGACACGGCGGAGGCCATGCGTGTGACGTTCCCTGACTTTGTGGAGTTGATGACTGGCCTAGGCGCGGACATGGAGGTGGTAAAATAAAGAAGCAGTCCGTGCGATTCCGCACGAACTGCTTTTTTAAAGGTTCAGAAGCTCTTTTGACTCCGCCGGCCATGAAACCAAGGGCCAGATCAAGGCCTAGCTATCGTAGTAGAGATGAAACTCGTAGGGATGGGGCCGCAGGGCCATCGGGTCGATTTCCTCTTCACGCTTCCAGTTGATAAACGACTGGATCAGGCTCTCACCGAAGACGCCGCCCGCGGTCATGAAGGCGTGATCGGCCTCCAGGGCATCTATCGACTCGCCCAAGGTCCCCGGCACCTTCGGGATATTCGCCAGTTCTTCACCCTGGAGTTCGTAGATGTTCTTGTCGAGTGGCTTTGGCAGAGGCAGATCAGACTCGATGCCGTCGATCATGGCCATCAGCATGGCCGGCCACAGCAAGTAGCCATTCGCCGTCGAATCCGGGCAGCGGAACTCGACGCGTTTGGCCTTGGGATTGTTGCTGTACATAGGAATGCGGCAGGCGGCGGACCGGTTCCGCGCGCTCAGGACCAGATTCACCGGTGCCTCAAAACCGGGCACCAGGCGGCGATAGCTGTTGGTGGTGGGGGCGCCGAAGGCCAAGAGCGCCGGGGCATGCTTCAAGAGACCGGCAATGCCTTTGAGCGCTAACTCGCTCATGCCCGCATATCCATCGCCTGCCATGATGGGCTCATCACCCTTCCAGAGCGAGATATGGACGTGCATGCCGGAACCATTGTCGTCAAAGATCGGTTTGGGCATGAAGGTCACCGTCTTTTCGTTCTGCTTGGCGACATTCTTGATCGTGTACTTGTACCACATGTACTGATCACACATCTTGGTCAGTTCACAGAATTCCATGTCGATCTCCGCCTGACCGGCGGTGGCCACCTCGTGATGGTGCGCTTCCACCCGAATGCCCAACTTCATCAACTCATACACCATCGCGCCCCGGAGATCATGATAGGTATCGGTGGGGCTGACGGGAAAGTATCCTCCCTTGTAACTGGGCTTGTATCCCAGGTTGGGTTCTTCAAACCGGGCGGAATTCCATGCCCCCTCTATGGAATCCACCTGATAGTATCCGGTGTGCTGATTCTGCTCGTAGCGAACCTCATCAAAGATGAAAAACTCGGGTTCGGGACCGATATAGCAGGTGTCGGCGATGCCACTCTTCTTCAGATATTCGGCGGCCTTCTTGGCAATCGTCCTCGGACACTTGCCGTAGGGCTGTCTTGTCTGGGGATCGACGATGTTCGCCAGAACACTCACCGTCGGTTCCGCGAAAAAAGGATCGATCAGCGCAGTTGCGGGATCACAGACCGCCAGCATGTCCGATTCGTGAATCTCCTGCCAGCCGCGAATCGAGGAACCATCGAATCCTAAACCATCCGTGAAGATATCTTCGCCGAGAATCTCAATGGGATAAGAGCAGTGCTGCCACGTGCCCAGCATGTCGCAGAACTTCAGATCCATCATCTTGGCGTTGTGTTTTTCAGCAAACTCAAAGAACTCTTTTGGGGTCATTATTGCTTACTCCTGACAGGTTTAGAAAAGGTTCAGTCCAAAGGCTTGTCCCATACGGATACCACTTTGTCCATTGCCGCATCGACAGTGGCCACGGGATCTTACGCGCGAACATCAACAAATTCAACACCTATTTCCGGGTGGAGGGATTCTTATCGAGATCCATCTGGTTTGTCCACCTGGCTTGTCCGGCCGACGGAGAACTCCGGACCCCCAGGCAGAGGACATAGTCGTGCCTCATCCAACGCGGACGGATCGCCGCTCGGCGATTGTGCAGGCCATGGTTACCTTTTCGTCCAAAAAAAACGTTATCGTCGGTTTTGTTCAACTGACAGACGTCTAATCTCTTCGATCCCTAGCCAATGGCCGCGTTGCCCTTTTCTTTCGTACGAATCCTGATGCACTCTGTAAGTTCCAGCACGAAGATCTTGCCATCGCCAATCTGCCCGGTCTGCGCTCCTGCAATAATCGCCTCAATGGTCTTGTCAACAAATTCATTGTTCACGGCAATTTCCAGCCGGAGCTTCTTGAGCAGGTTGACCTCGAATTTGATGCCGAGATAGCTCTCCTCATATCCCTGCTGAGCACCACAGCCCAGGGCGTTGGTGACCGACATCTTCCCGACTTCCGCCTTCATCAAGGCCTGTTTGACGTCATTGAGTTTGTGAGGCTGAATATAGGCAACTATCAATTTCATCTGGAATCCCCTTTTTCAGAGTGGACTATACGTTGCTGAAGATTTGGAAGCCACCATAGGACTCCATGCCATGCTCACTGAGGTCATTCATGTCCAAAGCTCCTCCAATAGCGATTGCAACTGCCATTCCAGTGACGCTCTACTTGGATGTGGTATCCAGTGCTTCCATGCTATCTGAAACACCCAAGACGCAAGTCTCATGCTTCCATCCAGTCAGGCTCAACACAGCCTCCTCAAGGACAAGGGTGTATCTTCGACAAAAATGTACCTCGGGACAAGTATTGGAATTTTTGTTCAGTGTCAACAGGTAAAGCGGCGCCAATGGGAGAAAGAGGGATGAAATATTGATTCGACGCCACCGCCGCGGTCACTCCCCCTCGGTCGACGCAGGCGGGTCAACTTACTTCTGCGGCAAAACACAAGAGGAGCAGACCGTGCTCATCTCTAGGACTAGTAGGTGTGCTCGACAGATAAGCCACTCTTGAGCCATGTTGACACCCCAATTCCGATGGCATAGGGTAGCGCCGATGAGTCAGATAGAGCAATCGATATGAGCGAATTCCCTCAGCAAACACGGCACCGCACGGCCATGATCTGTGTACACAAGGACGCGCTGCTGGTCTGTTGGTTTCGAGATCCCCATTCGGGACGGGAGTTCTATGTGGTCCCAGGTGGAAAGATTGAGTCCCAAGAGTCGGCGCGGGAGTGTGCGGAGCGCGAGACATGGGAGGAGACGGGCTATCGCGTGCGGGTCTGTAGTAAGGCCGTCACCACCACCCGCTATCCCTTCGAATGGGCGGGCAGCGTAGTCGACTGCGTGACCACCTGGTTTGTCGGCACGCTCACAAATCCGGAGGAAGCACCGGCGCCGGTCGCGGATGCCGACTTCAACCTGAGGACGACCTGGCTAGCGCTCGGTGAGATACCCAGTGCATTCGCCCATCACGCCCACATAGGAGAGATGGTCACGAAACTGGTTGAGCTGGCCTTGGAGGAGGGACAATGAGCACCTCGGCGAATCCAAGGGTCAGATCCTTCATCAAAACCCTAAGGAAGTCGCCTCAATGCAATGGCGTCTTCAATCCCTGGTATGACTCGGATCCCGACAACGATCTCGATCAGAAGGGGCCGCTGATTCGCAGGTCCCAATTGCGCTACTACTTGGAGCAGCGCATCGCTTCCGCCCGCTTTCTCTTGATTGCCGAGGCCATCGGCTATCAGGGGGGACATTTCAGCGGCATGGCCATGACCTCTGAACGCATCCTGCTGGGCCATCAGATCGACAGACAGATCCACCCAGATACCGTCTTTCGGGGACACCGACCCCAACGCACCAGTCACTCGGCGATGCAACCGAAGGGGTTTGTCGAACCGACGGCCACCATCGTCTGGGGGAGTCTCCTGGCCGCAGGCGTGGACCCCTATGAATTCGTGCTATGGAATGCCTTTCCCTGGCACCCCTATAAATCGGGACATCCCAAGGGCATGCTGACAAACCGTACGCCGACGCCGAAGGAAATGGATGACGCCCGCCCCTATCTCGAACAATTCATCGGCCTCTTCCCCTATTGCCCGATCATCGCCATCGGCCAAAAGTGCGCGGTTTCTATGGAAGCCATGGAGATCGACTGTCACGTCGTCAGACATCCCGCCAATGGCGGCGCCACGGCCTTTCGTGAGCAGACCCTGGCCATCTTCCGCCAAGAGAATGTGGCCGCGATATAGACACCGTTTACGCATGCCGTGCAATGTTGGCTTTGGCTCGCCAGAGCAAGAACAACGCCCCACCGCCATAGAGTGCAACGTAGAGAGAAGCGTGGAAAACGAGTGCGGAGCGGGCATTACCCAACTGCCAGACATTTCGACTAGGGTAGTTCAGGAGGGTCACGATCATGCCCACGGGCGTCGCGTTCATAATTGTCTCGACCATGTGCCATGACCGTATCGAATGCCTCACCCAGGACCATTGGTAGCTGAAGGCTTGCAGGACCGTCGCCATTAAGGGAACCAGACCCCAAATGATGCCGAGAAGGGTGAGACCTGTCACGACGGCCGGCGTGCTTCGTTGGAATCGCGTGCTGAGGTAGAGCCCTACGGCCACGAGAAAGCCGACTGATATGATGCCCACGCCGGACAACTGAATCACCAGCGGCAACGCCATACCCGCCGTGTATGCCACCAGACCGAAGATCACACAAAAGGGAGACCAGGCCAAGACAATACGCCGTAACACGCCGGCCAGCTTGCCGCCGAGTATCTGACCGTGAGACATCCTGGTCGTCAAGAGAATGGACCAGCAGCGCGCCTCTTTTTCAGAGGTAATACAGGTGGCGGGCACAACGAGCGTGAAGAGTATGGCCAGGAGCAGAAAGCTGAAAATCAGGAGAGCAAAAAGAAATCCCAGGAGTTCAAGTCTCTCCAGAAAAATGGCCAAGGTCAGACCAATGCCAAATACGCCGAAGAGTGCGCCTGCGGCCACATAGACGACGAATCGGAAGCGCCCCAGGACAGGAACGAGAAACTCCTTCCACACCATGCCCGTCCCCCACCGTCGGCGTATCCAGTTATGGAGAAACAGAGGGCGATAGAGGATTTCGCGTCTTCCCACATTCTTGGGGATCTTGTATTCCTTGCGGGACGTGCGTGCCACCAGATGGCGGAGAGCCGCCTTGCGGACCTTGACGCAGGCCAGCCACAACAGGGGCACGGACAGGGAAAGCATAAGGATACAATGAACGGGCCATGAAAAAGACCACCCAGGCACGCCGGTTGTCTGCATGGCCTGCGTCTGACACCAGAACCCCAGATAGGGACAGATCGTCGCGAGCGTGGATCTGCCGATCGTCAGCAAAGCAGGCTGGCCCCGCAAAGAGGGTGAGGCCTCTATCACGTACATCAGAAGCAATGGGACCAGGCCAAACAGAACCCCCGCGGTCATCACGGCAAAGATCATGACCGTGTAGGCCCGCTTAAAGAAGACGGAGTAGAGCAGGGTCAAGCTGCTCAGAAACCAGACGAGTGAGAGTGTCATGCAGGCGGTAGACAATAGATAATTCCAGGGAACACCGCCAAAGACACGAACCATGGCCAGCAAGGGCCAACTCATGGCATACAAGAGCATCACCTGCAACAACCTGCTGAAGAGCTTGCCCAGGACGATTTGCACGCTGGTGATCGGCGTGGTCATCAGGGTGGACAGGGTTCGCCGGGTGATCTCTTCGCTGATCGCACTGCTCATCGTCACCACGGTCACCAGTTGCAGTCCGATGAATTGAAACCAGGCGAGCAGAGTCACGATGGCTTTTCCGGCCTGAGCCATACGGGACGTCGTCCATTCGTCCGGGGAGATCCGGGGCACGACCTGGACCCATACCGAGACCGTCATGACCATGAGTAGCAACCCATAGACCATCCGCAAGACGTAGTGGCGCCGACGCCGCGCCGTCACCCGTAGCTCCTTGTCGAAGATGGGTCCGAACCAGAAGCTGGGCCGCAGGGGCTCCAGCAGGGAAAGGGCTCCCTTGGTGGATATCATGATGCACTCCCTCTATGCGCGATCATTGCTCTCCGTCGATGGTATCGCTATCGCTCGCCAGACCCCCGAGGTCACACGAAGTCAATGGTGGGGAACTTCCCACCCAGCACGGTTTGACTCGTCACGCCGAGCCAGTTGTCGAGAATCGTCGCGTAGACCGAGCGGAAGTCGGTATGGTACTTCAGGTCGCCCTGGGACAGATCGGTCAGGCTCGGATGCGCACCGAACAGCCCTCCCTTGCCCGTGGGACTCACCACGAACATCTGGCTGGCGGCGCCGTGATCTGTCCCCAGGCTGCCGTTCTCTTGGACCCGCCGGCCGAATTCGGAGAAGGAGACGAGCAGGACCCGATCTTGAAGGCCGTGTCCCTTGAGGTCTCGATGGAAGGCCGCTACCGCCGAGGAAAACTCGGTCAGCAGGGCCCGGTGGGCAGCGGCTTGTTGGGCATGGGTGTCGAAGCCACCCAGTGACAGGAAGAAAATCCGCGTCCCCAACTCGCCGGCGATCAACTGGACCACGGACTTCAATCTCCGGGCCAGTTCATTTTGGGGATAGTCGGTGGTCGGCCGATAGATGGCCGCCACGGCTTTCAATCGGTCGGACATGGCCAGGGCGCCGGCCTGCGTCCTGCGGAGATAGTCGAGATTCGAGCCCGGGACACTCTCTCCCGTGGCGAGTTGCGACATCAATCCGCGACGCGCCTGTCGGTCCGCCTGCGAACCGGGACCGAGCCGCAATTCGTAGTCGGATATGTCCCGAAGCGTGGGAACGTTGAACTTCGAGGAGACCAGGGAAAGGGGCACCTGGTCGGTGCCCAGGGCAATGGCGGGCACGGTGCCCGCGTGACGCTCGACGTTGAGGTCAAGGCACCGTCCCAACCAACCGACCTCGGTGCGCTCACTCTCCGGACGTGCCGATTGCCAAATGTCCATCGAGCGAAAATGGGAGCGATCGGGATTGGGATACCCCACGCCCTGAACAATGCCCAGTACCCCATCGTCATAGAGTTGTTTTAGACCCTCCATCTGGGGATGAAGACCGAGGTAATCGTCTATGCGGAGTACCGACCCTTCGCCAATCCCAATGCCGGGCCGGGCCCGTCGGTATTCCGGATCGCCATAGGGGATCACCGTGTTGAGGCCGTCATTGCCCCCCGCCAGTTGGATCATGACGAGAATACGTCCGTTGGAGGCCTTGCCTTCAATGGCGGCAGCATAGGCCGCCTGCCTGAGAAAGCGCGGTGGCGCTGCACCCAACGAGACAATGCCCGCCGCCCCCATACGCTGCAGAAAGTTTCGTCTTGTGATTGACATGATACGCCTCCCAGGTGATGCCCGCCCGTCACATGAGTTGATACTCGGGCATGGTCATGATCAAGTGAAGGAGTCCTCGCGTCCGAGCCCCCGGCTTTCGGGCTCCTTCTTCCACATACTGCACCAATCTATCGGAAGCGGTCTCGTCGGCCCTGCCCGACAGCAGTAAGTCGATGTAGTATTGGACGAGCCGCTCCGGCCTCTTGGGTTCACTGTTGATGGGGACCACGTGGTCGGCTACCAGATCAGCCACGAAGTTTGTTCTCTGCAACAAAGAGCTTGAGCTGATCCAGAGCCGCCCCCCTTCCCAGCCCTTGACCGTGGGCGGCGCGAAGAGATCCTGCCCTAATCTGGCCAGCACCCGGGCGGTCTGTCGCAGGTTTTCCGAACTCTTGGTGGATCGATAGGCGCCGAGGACGAAATCCGTGGGGCTCTTAATGAGGGCATGGCGGGCGGATGGACTGAAGAAGAGCTGCGAAAGCAACAGCTGGCGCAGCACCGGGGCCATGTGAAAGTCGTGTCGGCGGATAGAACTCGCCAGAGCGCCGACATCCTCTTCCCTGGGAACGATCGTCACAAAGGCGTGCAGGAGCTTGCGGGCCAGGAAACGGGGGCAGGCCGGCTGTGCCAGGCAGAGGGCAATCACATCCTCCCCATCCAGGTCGCCTGTTCGACCCAGCACGGTCTTCTGCCCAAAGTCATGTTGCCGGCGGTTAAACCAAAAACGGTCATTGCGGACATGCCAGCCGGTGAAGGCCCGCGCCGCCTCACTGATGTCGCGTTCACTGTAGTGGCCCACGTCCAGCGCAAACAGCTCCATCACCTCGCGGGCAAAATTCTCATTGGCATGACGCTTGCGATTGGCATTGCCGTCCAGCCAGATGAGCATGGCGACGTCACGCGCCATACCGGAGAGCAAGGCGGAAAAACTGCCCAGTGCCTCCCCACGAATCAAGTCATTCTGGGCCGCCATGTGACGGACGGAGCGGACCTTGACGTCGGAGGTCGCGAAGTGGCTGTGCCAGAACAGGGACATCCTCTCGACCAGGGGATTGGCCGAATGGAGCATACGGTTGATCCACCAGGCCTTCAAATCCAGAATGTTCCCCGTGTCCTCGGCGACCTGCCGTAACAGATGGTCCGATCTTTGGAAGGACTGGGACTCCGGCTGAGACGTCACGAGCCGCTCGACGGCCCGTTCCAGACCGGCAGCCAGAGCGTTGTCGATATCCGCTTTGGACGCGCCAAACTGGGTGCGCCACAGCAGGTGGGTGGCTTCACGCCGGGTCCACCCCATGGTCCCCGAGTCGTAGGGACGCAAGGGATCGTTGCCATGGGCCCCGCGCGTCACTGCCAAGTGCCTTTCAGGCTGGCTTGCAGGGTCTGATCGGTTCCCCGCGTGGTCAAGCTCAGGGTTTCGACATATCTCAGCACTTGTAGGACCAGGTCGACATCCTGTTGGGCTTGGTCGGGCGTCCGACCCTCCTGTATCCGCCGGGCGAGAAAGAAGTCCCGATTGAGATCGAGGCTATCGGCGACTGCGGCGAAGTCGAGCTCCAGGGCCAGGTTGGTGCCGCGCGGCTCCGCATCGGTCGCCCCTTGGAGATAATCGATGAGGTCTCGGCAGAGACCGACAGAGCTGCTGATGACAAACTGATCCCCCACCCGGGCGGCCGCAGGCATAAAGTTGAAGACCATGGGAAGCCGCGTGCCGCTGGGTTTCTGCAGATAGCGTGCGGACGTGATCTTGACACCGCGATGTGTTTGGAGGTCCAGGATCCAGGGCTGCCGACCCTGTTTGCCCGCTTCGATGTTGAGGACGGCGGAAAACGTTTGAAAGAAGAGTTGGAGCAGCTCGGCCCCTTCCTTGGGCCGCGCCAGTTCAACGACGAGGGCGAATCCCGGTAGCTGCACGCCGGGTGTCCCGTCCAAATGGGAATAGTCCTGCAGCGCAGCAACGAAAGAAAAGCGTGGCCCTAGCGTCGGCAGGATGTCCTGCTCGAAATCGCGTCCGGGCAGCAAGTTGGCCAGGCCCGACTCGAACTTGTCGAAACCCGGCAGTAGTTGGGCCTGGAGCAACGCTTCCCGCTGACCGTACCAGTCCGTGACATTGCGAAATAGGGAGATGCCGCCGATGGTCCGGTCGGGTCGCAGAGGCGTCCGCGCGGCCGTGTCCGCCAGGTGAGAGAAGTAGCAGGCATACCCTGCACCGAGCGCCTGCGCGTCGGCCGTCACACCCGCCGTCAATTGAAATCCCTCCCCATCCATGTCCAGCGTCAAGCCGCCATAAGGGCTTCGTGCCACCTGCTCCAAAATACCCCCGAGGAGCAGAGAGCCGAGTGGGTTGTCCATTTTTTCCGGAAGCCCTAGACGCCCGTCTCCGGCGGATTTGAGCAGCTCCGTGTTCAGATAGAGCCGGGCCAGATGGTCGGTCCCCAACGCTTCTTCCATACGCATGAAGCTCTCATCCTGGGCCAAGGACGCACTCTTTGCCCCCACGCCCATGGTCACCATGTCATTGATCCGGTCATGACAGTTGCTCACAATTAACCTGTCGCTCCCGATGGCCAGGACAAGCCCTTCGCCTAGCTCCATCCGTTCCATGCCATCACCGTGGTCCGTCACCGTGATCTGTTGGTCTAGCAGGGTCAGGATGGGGTCGATGCGATCTCGCAGGTGGGCGAGATCTTCGGCATCTGGCACTCGCAGCACGACCAGAAAATCGGGTTGGTCGGCGTTTGGCCTGGGATAGAGTGCGACGGCCAGGTCTCCTCCCATGAACTTCTCAGCCGCCGTCCAGAGGTCGTATCCCAGGTGGATCTCCAGCAGGCGTCGTACCGCATCGACTTTTCGATAGGGACCCGTCGCCTGAAGATCTTGATAGGCGGGCAGGGTCAGCAGCGAACTCAAGAAACTCGACTTCTGTAGCGGGCCCAGCACCTTACCGAGATCCGACACCTCTCCGTAGACGAGCGCCCCGGCAGGCAAAGATTCAGCGAGCGTCCCTCCTCGGGCGCCCTGCCCTTGGATCAAGGGAATCAGAGCACAGAGAAGCAAGAGATGACCTAGAGTTCGAGGGTTTCGGAGGTGATGGCACATTTTGCGGCTCCTCGTAAACATTAATCGTTTGCCCACGCGCCCATGACCGGGAACCCAAGCGGCAACCGATCAGGACCATTCTATCATCCCTGTTTCCCGCACACAAGGAACTGCCTCGCGGCTGGTTTCAACCAAGAACCTACATCTATAGACGTACGGGCGCCCGATGCGTTACGCAGCCACACGCTTCCTGGTCAGGATCCAATTGGACACTCAATCTGCTCCGACGCGCCATCCGGATGCCGCACTGTCAGCTGCAAGTGGGTAACGGCCGCGCGTACGCCCCGAAAGCCCAGAACCACTTTTTTTCGCTCCCCGGGTGTGAGCGTCATCTCTCCGTCGGAGAGCAAGCGGAGTTGCCTCCTGAGCCGCCGGTTATAGAGCGGCCCGCCCAAGAGGCAAAGGAGATCGATAAGGGACAAAACGGGATGAAAGTCCACGATCAGGAAAAAGAGGAAATCCCAGGTGAATTCCGAAAACCTTCTAATGAGGCGGTCCGGAGGCTCAACACCATGGCGTTTCTTGTCCGTCACAAGCTCTGCCGCCCCGAGATCGATGGTGACTGTTCCGGAACCGCCCTTGCAGACCGCCTCGACAGCGATCAGGGCAATCTTCTTACGCTCGGCTTTGTGCGCGTAGAGGCGGCGATTGTCCTTGAGAAAATCCTCGCACACTATATCAAGGGGCAGGGCATTGGCCATGTGATAGATTCCTTTGCGGCCCAAGCGTCGGACATATGTGTTCAGGCTCTGTCATAGTCGGCTGGCCGACCGACATATTTCACGGATCTGACATCATGACCCATCGCCTTACTGGGCAACACGTGACGTGTGAGTCCAGGTCCACGGCGTGGGCCAGGTTTCGGGCCCGCCAAGCACATCGTGTATTCGAGCAAGATTTTCGCGTTCGCGATGTGTTTGCAGTTCCATGTCAATCATTCGACTGCCCGAAAACGCTCAACGGGCTGCTCGGTCGGCCAGCCGAGTGTTTTCACTTGATCGTCGAATTGGGTCTTCAGACGCCAGTAGGTGTTTTTGGGATACCACCACTCGCCCTGGTCGTAGGGTGGCTTCAGTGCGGCAATGAGAACCTCTTCACCATAGCCCCACAGTGCGAGTCGAGTGCTCGGTCCCCTTAGGTTGGCGATCGAGAGTGCGTGCGACGCGGGATTGGTGCGATCGTAGTACATTTGATCGGAAACGACCGTAGTGCCCCGACGGGTCGTGACACGCACGGAGTACCAGCCCGATCGCTCAACCGGCAGATCGGCTTGAAAATGCAGAGGCGTTTCGCCACTGGGATACCAGACCCATCCTTCCGAGTATTCGCCCTCGATGCCGGTGACAGGGAGACGGCCCCGGTCGATGTGGTCGCCATCGGATGGGCGAAAGGCGCGGAGCGTCTCCCCGTTACGGAGCCATTCTATTTGGACTGGCGGATCTCCCGGTCGGAGGGTCACCAGGAGATGGGCGAAGAACTGCGGTCGGAGCTGCACGAAACGAATCGTGTTGTTGATCTCGAGCAGGATTGCCGACGCCGGCTCCGTCACAGGGAGTTCCTTCCCTGCTTGCCGCGGCTGGAAATAGATCGGCGAGGTGAGACACCACTTGCCCGCTTGGTCTTGGGCGCGGGCGACCAGCCAGGAGGGCCGATCCCGAGGAAGGGCTATCTCACGACTCAGTTCCAGGGCGCCTTTCTGACCCTGCACCTTGAAGGCAGCCACGCGCTTGCCGTTTCGATAGAGTTCAACTTCCCGGAGTGCATTCAGCGAGTGGACTTCCAGATGCGCCTGTACGCTGTCCTTCTTCAGCGAAACGACATCGCCCGGCTGGTTGCCATCTACCGATAGAAAAACAAATAGCGGTCCCCCGTTAGTCGCCATCGTCCGTCCCTGGCGCATGGCCTCAACGATGGCGGCGTAGTCAAAACGCTCCGCACGGCAGTAGAGGCGACGGTCACCCGGTGACAGGGTGTTGGTGCGGCCCAGCGCCGAATCGGTATAACTGCTCACGCCGATACGATTGCCCAGATTCAGCAGGGCAAACCACAGTTGCTCGGTGTGCCTGGAATCCACATCAAACAGGTCGGCACATTTGCCGAGCACGGCATCCGCGTAGGCCTCCGCCGCGCCCATCCAATGGAGTTGAAAGACCGGCGTCATGGGATGCGTATGCGTAACAATGCCGCCCCGCCGGCGAACGGCTTCGAATATGGCCTGAGCCGGCAGGGGCCGCGAGATGAGCGCTTGATAGACTTGCGGAGGTATCGGGGAACCGATGCCGGGCGTGTTCAGGTGACCCACATAGGGTCCCGGACGAAGCTCCGGTGCGTAACGCAACAGAAACTCGGGCGTGTCCAGTTGGTCGATCTCGTCGTAGGAGACGTTGGAACCGGCCTCCGTGACGAAATTCAGCCCGCCCGCCCGGGCCTGCAGGGCGGCGTAGCGCAGGTCGGTTCTGACGGAGGCATTGCGATCGTGCTGGGCATGCACGTGGTTATCACCGGCATACCAGCCTCGCTTTGCCGGTGAAAACCAACGGTGGAGTCTCGCTTGTAGATGCAGGGCCCGCTGGGGTTTTATCTCAATGGAAAAGTCGAGGGGAAGATAATTCGGGCCATGGCTGATCTCGAATTGCACGGTGCCCGGCGTCACCTCCACCGTGAACGAACCGTCGGCGAAAAACCTGCCGTCGCCATACAGGCCGCGCCCCGAGCCGTCCACGTGCTTGCCCTCGGCATCGGTCACCCTAACACGCACGGGCACGGGCCGGTCGGTTGCCGCGTCGACGGCATCGAGACGGATCCTGGTCTCTTTTCCCGCGGTGGGTTCGTCGCCGATGAGTTCGTGAGTACTCTCATCGCTATGGGCCGAACTTGCGAGAATACCAAGTTGGGTGACTAGCAACAGCGATAATCGCAGCATGGTGCAAACCCCTGCCAAGAGTTTAGGCGCCCCCTCCTCTACGACCCGCCGTCAAAGCTGAGGACCTGGCCGTCGGCCAGCAATCGTGCCTTGAGTTTGTCATAGGGCACATCCTGCACGGCGAGTTCGCCGTCAATGGCCAAGACGGCCGCCGTGGCCGCCGATTGACCGAGTACCATAAAGACGGGCTCCATGCGGATCGAGCCATAGGCGATATGCGACGAAGAGATCGCCACGGGTACCAGCAGATTCTCGCACTCGGCCTTCTTGGGGATGATCGCCCCATAGGAAATGGGATAGGGTCCGCCGGGATTCACCTGAATGTCCCCCTCATTGCGAACGTAGGCGCTGCCATCGGCGTCGTGGACCACGTAGCGTTGTACGTTGTGACTGTCCATGTTGTAGGATCCCATGCCCACCGGTCGTGGCGTGGGCTTGAGCCCGCGCAGATAGGGCTCGGCCATGACAAAGTCACTGACCATGCGCCTTGCCTCGCGCACGTAGATCTGGTGCGGCCAGTGGTCTGTATCCCGGAATTCGTCCTTGGCGAGGCCCCATTGTCGCATGCGATCCTGTACCTCGGCAGGCACCCGGGGATCATGCGTCAAAAAGTAGTAGTACCCCCTCTGGTACTGCTCGTGCTCCTTGAGGATGGCCTTGCGACGTTCATAGGAGGCCTCCGGATAGTCGTAGTTCATGCCGATGTTGTCGGTCGAGAAGGAGCCGTGGTTATTGGTGTCGGTCTTGCGGTTAGGCGCCGGATCAAACTTGCCGAAGACATGGCGCGACCCGGCCACTAGGTCACGCAGCAATAATTCATACTGCAGCGGATCGTAGCCCTCGGGTTTGATGAAGGCGACGCGATTGCCGGGATCATTGGTCAGACAGAGGCGGTAGTTGTAGGCCTGCAGCCGGTGATCGGCCTCTCCTTCGCGGCCCGGACCTTCGTCATGCACACGGGGCAGCAGACCGCTGGAAGGATCGCCCGCCACGACATAGGGGGAGATCTTGTTCTTGAACTGATGCGAGCGGGCATTCCGCGTCTGCACACCGTTGAGTGTCTCGCCGTAGACCCGGTTGGCTTCGCGGCCCACATGATAGCCCACGCCGGCGGCGGCCATGAGGTCACCCTCGTAGGTCGCGTCAATAAAGACCCTGCCGCGAAAGGTCTCGCCGCTCAGCATGGTGATGGCAACGATGCGGCCCGACTCCTTTTCCACGCCCTGCTGTCGGTCCAGCCAGCGATCGCGGTGCACCGGAATATCGTACTCTTTGACGAACGCTTCGAAGAGCCTCTCGGCGACATGGGGTTCAAAGACCCACATGGCATCCTGCTGGGGTCGGTAGTGGCTATAGTCTTGCGGGCGTTGCTGTCGCCAGGCCTTGGGATCGTCGTAATGCCTCTTGATCCGTTGATAGAACTCGCGGCTGATCCCGCCGACGACGCCCTTATTGCCGCTATCGGTCCAGCCCAGTCCGCCGGCGGTGAGCCCGCCCAGATGGACATCAGGCCCCACGATGAGAGCGGTCTTGCCCATTCTCCTGGCCTGCACCGCCGCGGCGACGCCTGCCGCGGTCCCGCCATAGATCACGACATCATAGGTGGGCGATGGTGCAGCGAAAACCATGCCCCCGACCAGGCACCTAAGCAACCCAAGAAACGCTATCCACTTTGACATCGGACTTCCTGGAGAAGGAGCGCTAGCCTTGCCACGACGGCCTCGGCGCCTCTGAAGATCTGGCCGATGGTGGATTCCAACATGTAGCAGGGTCCGGTGATCAGTCTCATGGGCTCATCGACGACGACCTGTTCATGCTCGGTGACTTGATGGCGCCTACTCTCTGACTCATTGAGGGTATCTAGCTCACCGCACAGGTCATGTCTTGCCCGCAACACTGGGGGGATTTGATCTTCCCATGGCCGTTCGGGCACTTCGAGATACGGACTTCGGATCCGTCATCCAGCTTTAGCACATCATCAACGAGTGGTGCATCGCACTTCGCACAGGTCGCATTCACGCCCATGCCACACTTCGGGCATTCGTATGTCGCCATTTGATTCCCCTTATGGTATCGAAGGTTGGTGATTGTTACGATCAAGGTCAGCATCATGCAGAGTTGTGCACCCTTTTTCAATGACTTTTTCTCAAATTCGAGAGATTAGGCTCTGTCTGAACAGCCGAGGACGATGGCGCAGGGATGCTGACCTGCAGCTCATTCGGTGCGGCGGGCCGAGGCTCTGTCGGAAAACTTGCTCGTCGGCCCAAGAGCGAGCAATTTTTTCGCCTGGCAAAGACGGCGAAGCAGGCGATGTTGGTTCTATCGTCGATGCAGCCGGATGCAGCCAGGCGGAGAAAGGGCCGCTCGAAGCCAGATCGAGTTTTCCGACATAGCCCTATTCGTGAGTCCGGCGTCTCGCCTCCCAGCACTCAGAGGCAAAATGTCGGCTTCCCTCTCTAAGGGAACGGCAAGAAATAACTTGGACTTTTGAATGCCCAACTGCACCCCATCTTTGATCGCTTCTCAATTGCAAATCCGCGACGTAGGACGGCTACGCCTGTGGTTTCGCTCAATCGGGCGCGACCCAATATCGGGCACACTTGGACCCCAAATTGTCCAACTTATTTCTTGCCGATCCCTAAGCCGGTTGAGCGCCCGTTGCTTTCTTTTCTTGTCCTGTGTTGTCCGTCAAAGCGAATCTGACTTGACGCGTATCTCTTTCTCGACCGGTGAATTCAGTCAGTGATCCGTACAGGTCGGGCCGGCGACTGTTCATCCAGCGTTGCCCGGTACACATACCGAGTAGGCTTGGGTCAAGGTCTGCGACCACCATCTCGTCTCGAGCCTTCCATGTTTCGGCGAGCACCGCCCCGTAAGGATCAAGGACCATGGCGTTGCCTGTTCTCACTTCGTCTTCATCGATGCCGACGCCGTTGCTGAAAATCAGGAACATGCCATTGTCGTGCGCCCGCGAGGGAAGCCAGCGCATCAGCCACTCTCTTCCCTTGGGTCCGCGAAATTCGGCTTCGATGGCCGCGGGGTTCTCCTCTCGCCTTTCCCAGAGGCCCGGATCGATCGTGCCCATACATCGGGGACTCGGCGAATCGCAACCGCCCGTCTGATGCGGGGCGAGGAGTATCTCGGCGCCCTTCAATGCCGTAATTCGTGCGTTCTCTATGATGTTGACGTCGTAACAGATCAGTATGCCTACTTTGGCCCCTTGGGGGATATCAAACACCGTGTACTCGTCGCCACTCGCCATATGTTCGCTAACGAAACAGTGGAGTTTGCGGTGATGGACACTCCGGCCATCGGGCATGGCAACCACATAGGTATTGTACAGGATCCCTTCCCTCGTGCTCTCTATCAGGCCTGCACCAACGGTCATGTTGTGTTTCGAAGCAAGGGAAAGCAAGGCCTGAGAGGAGGGACCCGAAGGCACCGGTTCCGCCAGTGCTGCAATTTCCGGCTTGGAGAGCCTCCTGACGTGCCAGTAGCCGGTAATGCACATTTCGGGAAAAACGAGCAGATCGACCTTTTCCAGTGCTGCCGATTCAGCAAACGCCCGAATCCGCTCCATATTGCATTTCTTGTCACCCGGTGTGTGATTGAACTGCACCGAGGCGGCTTTGATCTCGTTCATAAACAAATCTCCTGGGACAAACATTGGTTGCTGCAACCCAAGGTCAGAGTGATACAGGAGTTTGAAGGGGGGAGCAACCGCCCTGCGCCTCGGTCGTCAGGTCACGAATAGACTTCACTCTTTCCCTCTGATCTCTGCGAGCAGTACCCGAAGCTCTTTCACTTTAGCCGGATGTTTTTCGGCCAAGTTCGTCGTCTCGCCGATATCGGCATCGAGGTCGTAGAGTTCTTCGACTTCCGCCCGAGTTTCATCGCGGGCATAGCCGGGAACTTGGTGTTTGGCGGCGAGGTATTTCCATTTGCCCCGACGGACGCCATTGCCTTGGTAATAGAAGGTGTCGCGTGCCCCCTTCTCGCTTTGGCCGAATATTAACTCGGTTTGGTCGACCCCATCGACGACACGGTCGACCGGAACTTTGAAACCTGCCAGCGTGGCGAATGTGGGCAGGAAGTCGATGGTTGCAAAAATGGCGTCGGAGACTATGTTCTTCGGTACTTTGCCGGGCCAACGAACGATGCAGGGGGCTCTGGAGCCGGCTTCATAACAAGAGCCCTTGCCAGCACGCAATGGACCGGCATCGCCCCAAAAGATGGCTCCTTGGGGATGACCTTTCTTCTTGTTCGTATAAGCGGGCTGATTCCAGGGGCCGTTGTCGGTCGTATAGATGACGAGCGTATTCTCTCGCAGGTCAAGTTCATCGACTACATCAAGCAGACGACCGGTATGGAAATCAAACTCCTCGACGACGTCGCCGTAGAGTCCGCCCTGAGAAGTGCCCTTGAACTCTGGCGAAGCATCGATGATCGTGTGCATCATCGTGTGAGCAAGGTAGAGGACGAATGGTTTTTTCGGATCACGCTTGTTCTTCAAATAATCAATCGCTTTGTCGGTATAGAGGTGAATCAGGCTTCCCATGTCGTTCGTGATGCCGGCGGGTTCGTTGTTTTCATGAAACTTCACACGGCCGCCGTCGTTCGCGCCGAGTGTTCCGAAGTAGTAATCGAACCCCTGCGCGTTGGGCATGCGGTCAATGATCGGCTTTCGGTTGGAAACATCCCATTTCCCGATGCAGGCCGTTTGATATCCGACCTCCCCAATCAGCTCGGCAAACGTAATCTCATCGGCGGGCATACCCCAACCCTTGCTGCGCAAGGGGTAGCGACCCGTCAGCAGCGCCGAACGTGAAGGGCCGCAAACATGCTGCGCGTAGAAGTTCGTAAACCTCATCCCATCCTTTGCCAGTTGATCCATTCTAGGGGTCTTGTTTGTCTTCGACCCGTAGCATCCCAGGTCACCATACCCTTGATCATCCGTAAAGATAATCAAGATATTGGGCCGCATGGCACTGCCCTCTGCGAACAGAGACTGACCCTTCAGTGCGATCATCGCGACTATTAGCACATACAGTATCTTGCTGTATCGAGGACTTGCTTGTTGACTGCTTTTCATTCGAGATCTCCTTTCACAACGGCCGAAACACCCTCTGTACATGAGAATTGGTGAGAATGGCACGGCTATCGCCAGTCGCGTTCACCAAGACCACGTCGCCCAACAACTCCGGGGAGTTGGGCATGATGAAGTTCTACAATTGATTTGCACAGAGTAGCTCTGGAGGTAGAATCAGTCAATAAACTGATCATTTTCCGGAGACAGTACATCATGCGTAGACTAGAGGTTTTTCTTTTATTGCTCCTCGCGCCATGGTTGCGAGACTTCCACTGTCTAGCGGCCGCCGAAGGCCCCACAGCCGCAACCTCGTCGAAACCAAATGTTCTCCTGATTGGCATCGATGACCTCAACGACTGGATCGGCTGTCTCGGCGGTCACCCGCAGGCCAAAACCCCCCATCTAGATGCCCTGGCCAAACGCGGGGTCCTTTTTCACAACGCCCACTGCCAGTCTCCGGTCTGCAACCCATCACGGGCCAGCATGATGACTTCGCTCTATCCGGAGAGCAGCGGCATCTACTTCCTCAACCCAGACATCGCCTCCTCGCCGGTCGGCAAGGCATCCATTACCCTGCCCAAGCGATTCGAGCAGGAAGGATACCACGTTACCGCCGCGGGCAAGCTCTTTCACGGCAGAGAGAACGCGCTCTATTTCAAGCACTACGCCGGAAGCAAAGGAGGCTTCGGGCCGAGGCCGAAGAAGAAAATCAGCCAACCCCACGGACACCCGCTCTGGGACTGGGGCGCCTTCCCGGATACCAACGAAAAGATGCCCGACTATCAACTCGCGGCGTGGGCCGCCAATGAATTGAAATCGCTCAAGACAGACCAACCCTTCTTCCTAGCGGTTGGCTTCTATCGTCCGCACGTCCCCATGTATGCCCCTAAAGAGTGGTTCGATCTCCACCCGCTCGACAAGATCCAGCTCCCCCGGGTCACAGGCGACGATCTTGCCGACCTTAGCGACTATGCCATCAACATCACCCGACTCGAGCACGTCGCCCCGACCCACAAATGGATCGAGGAAAGCGGCGAGTGGCCGCACGCCGTGCAATCCTATCTGGCCTCGGTCAGCTTCGTCGACGCCTGTGTCGGCACAGTCCTCGACGCGCTGGATGCAAGTCCCCACCGGGACAACACCATCATCGTGATGTTCTCCGATCACGGCTTTCACCTGGGCGAAAAAGACCGCTGGGCCAAACGTTCCCTCTGGGAAGACGGCGTCCGAGTCCCAGTTATTATTGTGGCGCCCGGCCTCACGACCGGACAGCATTGCCACAAACCGATCGGGTTGATCGACCTCTACCCGACCCTCCTCGACCTCGTCGGTCTGGATCCCGATCCCAGGCACGAGGGACATTCGCTCAAACCCCTATTAGAGAACCCGAAGGCCCATTGGCCCCACCTGGCCCGCACCAGCTTCGGCCCGGGCAATGTCGCGCTTCGCTCGGAGCGTTATCGCTACATTCGCTATGTCGACGGGTCCGAGGAATTCTACGACCTTCAAGAGGACCCCCACGAATGGACCAACCTCGCCGGCCAGCCCGAGATGCAGGCCTTGGTGAAACAACACGCCGCACACCTCCCCAATCGTTTCGCCGAAATCCTCGGAAAGGGCTCCACCGGCCACAAATCCTACGCGGCCTCAGGGGACCCTGCCGTCCGGCACTCATTTCTCGGTGTGGGCAAGGCCAACGGAGCGGTCATCGTCGGTGAGGACGGGAGGGTTCAATGGACGTTCGACATGCCTGCGAGTGACGGTTGGGTTTTGCCGAACGGGAACGTGCTGCTGGCCCTTTACCCCACCACCGACTTCCCCCATGGCGGAGTCGTGGAAGTCGAACGCAAAACGAAGAAGATCGTGTTTCAATACCAAGGGCAGCAGAAAGAGGTGAGCACGGTGCAACCCTTGCCGGGTGGCAAGTTTCTCGTGGCCGAGCTGGGGCCAGACCCGCGCGCCCTCGTGATCAACCGTGACGGAGAGATCCTGAAGACTACGCCGCTGCAATGTCAGAAAAAGAATTTCCACATGCAAACACGAATGCTCCGCATGCTTCCAAATGGCAATTACATCGCACCGCATCTGCTCGACTTCTCGGTCAAAGAATACCACCCGGACACGGGCGAGGTCGTTCGTGCATTCGCCACCGACGATCGAGGCCGCGACAAGCACGACTGGCCCTTTACCGGCATCCGTTTGCAGGATGGTAACACGCTCATCGCCTGCACAAACGGGAATCGCATCATCGAAGTTGATGAGGTTGGAAGGATCGTCTGGAGCGTCACGAACGAAGACCTGGGCGAGGACCTCTTCGACGATGCCTGTGGCGCCCAGAGATTACCCAACGGCAACACGGTGATTGCCAGCTATCACGCCAAAGGAGATCAGGTGAAATTATTCGAAGTCACCCGCCAAAAGAAGGTGGTATGGCGCTATTCGGGAATGAAGAATGGTTTCCACCATTTCCAGATCCTGACGACCAACGGAAAGCCGGTAAGGGACAACACCTGGAAATAGCACAACGCTTCGAACTCATCTTCAGCTCACTGTTGTCAGCGTGATGTCCCATCCGCGGTCGGCAGCAGAACCGGCTTGTCGCTCCATTCGGTGCGGGTCTTGCGATCTCCGGCCGGCCACCACCCCTCGAGCCGCCGGGCGAGACGGGCCACCGTCTTCGGATTTGCAGCCGCGAGGTTCTCGTTCTCACCTGGATCCTTCACCAGGTTGTAGAGCTGTGGCCGGAAATCCTGGGGCCGATATTTCATCTTGCCCTGGCGCCCATCGTAGGTGAGCAGCAGCTTAAGGTCTCCCTCAATGATCCACCGGAAGAGCAGGGATGCCGACGGATTTTCGATGTCGGCGATGTCGTGGGCGAAGGCCTCGCCAAAGATATGATCGCGTGCGATCTCCTTGCCGCTCTTCAGTGCGGGCAGGAGATTGAGACCGGAGAACTCGTGGGGAGCCTCCGCCCCCGCGGCCGCGAGAATCGTGGGTACGATGTCGATGGACGAACAGAGTTCTGACCGATCGGCCGCCGGAAGGGTCCCCGGCCAGCGGAAAATGATGGGCGTGCGTGTGCCGCCTTCGTAGGGGCTGCGTTTCGAGCGAGGCTGGTAGCCTCCTCTTTCCGGGTTCTGGATCCAGCCATTGTCGGTCACATAGACGACCAAGGTATTCTCCCCCACGCCGGCGTCGTCGATATGGTCAACGAGCGCGCCACAGGTTTCGTCGAACCACTCACACATGGCGAAGTACTTGGCGATGGAATTCGTATGCCCCTGCTCGAGATACTTCTTGAACAGAGGCTCCGGTGGCGTGTGCGGCGTATGCGGCATGAAGGGAGCGTACCAGACAAAGAATGGTTTTTTATCCGCCACCGCACGGTCGATGAAATCCAGGACAGGCGCCATGCCGGTGCGGCCAATCTTCAAACCATCATCACCATGGCGTCCACCCGGCTGCGGGTAACCGCGGGTCATCCCCGCAGTGAAACCACCGCGTGAAAACCCGCCCTCCCACCACTTGCCGCTCTGGTGGCTCACGTAGCCTTTCTCGGCCAGCCACTTCGGAAGCGCTCCCGTCCGATCGATGTGGGAAATGAGCAGTTCACGCTCACTCTTGCCGGCCCTGTCGCTGTACGCTGCATTGCGAGAAGTCGCCGCAGGATCGTTCCCCGTCGTGCGGTTTTGGTGCGCGTAGAGACCCGTGGCGAGCATCATGAGGGACGGCCGGCAGAGGGCCGTGGGCACATAGCCACGCCGGAATAGGGTGCCCTCCGAGGCGAGCCGATCGAGGTGCGGCGTCTCGATGGATTCGTGCCCCATGAAGGAGTAATCCGTGTAGCTCTGATCGTCGGAGATAATGAGAACGATATTGGGCGGTGCCTTCGCCTCCCCAAGCGAGGGAATCGAAAAGACCGTGCAGAGAGCACAGAGAATCGGGCTGAGGCGTCGGAGTCGAGATTTCATGGTGCAGGCACCTTTCAAAACCAGTCTCAGTTGCAAGACTTGGACGGGATCAAGAGTGGCGGTTTTTCAGGGGAATTTTAAATTGAGAATTGAGAACTTCAAATTGTTGGGCCTGCCCCGATTCTCAATTTGCACTTCTCAATTCTCAATTTCCACTTCCTTCTCATGTCGTAGAGTTCGAGCGTGGCACTTCTCGTGACTGGCGAATCAATCTTGGCTTGAAGCGTGTTGTCTTGTCTGTTCCTTGGGAGCGAGTCCCGACGGCCTGTCGGAATTAGAACAGGCCGTGATTTTCTTCCCGGCCGGCTCTTCACAGACGTCTCAACGCTCTGAGCAGTCTGTCGATTTCTTCTTTAGTGTTGTAGTGCACCAAGCCGATTCGCACCATGCCCTCCGGTTCAAGATCCAACGATTCAGTCACTTCAAGGGCATAGTAGTTGCCGCTCCACACAAAGATGCCTTCCTCAGCCAGTCGCTTGGCCAGTGGACGCGGCGAGATAGTCCGGTGGGTGATCGAAACCGTCGGTAGGCGACAGTCAAACTGGCTAGGATCAGTGATGCCCCAAATCTTCACGTGGTCCAAGCGCTCCAGGCCGTCGATCAGGTAGAGGGACAACTCTCGTTCATAGTGACCGATCGCCGAATACGCAGCGCGCAGCGCCAGCCGACGATTCAACGTCTTGCTGTCGCCGACCCATCGCCCAAGATCCGCAAGGTATTCGACCGCCTCTAGTGCGCCGACGATGCCTTCATGGTTCTGAGTTCCGGTCATCCACTTCCCAGGGAGCGCATTCGCCACGGGCCGAACTTTATACGCAGTCAACTCTTCCAGGATCTCCCGGCGTCCCCACTGAACACCCACGTGCGGTCCAAAAAACTTATAGGCCGAACAGACCAGGAAATCACAACCGAACGCTTTCACGTCGATCAGGGCATGCGGTGCGAAGTGGACTGCATCCAAAAATGTCAACGCGCCAACGTCTCGGGCCCAGGCGCA
This sequence comes from Planctomycetota bacterium, assembly GCA_022563885.1. Classification (GTDB taxonomy): domain Bacteria; phylum Planctomycetota; class Phycisphaerae; order Sedimentisphaerales; family Anaerobacaceae; genus JAIPFM01. The sequence goes on along the minus strand of JADFMM010000004.1, from coordinate 24,164 downwards.
GATGTCGGCAACCGGATTGATGGTTCCCGTAGCATTCGAAGCACAGCCGACGGCCACCAGCTTGGTACGCTCCGACAGTTTGGCCCGCAGATCTTCCAAATCCAAGGTGCAGTTGTCCTTGCGAAAGTCGACAAACTTGACAGTCGCGCCGGCGTCGCGAGCGGCCAAGACCCACGGCGAGACGTTCGCGTCGTGATCCAGCCGGGTCACGACAACCTCGTCGCCCGCACGCCAGGTGCGCGCCAGACTGCGCGAGAGCGCAAAAGTCAGTGTGGTCATGTTGGGGCCGAACGCGATTTCATCCGGATCATCACAGCCCACCAAGTCGGCCATGGCGCACTGTGCTTCATCAAGCGCCGCGTCACTTTCGACGCTGGTCGCGAAGCAGCCACCGTGGTTCGCGTTCGTGTGCGCGAGATAGTGTCCGACGGCGTCGATCACGCGTTGTGGAACTTGGGTCCCGCCGGGCCCATCAAGATAGACAGCCGGCTTGCCGTTTACGTTGCGGGCCAATGCCGGGAACTGGCGGCGGCAGGCTTCGATCTGTTGATTGCTGAGCATTATCTTTCGTCTATGGCTGTAGGGAATCTCATCTGCTGCTCCATTTCCTCCAACGTGAGCCGAGAGTCGTTGTTCGCATCCTTTTGTTTAAACTGCCTTGTTAGCGCCGGCACGTTCCGCTTTGTCGGATTGCCGATGTACTCGTCCAGAGTGACGAAACCGTCCTGGTCCGCGTCGCGACGTTTGAAGATTGTTTCCGGGTCGGGACGATTCCGTTTCCGTTTCGACGTCGCAGTTGGTGATCTTCCGGCTGGGTTGGCGTTCGGTTCGTAGGCAGGGTTCGGGACGGGAACGATGGCTTTCGTCCTCGCGAGGTAAGCCGCGATCTCTGAGTCTAATTGCCTGACAAGATGTGGATGGGTCCCGGCGACGTTATTCGACTCACCGATATCATCATTGAGATGGTAGAGTTCGAACCGGTCGGTTCGGTTTGGGCCATCTCCGTGAAAGCGAATCAGCTTCCAGGGGCCGCGGCGAATGTAGGTCGAGGGTATGGTACCGGGCTTCGGGTAGTAGTTCGGGACGAAGCAGATCAGCGACTCCCGCGGCCCGGGTTTGCCGAGCAGGGTGGGCACCTGACTGACGCCATCGAATTGGGCCTCCGCCGGCTTCTCGATTTGCATCATTTCGAGCAGAGTGGGATACCAATCGGTGCTGCTGAGCAGAGCATCCGTCTTGCTTCCGGCTGCAGTCTTACCAGGCCAGACGACCGCACACGGCACGCGCGTGCCGCCTTCGTAGATCATGGCCTTGCCGCCGCGCAGCGGCGCGTTGCTGGTCGGCGGAATGCCATCGACGCGGCTGTATAGGTTGCCGCCGTTATCGGAGAAGAAAACAATGATCGTCTTCTCGGTCAACCTCAGCCGATCGAGCGTATCCAGCAGCCGGCCCACGGCATCGTCGAGACTCTCGACCATCGCTCCATAGACCGGGCAGCGCTGAGGGTTCCTCGGATCGGCTTTCTTCGCATACTTGTCAATAAGTCGCCGTTTACCATCCCATGGTCCATGCACCGAAAACGCCCAGTAGTTCAGAAAGAACGGTTGATCCTTGTGCCTTTCGATGAACGCGACGGCTTCGTTGGCCATGCGGTCTTCGATGTGTTCATTCGGAACCGCAGGATCAAAATCAAGGCTGTCCGGAAACTTCCAGGGTGCCACATAGGAGCCGGCCGGCCCCGGTCCCCACCAGTGCGGCACATCGACATCGAAACCGTGCTGCAGGGGCGTATACGGTTCCCTTCCCAAGTGCCACTTGCCGAAGTGCCCCGTGACATAACCGGCGGCTTTGATCGTCTCTGCCAACGTCGTGTATTTCGTGTCGAGTCTGGAAACGCTCTTAGGCGTCAGTACCTTTTGATCAGACCGTGCCCGTGACGGGAGCTTCTTTTCGAGAATCACGTTCGGAACGTGTCCCGCGGCACTCGTAAAACCGGTCCGTGCGGGGTCCTGCCCGGTCATGATGCTGCAGCGTGTCGGCGAGCAGAGCGGATGAGCGGTATACGCGTTGGAGAACAACATGCCGCGCAGCGCCAGCCGCTCGATATTGGGCGTCTCATAAAAAAGTGTTGTGCCGTACAACGTCGTGTCGCTCCAGCCGAGATCATCGGCGAGAATGAACACGACGTTGGGGCGATCAGCGGCGCGGGCGCTGGTCAGTGCACAGATGAGCATAACCACAAGCAGGGTTGACAATTTGGTCATAGCATAGTCCTATCGATGATGGCGGATTCAACTCACAGGTGCAACAAATGAGTGGTTTTCGTTATCGCCAAGCCTCTCCTACTTTGCTTTCTGCTCAGGGACCGCGCATCATTAAATGAGTCATTTATCGCTCAGATTTGCGTCAGATTCAGTCGCGCCCGTTTGAGCGAAACCAGAGTTGTAGTTGGCCTACTGCGGAGGATTTCGCGATTGAGAAGCGGCTGAAGATGACGTGAAGATGAGATGAGAAATGGATCATTTAATGATGCGCTGTCCCATAGGCTTGGTACAGAGAGGTTGCTTTTTATCCCAAGCGATGCTCCGGTCGAAGAGAATGCCGTATCGCTGGTAGTCGTTGTAGGGCACTGCCCGTTCCTTCCAGGCGGCGAGTTCTCGGTCGTACTTCCTGCGCATTACCTCGAGCGCGATCAGGTGTTCCCGGTCGGCGGCCAGGTTCTTCAATTCGAGGGGATCCTTCTCAATATTAAATAGGGCTTCAACCGGCTCCATGCCCTCTCCCCGGTACCACCAATAGGTATACTTCCATTGTCGGGTGAGCGCTGTCAGACTGGTGGCTGCGATGGGTCCCCAGACATTGATGAACGCCATGTGGTCACGAATATCCTGATCCGGGTTCTCCAGTAGTGGAACCAGGCTTTTGCCGTCCATGTTGTCGGGTGCCTCGAGTCCCGCCAATGCGAGAAGGGTGGGAGCAAAGTCGATGTTTCCCGTAAGCGCCCGACACCGGAGGTGCTTGCCGGCGGAATGGCTCCTCGGGTCGTAGATCATCAGAGGAACCCGGGAGGACTCTTCCATGGGGAGCACCTTCGAGCCATAGCCGTGTGAACCGCAGATGAACCCGTTGTCGCTGGTGTAGATGACGACGGTGTTGTCAGCCACGCCCTGCCGCTCGAGCTCCTCTCGAATCATGCCGACGGCCACGTCGATGCCGTATACCTGCTGGTGGTAGGTCGCCATCACTTCATCGTAGTGCTTGTCATACTCCCACTCGATGAATCGCGGGTACTGCCGGCCCTGCTTACTCTGCTGCGAAAGGTGTTCGGCATGGTCTCGACCGTAGTTCCCGGGTTTGGCGAAGGTCTTCCCTGCGTATACGGCGTCGAACCTCGGATCGGGCGTCGTGGGCCGGTGCGGCGCTTTGAAGCTGATAGAGAGACAGAATGGCTTCTGCTGCTTCACGGCATTCTTGATCGCCTCCTGCCCGAACGCACCGTAGGAAAGCGTGGAGTGGGGGTACTTCTCGGCATACTTCGCCATGGATGTGTTGGCTTTGGTTTGGTAGCGGGTCTGACCCGGCCCGCCACCCCACATGTCGAAATCGCCTTCGCACAAACCCTTACCGTCAACCACAAATCCAAACTTCCCTGCGAATGCCGTAAAGTATCCCGCTTGCCGAAGGAGCACCGGGTAGGCCCTGGCCCACACGTCCGGCCTCATATCGCCATGCGTGAAGTTGCAGCCGGTCTGGTATTCGTACATGCCGGTCATCACGTTGGCCCGGCTCGCCATGCAGATAGCCGTGGTGTTGTAGTGCCTCTCAAAAATCAAGCCATCGTAACCAAGCTTGTCCATCTGTGGCGTCTTCACGTCCCTGTTGCCGTAGCATCCTACGGAGTAGGTGCACTGGTCATCGGCAAACAGAAAGACGATATTTGGGCGGCTGCCTCTCGGGGGGGCGGCGCCGGCCGACGGCGGAAAGAGGACCAGAACCACCAGAACCCATCCCAAAACCTCTTTCGACTGCGATCGGCTGCAACGCCCGTGGATCTGCGTTATCGGCGAAAAAGGTTCTCGACGTGCTTCAGCACGCCTCCGAGCCTTTTCCACCTCCGGCCTTGACCACAAACTTTTCGCTCGATCTCGCCACAAAATAGGTTTTGGGATGGGTTCAAGCCAGGTCGAAACGTGCTTCATCAATGCTCTCCCGATCATGCGTGGATACCCTTTCTATTGTGCAATGCTCTTAACGAAAAACGAGGAAGTTCATGAAAAGGAAGACCTCCTTTTTCACTTCCTCCACCACATCTCGACGGGAGTGTCATTGCTGGCCTCTGATCCTTCCCCGGTACGACCCTTCAGAATGATTTCCGTGATCATGTCTTTGAGTCTCTCGGCCACCCCGGGGTGCTGACCGATCACGTTCGTAGTCTCGGCCGGGTCATCCTTGAGATCGTAAAGCTCCATCAAGCCATTTGCGGGTTCAGCAGCTTCCCTACCGGCACCCACAACCAGCTTCCAGTCCCCTGCGCGAATCGCAAAACCTCCCCTGGAGGAATGGTGAATCATTGGGACTCTGGTAAAGGCCTCATTTCTCAGAACCGGGGCAAAAGAGACACTGTCCTCGGCTTCATGCTGTCCGACGCGATCACCGACAATTTCGGCCAACGTGGCATAGATATCCACCTGATTCACCGGCCCATCATAGCGCCGTCCGCTGGCGATGCCCTTGGGCCAGGAGATCAAGAAGGGGACGCGGTGTCCGCCTTCGTAGATATCCCTCTTGCCGCCTCGATACTTGCCGGCGCTGTAGTGTTCGAATCTATCAATACGCTTCTTCCAGGTGTTTTCCGGGCCGTTGTCGCTCGAGAAGATGATCAACGTGTCCTGGTAGATGCCATGTCTCTCGAGCGCCTGGATGATTTCTCCCACCCAGTGATCGGTCTCCACCATGAAGTCACCGTAGGCGCCGGCTTTCGACTTCCCACGGAAGCGTTCCTGGGGGATGACAGGTTTGTGGGGTGACGTAAGCGGGAAGTAGAGGAAGAAGGGTCTTGCATCGTCATGGACGCTTTCAATCCAAGCTACCGCTTTTTCGGTGAACCGCTCCAGGACCAGGACGTCTTCGAAATCCGCGGCGACTTTAATATTGCCATGCTTGGGTGTCTCGCTATATGGCGGTGTGATACGGTAAGCACGGGGGTCCACTTTGACAAGCGAGTTGGGCTTCTTCTTGGTAAACAGAAATGGGGGCATAGTCGCGGTCTCGTTTTCATACCAGGCGCAGTAGCCGTAGTTCATGGAGGCAGGTATGCCAAAGAAGTAGTCGAAGCCCTTGTTGAGAGGACCATCGGCGATCTTTTTTCCATTCTCCTCGAAATCCATTCCCAGGTGCCACTTGCCGACCATGGCCGTATGATAGCCATTTCTCTTGAGCAGCGTCGCCAGCGTAGCGCGGGCGGTCGAGACAAGCGGCTTGGCAGTGCTGTTGATAACCCCCTTCTTCAAACGCGTGCGCCAACTGTAGCGGCCGGTGAGCAAGGCGTAGCGAGAAGGTGTGCATACCGTGTCGCTGGAGTGTCCGTCGGTAAAAACGATTCCATCTCTACCGATTCGATCGATATTCGGCGTCTGGAATTTGGCCTCGGGGTTCAAGAGACTGCAGTCGCCATAGCCCTGATCATCGGTGTAGATCAGGACGATGTTGGGTTTGTCCTCGGCCCCGACCGCGTTGGATGGAGACCCGAGGGCCGCGATCAGGAGGAGTCCCCCGGTGACAGGGACTTTGTATGAATCAAAATAGAACATCCGTACCTCCGTCCACAGTTTCCTTCTCATTCTTGTCCTGATCCATGTATTCCCACATTTCATTTTGGCGCAAGCAAATAGGATCGGCGTCGATTCGGAGGAACTCCTTCAGAGCTTGACCTGCGGATCATTCTCATAGGCCGAGTCGATTTGAACCAAACGCATCAAGGTACGTGAAAACAGGTCGAACAGATCCTTGAGCAATTCAGTCTCTATTTAGGGCCGCAAGCAGCAGCTTAATCGTGCACTCTTTTGCTTCCGCAGAACTACTCCTCTAGAGTGGAATTGAACGGGTGCTTGCGACGGATCGATTGAATCACGGCGTCGAGCTCCTGCAGAAAACGCGAACGGTCACGCTTGGTGAGGGGCGGGGGACCGCCCGTTATCTCTCCTGTATCACGAAGGTCCGACAGCAGGTCCCGTGTCGCGACGGCCTCACCGATGTTCTCTTCCGTGAACGGCCTTCCGGTTGAGCCAATGACACGGGCCCCTTCCTTCAGGCAGCGACTCGCCAGGGGAATGTCGGCGGTGACCACGATGTCGTGGGATTGCACGTGTTCGACGATCCAGTCATCGGCCGCGTCGAACCCGTCCTCCACAACTTCGAGTACAATCCACTGTTCATCCGGAACTCGCATCCAGGCGTTGGCCACTAGTGTGACATGGAGGCAATATCGACTTGCGACGCGGTACACCTCCTGTTTGATCGGGCAGGCATCGGCATCTACGAAGATGTGCAGCATATCAGGATCTTTACCCTCGCTCCATTGAAGTCATCTCCAGGCAACTTTTTCTTTCCAGGTTTCGATGGCCCTCTTCATGGCTTTCACACGATCGCGGTATTGGCTCGCGACGTTAGTCGTTTCGCCGACGTCTTTCGTTAGGTCGAATACCCCGGTTGATCTTCCTTCTCGAGTCCGTTGAACCAAGTGTTCTTGTGGACGTGATAGTCCACGGCGCCATCGAGGTATCCACGGAATTCATCGAACCCGTGATATATCGGGTTGAACTTCGTCTCTCTGCCAAGGTGCCATTTCCCGAACAACGCAGTTCGGTAGCCGCCTTGTTTCATGAGCCGTGGAATCGTCGGTTCGCTGGGGTCGAGCCCGGGCGTATCCAGGTGGCGTGCGACGACATCCACGATTCCCACACGCTGCTGGTACCGGCCTGTGAGGAATCCGGCCCGCGTCGGGCTGCATACGGAACTGTTGGTGTGAAAGTCCGTAAAGCTTAGGGATCGGCAAGACGACCACCCAATGGACCGTAGCGATCAGGGCCATGGTGATTCGGTACGTTTGAAATGCCACGTTCATTTTCCGCGGTTCAAAAAAACTCGATGGATTGGAAGTGTTCGGCACGGTCCGCCCGGTCATTTGCGCAGCGGGGCGCTACGGCCGCTTGTGATGGATTCCTGGAGGAGCGATTTCAACTCTGCGACGATGGTGGGGTGATCGAAATAGAGGTTCTTCGTTTCACCGGGGTCCACTTCCAAGTCGTAGAGTTGCCCCGGCGCATCCGGCGCGGTATCAGGCAGCCAGTACTTCTTCAGCAGGCGGTGGGATTCGTAACGGTTTCCTCCCGAGCCTTTGTGGGCGAGGTATTTCCATCTGCCCCGACGAATTGCCAGATAACGGGCTCCGCCGAATCCTTGCTGTAGGAGGTACGGACGGATCGGAGCCTGGTCCTGGCCGAGCAACGCGGGAAGCATGCTGTAACTGTCCTCCGCCGCGCTGTCGGGTAGTTCCACGTCGATGATGGCGGCAATCGTTGCCATCACGTCGGTCAGCGAAGTGATCTGATCCGACGTCGATCCGGCCTTCACCCTGCCTGGCCAGCGGACGATGAACGGAACGCGGTGGCCACCTTCCCAGTTGTCACGCTTGACCCCGCGCCAAGGTCGAGCGCCGTCGTGCTGGTGATCCCTGCGCATGTAGTACACGGTGGAAACTTCCGGGCCGTTGTCGCTGGAGAACATGACGACTGTGTTGTTAGCAACGCCCAGCCGCTCCAACGCTTCTGTCAATTCACCGACGACGTAATCGAGTTCGAAAATAAAATCACCATGAGGCCCCGACCTCGTCTTCCCCTTGAACCGCTTGCCGGGAAACGACGGCAAATGAACCGCCTGAGTGGAATGGAACAGGAAGAATGGTTTTTCTGGCGACGTCTTGATGTGGTTTTCCAGGAACGCCTTACTCTTATTCAAAAACGTGATGTCGACTTCTTCCAAATCGAAATCCGGCGCCACCATTCCTGGGCGGTTGTCGTTCGCATAGGGATGCTTCGGCAGCGGCCCACGATCCAATTGAGTGGTGGGCGGCGTAGGAACCCTGTTTCCGTCGATGAATGCATAGAGCCAGTCGGTCGTGGGGCAGCATGCGGTCCCAAAAAACTGGTCAAACCCACAGTCCAACGGCCCGCCCACAATCGGTCGCGCGTAATCTATTCGCCTGACCGCATCCAAGCCGCCCTTATGAATCGGCTTGTTTTCCTTGTCGTAGAATGTCATCCCGACGTGCCACTTTCCAAAGCAAGCAGTGGCGTAGCCTGCATCGCGAAGCATCTTGGGTAATGTCAGCCGATCAGGAGCGATCAGCGAGGGTCCACCCGCACCGGTGAATACCGAGCCCCCACGGGGCACTCGAAACGCCATCTGGCCCGTCAGCAGACTATATCGTGTCGGCGTACAAACCGTGCAGGGACTGTGAGCGTCCGTAAAACGCATACCTTGCTCAGCAAGCCGATCAAGATTTGGCGTCGGAATAACTGACTCTGGATTATAACAACCCACGTCGCCATAGCCAAGATCGTCGGCGAGAATGAAGACGATGTTAGGCCTCTCAGCGGCCCACGCCGGTAGGGGCAATACAAAGTAGACAGCAGTTGCGAGAAATGCGAATAGCATGACGAGTGTCCTCCAAGGAATGGGGTGGTCTCGGCCGGTTGGTATCCCGTTCAACGTCTAGGCTAGCTCGTAGAGGCCTCCCCCTGAATTACGAAGTTTTCCCATTTCCACAAGTTTATCCCAGGCCTCTCGAGGGTAACGATCGGGGGGGCGAACGGCTACAATACCGGAAGCTCGTCCACCACTGAATGGGCCCCCACCCAGGCTGGACTCCGCGTCCAGTTTCGTTAATTTGAGACGTTTCTTAAACGCCTTCAACGCGCGTTTGAGATACACGGGTGTCATATAGTCGTCGGGTACATCATCATGCATCGTGCTTCTCCGGCAATTCACCTATTCACTTTGACCGCTTTCGCAAAAGGCCTTCACCAAATCCATATCCCTTTCAACGGCCTTGGCGATCATGCCCCTGATCAGCGGATTCATTACTCGGGAGAACAGTTTATCAGATCTTGCGTCCATTCTCGTCGTCAAAGTCGTGCTGCCACCTTCGGATGTGACAGTGAACAGCGTATGCCACACGGTGCCATGGCTGTCGGCCACCATTCGGACCCGGTCGTTTTCGACGTATTCCGTGATTTCGAGTTCGCTCGTGACTTCTTTCCCCTTCATCAGACGCGTCTCACGAAATCGCGCACCGACGCCACTATTGACGACAGAAAGGAATTCAAATCTGATGACATGCGGAAGCGCTTTTGACAACTGACGGATGTCCGAAACGGTCGAGAAAACGACATCAATGGATGCATCAATCGTGCGGGTAACTGTAATAGGCGTCATACCAAGAACCATTTAGTTTTCTGCTTTCACATTGAGACTTCGTTGCTAGCAGCACCATGCCCTGTTCGCCTATGCCTCTATGCGTCAACCTTCCCGGCGCGGCGCAACTCGAGCAGCGTCTGGACCTCTTTCTCCGGCAGCGGCGTCACCCTATTCCCAGAACGCAGGATGATGTCACTGGCCAACTCGAAGAACTCGGCGTTCTGGATGGCATGGTCCGCATCGCATGCGACGGTCACCTGCCCGTGATTGCCCATCACGACCATATCATGCTCGCGCATCGCGTCCGTGACGGCTTGGGCGAGTTCTTTCGATCCGGGGAGCACATAGGGAATGCGGGCAACAGGTCCGATGTAGAAAGGGATTTCAGGGATCACATTATAGTTGATATTGTCCGACGCCTGGCATGCCAAGGCGGTCGCGCAGGGCGTCTGGAAGTGCATCACGAGGTTGACATCCGGCCGCGTTCTCAGGATTCCCGCATGAATCCCAATCTCTACGCTGGGTTTGCCACCTTCAAGCAAGGAACCGTCGGAGATGAGACAGAGAGAGACGTCGTCCGCGGACAGTCGCCCCAACCAGCTTCGCGATGCCGTGACGAGCATTCGATCCTTGTCTAAGCGTAAGGAGAGGTTGCCGCTGCTGCACCGTATCAAGCCGTGACTGGCGGCTCGATGGCACGCTTCAACGAAACAGTTGATGGTTTCTTCTGGTAGATTTATCATTTGTCCTAGCCGAGAGCCCAACGATTCCGGTACCTCTCCACCCCATGCTGCTGGATGTGTTTGAGAAGTTTCTCACTCTTGATCGACTTGCGGAGCAGGATATCAACCTGTTGAGGAATGGATAGTTCGTCGATGCTCCGGGCCAGCTTCGCGTGATCAGACAATGTCAATTCATCTCGGGACAAGGCAATATCCACATCGGACGTCGGGGAAAACGTCCCCATGGCCCGGGAGCCGAAGAGGACCACACGCTCAACGCGCTCATTGGCAGAGAGAATGTCGATTATCGCTTTGCGGTATTTGTCTTTCACCCCGTCCGTCATGAGCCGCGCTTTGCCTCCATAGCATTGCACATCCGCCGCAACGGGGGGCAAAACCGCCCTTTAATCAAACGTTCGGCCTCAAGCGTCGTTTCCCCCTCATAGGTGTGGCTCAGAAGATTGCGCTTGTCTAAAGCGTCAAGAAAGACCTCGCTGTCATCCTCGTTCATATATTCTGTCTCAAAACTCTTGCGGATGACCTCACGGGGGCTCTTAACTTCATATCCTTCGTAAAAGAGTAGATCCTTCAACGCTTTCCACGATAGTTCGCAAGAGAATTCGAACATCTGCACCAGCCCCGCTCGCTCAAGATCGGAGTAATCCTCTTGATCACATGCCTTATCGATCTGGGCCAATGCTCTGCAGAAGTTTTCAAGCCGTTGCTGCCAGCGGCTTTTATCCGTGTTGCTCATGCTCATCTCCTTTTCTCCGTAACCCAACACCTCCAGGTTCTTCTTGATCGTGGCCTCAAGCCGATCGGATTTGGCGAATTGTTCGTATAGCTCATCGGACAGTCCCGGTATCTTTATCTTCAGTCATTTTTGAAGGGACTATTCATTCTCATCCTGCCTTAGGGATCGGCAAGAAATAAGTTGGACAGTTTGGGGTCCAAGTGTGCCCCATATTGGGTCGCGCCCGATTGAGCGACACCACAGGCGTAGCTGTTCTACGTCGCGGATGTCGCGATTGAGAAGCGATCAAAGATGGGGTGCAATTGGGCATTCAAAAGTCCAAGTTATTTCTTGCCGGTCCCTTAGGCTCTACGCTAACGATTAATCGCTAATCAAGCTGATCCCAAGAGTTCCGGTCCATCACCGCCCTTCTCTGAATTCGGCCGGACTGCTTCCGCGGCTTCACGCGGCTTTCCGTACTTGATGTAGAACTGATTCTGAAACAACTCTTCGGGATCGTACTCTCGTTTTCGATCGAAGAATTCGCGGGCCTGGGGGTAGGCCCGGTGAAATTGCTCGCGCGTCGCATGCAGGCGGTAGGGGAGATAGTATCGCCCCTCGTGCTCGATGGCGGCGTCGATCAGGTCCCGTGTGAGGGCTTGCATCCGCGCCTCGCCGGCAGGGGTTCTTTCCTGGACGAACAGCATCACGAAAGCCATCATGGGCTGGTCCGCATAGCGCAGGAATGTATCCGTGTCTTCGTTCACCGCGCGGACCGTGACGTTGAGCAGATTGACGCCGTGTGGTGGGATGATTTTGCGCATCGCTTCGACAAATCCCACCAGGCGTTGGCGGGGGACAAAATACTCGTGCAGGATGTCCGTCGAGTCCGCGGAGCGGTTTTGGAAGACCTCGACACCCTCGTTCAATATCTGGTTGCGTGAGAAGATCTTGCCCGCCAACAACAGTTGCAGTCGGGTCTCCGCGCTCCAACGCAGCTCTTTGCCGTAGTCGCTTTCCGCCGATCCTCGAAACACGGCCCGCTTCAACGCGTCCATTCCCGGCTCGGCCAGCGCCGGGATCTCCCCGCCTGGATCGCGAAAGAACGCGTTGATGATGACTTCCTCTAAGAAGGTGTCGGGAACGATGTTCATGCGGGCATAGACCATTTGCACGCCCCGGCGGTCTTTGATCGTGGCGTCAAACTGGGCCAGCGCCTCGTCGACGGGAACCACGCGTTGTTCCAGTCGATACCGCTCGTTGGCCGTCACGCGCAGCTCGACGTCGAGGATGACGCCAAACAGGCCGTAGCCGCCCAGCGCCAGCGAGAATAGCGCGCCGTTCTCCCTGCGGCTGCAGCGGACGATCGTCCCGTCGGCTTGCATCAGCCGAAACGACTCGACGGTGGCGGCGATAGGCGGCCGGTCGTATTGCCAACCGTGACAGTTGACGCTGATCGAGCCGCCGACGGAGAAGGAGTTGTTCGACTGCATGACTTCCACGGACCGACCACGCGGGTCGAGGTAGGCGATGACGTCCTTCCAGACGGCTCCGGCTTGCACCGTGAGGAGATTGCGGTTCTCATCCAACTCCATCTGATTCCACGGCAAGGTATTGATGAGGATTCCGCCGGGATAGAGGCTGTGTCCCCCCATGCTGTGCCGGGCTCCGGCAATGGACACGCGTCGCCCCTCGGCTCTGGCCCTGGCCAGCAGTTGGGCGATCTGTCCTTCCGGATCATCGCCATCGACCGGTATCTGCCAAACTTCGCCGATCTTGGTTAGATTCAAGCGGCTCGCGTCGTCAAGGTAGCCTGGCGGCAGGACCTCTAGCTCATTGGCATCCCGGGACGCGGTGTAAAGGAGATGTATGAGCGGTCTTGCCAGCACAGCGGCCAACACCGCTAGACCCACGGCAAGAATGATCAGAACGCGGCGTTTGCGTTTATTAGCACTCACTGGCTGACCGCCCTGAAGTTAGAGAACTGGGTGTGATAGTGCCGGTGAATATAGTTTCCAAAAGCAGACCGCCCGATACGTAAAGATAGACCCTTGCTGTTGTCTTGAGGTAATGCCAGACCACATCTACGTATTCGTCGATATTCTCGCCCGATACCCAGTGGTCCGCGGAGCGCAACACGACGTGCTGCGGAAAACAGAACAGGCGCATTCGCATATCACGTGCGGGAATGCCGCCAACCAACCCCGCCAGATAATGACCCGACTCGTGCACGATGATAAGGACGAAGGCGCATGCCACGTAGAACAGTAAGATGGCGACAAATTCCATTGGTCTTGCGTGTGCCTCCACCGCCTAACGAATATTCTGGTGTTCTGTATTCACCCCCGCAAGTTCCGCTTGACGAAGATGTTCACGCGAATCAGACTGTTTTTCTAACTAGACAACACCACCATTGGGAAGAGTGAGTTGCGAACGGTGAACGATGAAGAGTGAAAGAGTCAGGCACTGGCTTTTGTCTTATTGTTCATGGCGGTCAGGATAGCGATCAGTTGACTGGCTCCGTCGATTAAATCGACTGGTTGGGCCTGACATGCGATTTTGGGCCCCTTTGGCCGATACTGTTGGACGCTGTCCCCGTGGGGCGCAGCGTTTCGCCTTAAGGGACTGGCAAGAAATAACTTGGACTTTTGAATGCCCAATTGCACCCCATCTTGGATCGCTTCTCAATCGCAAAATCCGCGACGTAGAACGGCTACGCCTGTGGTGTCGCTCAATCGGGCGCGACCCAATATGGGGCACACTTGGACCCCAAATTGTCCAACTTATTTCTTGCCGATCCCTAAACACAGCCAAAATCAAGGCGGGAAGGGGCCGACTTCACCCTCTCCCCATTTTTTCGGTAAGGCCTTATGGTAGCTGTGTAGGGCTGCGTTGGCAAGAGGGGGCGGTGAGAAACGAGACAAGCGCATCGAGACATGGCCGATGAGTGATATTCACTTACAGCGCCATCTCCAGCATGCGGTTGAGCCGATTGACGAAGTCTGCCGGTTTCTGAACCTCGGCGCCTTCGACCAGCATGGCCTGCTCGAGCAGCAGATTACTGACATCCTCCAATGTGGTCTTTTCGTCCATCTTTTGGGCCAGTTTGACGACGATGGGATGCGTGGGGTTGACTTCCAGGATGGGCTTGCTCTCGGGCGCGCCCGGCTGGCCCATGGCCTTGAGCATCTGCTGCATCTGCATGGTGGGATCCGATTCGTCGGCCACGATACAGGAGGGCGAATCTGTCAGGCGAGTCGATGCCACCACGTCTTTGACGCGATCGCCGAGGATCTTCTTGATCTTCTTCATGAGCGGCTTGATCTGCTTCTCTTTGTCTTTGTCCCTCTCCGTTTTCAAATCGTCGGCCGAACCGCTCTTGTTGACGGCCTTCAGATCGATGTCCTTGTATTTGGGAACGCCCTGGATCACGATCTCATCGATATCGTCGTCCATGATCAGGACTTCGATGCCCTTGTCCCGGTAGGTTTCCAGGAGGGGTGAATTTCGGAGGGTCTCTTCCTTGCCACCGGTGATGTAGTAGATCGCCTTCTGGTCCTCTTTCATGCGTTCCTCGTACGCGGCAAAGCCAGTCCATCCCTCTTCCTGGGACGATCTATAGCGGACCAATTCAAGCAACTGTTCTCTGTTCTCGTAGTCCATGTGCACCCCTTCCTTGAGGGACCGATTGTACTGCTCGCTAAACGCTTGAAAGGTGTCGGGTTCCTTTTCGGCGAGCCTGGTGAACTCACCGAGGAGCTTCTTCACCGAGGCGCTGATGATGCCTGCCAGTATCTGGTTCTGCTGCAGGATCTCGCGGCTGATATTCAAGGGCAGATCTTCTGAATCGATGATCCCACGGACGAAGCGCAGGTAGGCCGGCAGGAGTCCTTTCTCCTCGTCGGTGATAAAGACACGTTTGACATAGAGCCTGACGCCCGGCCGGTAGTCCGCCTGGAAGAGGTCGAAGGGGGCTTTCTTGGGGACGTAGAAGAGCGTGGCATATTCTTGGGTGCCCTCCGCCTGGGTATGCAGGTAGAAGAGCGGGTCCTCATAATCGTGCCCGATCGTCTTGTAGAACGCGTTGTAATCGGCCTCTTTGAGTTCCGATTTGGGTCTTTTCCAGAGGGCGGATGCGGCGTTGATCTGGTCTGTTTTTGCCTCTTTCTTCTCTTCTTTGCCCTTCTCCTTGTCTTCCTCGCTCACGTATTCGGTGTGGGTGTAGTGGAGAAAGATGGGAAAGGGGATATGGTCGGAGTATTTCTTGACCACATTTTCGATTTTCCAGCGGTTGGCGTACTCTTTGCCCTCCTTGGTCAGGTGGACGACAATGTCTGTCCCGCAGCCATCACGCTCCGCCTCGCTGATGTCGAAGCTACCCTTGCCATCGCTGGTCCACCGAAAGGCCTTCTCCTGGCCCGCCTTGCGGCTAGTCACTTCCACCTGATCCGCTACCATAAAGGTCGAGTAGAAGCCCACGCCAAACTGGCCGATCAGGTTCGAATCCTTCCCCGCATCGCCGGTGAGATTGCCCAGGAAGGTCTGGGTCCCGGAACGTGCGATGGTACCGAGATTGTCTATCAATTCCTCCTCGGTCATGCCAACGCCATTGTCTGTGATCGTCAGGGTCTTTTGCTTGTCGTCGTCAAAAGTGATTTCAATCTTGGGATCGAAGGCAAGAGATTTGAACGCGTCGTCCGTGAGCGTGAGATACTTCAGTCTGTCCAGCGCATCCGACGCATTCGAAACAAGCTCCCGCAAGAAGATTTCCTTGTGAGAATAGAGGGAATGGATGATGAGGTGCAGAAGTTGCGATACTTCCGTTTGAAATTCATGCTTCGACATGGGTGTTGGATCTCCTATGCAAGATGGGTCATCCTCAAGACATCGGGCAGAATATAGTCAAAAGGAGTGAGCCTGGCAACAGCAAAAAGCCGGCCCCTATGAACGTCTGGCTGGCTGGGCTATCCGGCATACCGGAAATTCCGCCCCCCCCTTTTCACTCGGGCCGGCTCTATCTGTCCGGGATGACGGAATTCTCAGCTGCGTACGCACCCACCCGGCCATGTCAAATATCGGGAACGATTGGGACCCTCTGGGCACTACGGCGCGTCACCGGTGATTGCCAACGACCATTTGTACCCCTTTTCCAAGCGGGAAAGGGTCACGGTCGTGAAATGCGGCGATGCGTTCACGGTGGCGCGTCAAGCCGATCTCGAGGTGTCCATTGCTGCCACGGCGGCGCTGGGTCAAGACAGCATTTACCTTCGCAGCAGCGATGCCTTGCTGGCCTTGCGTTGAATCTGGGGAACGTCACCCATCGAGCGTATGCAGAGATGGCGGACGCACTACGGGCCACCCATCGAACGCTTTTCGACGTGCACAGTGGCAAGCCCTTCGGTCATCGACCCCTTGTCTCAGAGGCCGGGACCAGGGCGATCGCAAGTACCTTTCTCTGACATGGACCATCCTTTTTTCAGTCATTTCCCCGCGTATCTCACCGGTAGTAATCAGTAATCAGTGGAGAAGTAATCAGTTTTTGGCACAGACAGTCTACTGATTACTGATTACTTCAACGGTGGGAATCCCAGATCAGCGGCGCTCTTGGCGAAAAGTACACGAATCCGGCATGTACGTGCGATCGCCCTGAGGCCGGGACACCGGGGTCTCCGTGGGAAGATTAGGGTACTGGGAGAGTTTCCACGTAGTGCTCGGGTAGCCTGGCTTTACGCCGGATCTTGTTGTCTGCCTCAATGACCTCCTTGAATCGATCTGCCCAAACCCAATCGACGTGACCGTCCAGAAAGAGAACGTTCCGACCGTTACCCCTATGGTTTTCTGATTTGTCAAAGGCGACGATCAGTTTAGCAGGATCTTTGCTGCTGAGACCGGCCCCTCGGTAGACAAAGGAGCCCCTCGTCTTTACCGCCGGGCAGGTGAGTCCCCTGCGAGGCAACTGCGCCGTGTCGATCAGCGTGTCCAGATTAGGTGGAAGTTGATCTTTATGATCATTGGCATGGACCAGACAGGCCACGCCGATCCCCTTCAAAGTACGGGCGCAGGGGAAACGAGTGGCCAGCTCACGAGACCTTAGCAGGTAGGGCGTCACGACCTCGTTGACGAGGGCGTCTGTGGTGGCCTGATCCAGCGCCACGTGCAGTCGCGCTCCCTGTCGGCGCGGCGTTAGGGCCTCCAGTAGTGCGTCCAAGTTAGGAACGGCAGCCCGATTTTGCGGCTGTTGCCCGAGAAGGGCGTAGGCAGCACGAAGCAGGGCAAGTAGCTCCGCGGCATCGTCTGTCCCGCCCGCCTGCAGCGTCAGATTGAGTGACAGATTGGGCGGGCCGTCCAGTCCCAGCGCCAGCCACTCCAATCCTTGAAGCAGCACGTGTGCCCCTTGCAGGCCGTACTCGCTTGGCAAGGCCGGTAGCATCTCAGCCAAAACACGGCGCTGATCGGGCGTCGGCAAGAAGAGGACTTGAACGGCGGTGTCGCCGCAGCTTTGCATGGCGGCAGCCAAGAAGGCAGACCGCACAGAACTCCGCGTCTTCAGCCGCGCGATCGTCTGCTCCGATCCGACCAGGATGAATCCCGCGCCACGGTCGGTGGTCACTCCGTCAATCTGAAAAGCGACGAGCGCCGCCTTGATCCGATCGGCAAGTTCCTCTGCCCCCTCGTCTGCCGGAACGGCACCATAGAAACGGGGAAACTCATGGAGACCGAAGACGGCGAACAGGTCTCGACCCCCGGCCTGTAAGAAGGCGGTTAGGTGAGTCTTGGCGAGCGCGGTAAAAGGTCCCAGGGCCGTTTTAGCCTGTTCGATCGCCGCCGACTCGTCCGATTCCGCCACAGTTTGTGCGATCCGATTGACCCAGGCATCTAGATTGATCTTGGTGGCATCGAGACGAATCACGGCAAAGGTCTGGTCATCGAGAGGGGGCTGGCGAACCTCCGCAGACTCGGCAGTGGAAGTCACCAGGGCGGCGGCGGCGAGAAGGATCACGTCACAGACGCCGAAATTGGTTTTCTGGGGCATCATCTTTAGAGTCCTCACGTACAAGTGGCCTGGTCAAGGCGTTTCAGGGTCGGATAGTCAGTTCATACACGGGTCGGCGGCGTTTCTCACTCGGGGCCGCCGGGGCTTCCAGCCGGGCGCTGCCGTCGTCACGGAGCTGATAGCCGAAGGCCTTGCCTGTCACAGGGTCCAGCGGAACGGGGACCTTGTCGATCTCAGTCAGAGAGCTGGGCAACCTGCCGTCATGATCCGCTGCGTACATGCGCATCCCTTCGATGGTTCGAAGCAAGCAGATCTGACGCTCGAGACGGGCCTGCATGAACGAGACTCGAGACAGCGCCGGTAACAAGATCGCCGTCAAAAGGTTGCCCTTAAGTCCGCGGGCGCGTGTCAGTCGGTCGATACGCCGGTCGGCCTCCTCGAAACGCGGCTGGGCCAGGTGATGAGGGAAAAAGAACCACTTGCCCAGGCTGTCCTGTAGCGCCAGGTGCTCTTCCACCTGGTACAGCATAACGGCCTGTGCCGCCGGCATCGCTTCGATGCGATCCTCCGCGAGGCCGTGGGTTGCCAAGTAGCGTTTGGCATCCGTGTAGTGCAACATCACCCAGCCCACGGGCAAAACGCCGGCGAAGGGCTTGGGCCCACCCATTTCCAGCGGCTGCATTTTAGCAAAGAAGTCATTCACGAGGGCCGAGGCCTGCAGCGGCGTCATGATCTCATCGTTCAGCCGATGCAAGGAAGGGAACTCCAAGAATAGGGCACCCCGTTCGTACTCCAGAGCCCTGCGCATGTCAATGAAGGGTGTGGGCAGGGCCGTCAGTGCCCAATAGAGATTGGGTGCATGCTCCGATTCCACCAGCGATTCCACCTGCTCAAGCACGATGGCGGAGATGGCGATCCCCACCAGACCCTGGATGAGGGTTGGTCCCCGGCCAATGCCTCGGCCCAGAGACAGTCCTTGCTGTAGCGTTTGCAAGGCCTGGTCTACGTTGCCGTCCGCGATTTCCAGACGCGCTCTTAATGCCATGGCTCGTACGATATTGTGATAGGTCGACAGACCCGGCAGGAGCATGGCGTAACCCTCCTCTAGGGGCATCTCCCATGCGCATTGGTTGCGAAGGGTCGCCAGTTTGATCTGACGGAACGAGTTCTCAAAGGTCGCCAGGGCACGGTCAACCTCTTCACGCGGCAACTTGTCTAAGGGCGAGTCTCTCCATTTATCGATCTTGTCTCCGAGATCATCCTTCTCTACGTCGGGGCAGAGTTCCGCGGCCCCGTGATAGAACAGTGCCGCATTTCCGTTGACCTGATCAACGATGTCCGGTAGCAGACGATACCTTAGGGCCGGTACGGGTTCAGCCGCAGGCGCCAAGGCCAAGGTTCTTAGGTCCAGTGTATCGTCGCTTTCAGCCGCCGGCAGCACGGGTGAGAGAAACAGAAAAAGGCAGATCACGCGGGCGAGCTGTTTTCTTTTTTGGCACATGGTCATGCTCCTAGAGTGTGTTCGCCAACCACTTTTCACGATTTAGAGGATGGGCCGATTCCGTGCTGCCGGCAGTGTTGGAGGGCAGAGCGCCTAGCCCGCCTCGAATGACCTGCCGCCGCAGGCGCAGGTATGTCACCTGATCGGTCACGGTGGCAAGGCCCTCTGCCTCCGCCTCCAACGAGCGTGGATTTACTGCCATGGTCTCGCGGCCCAAACTCGGTGGGCTTGTCCCGCTGGGGTCGGGACGAACAAACAGCGATCCAAGCAGCAGGGCCATCAGCACACCGGAAAGGGCTTGCCAGGGACGACTGGATCGGGCCGACGCACGCCCGGCATTGAACATCAAGTGGTCTCGATTCAGGCCTGTTTTGGCGGGCTGAGTGCGTCTCAAGGCCGCTTCCAGCTCGCGGAGGGCGGGATTCATTTCTTCTTCGTCGTACATGATGATTGCTCCAATGTCTGTCGCATCTTTTCCAAAGCCTTCTGATACAGATGATGGACCGTCGAGACCGGCTTGTGCACGATTCCGGCGGTCTCCTGCAGCGTCATCTGTCCCCAGATCCGTAGCACGACGATCTCCCGCTGCGGCTTGGCCAGTGTCTCCAAGAGAGACTGGACCGTTTGGGCATCGATGAGGTCTTCGCCACGAGACTCGAAGCACGGCTCTGCCGCGCCGCCCAATCGTTCGCTTACTCTACGCTTCAAGCGGAGACGTCGCATAAAGCTGACGGCCTCATTACGGACCACACGATAGAGCCAAGCCCGCGCGTTGTCCGGCGGTCGCCCTCACCGAGCAGCTTGATGAAGGCCTCCTGGACGATATCGTCCGCCTGTTGCGCGTCCGTCAACTGCCGGGCGAAGAGTAGCAGCTCCGCACCGTATGCCTCATACCACTCAGCCAGTTGTTCTGGGCTCATGACTGTCATTGCCATCTTCTCAATGCACCCATATGACGCCCGCCTCTCCGCTTTTTCCAATGAAATCTGTGGTTTTTTCGTAGAGCGTTGGGTCTTGAACATAGGGCGGCCCCAATCGCTATCCCTTGACTGAACGTCACTGGCGAAACCGACATTTGAAGGTGCATGCGTAGAATCAGCCCTGGGACTGTCCCCTTAAGCGGAGCGAGATTGCATTGGGATACTGGGGAGAGGAAGGGTAATGAGCTTGCGGTGGGTCTTGAGAACTTTGAATTCCTCCGCTCCGCGGGGACTGTCCCAGTTTCCGAACTAATTGTGCCTGAGTACTGAGAGCGATCTATAGCAGCCTGGTTGGAAGTTTTGCTTTGCCGCGGGAGACGCTATTTGCGGTTGGCATAGTGCCCATGAAGCGATGCTATGCCCGAATCAGAATTCTCGACCACAGTTCTGTTCGGATTCCGGGACAGTCCAGGACAGTCCCCGTTACGCCTGGCTGGGCTCAGCCTCGAAGCGTCCCAACGCTATCTTGCCCAGACTCTTTGGCAGTGGGTCCCTGAGCTGGTTGGAAAAACACTTGACGCGTTCTCCGGGCGGCAGGAGAATCGCCGCGGATCTACCAGAGAATGACGAAGGTCGATTTCTTCAGTTTGAAGGTCTCTTTCCCAAATTCTCTGGAAGACCCCACGTAAGGAGATCTTCTGCAAATACAAAAACCCTAGCCACAAAAGGAGTGACACATGAGTTATGATATCAAGGACAAGATAGCGCTCGTTACCGGAGCGAACCGTGGCATCGGCAAGGCCATTGTTGAATCCTTTCTGGACAACGGGGTGGCGAAGATTTATGCCGCCGTTCGCACTCCAGGCGCTGCCGCGCCCTTGGTTGAAGCCTATGGCGACAGGGTCGTGCCCATTCAGATCGATGTGGGCGAACCGGCAATGATCGCCGCCGCGGCCGTGCAGGCGCAGGATGTCCAGGTCGTTGTCAATAATGCCGGGGTCCTTCGAGCTTCCACCCCGTTAGCCGATGACGCCATAGAGTCGCTGACCTTCGAAATGAAGATAAATGTGTTCGGCCTCATACGGATGGCGCAAGCCTTTGCCCCTGTCCTCAAGGCAAATGGTGGCGGTGCATTCGTTCAGCTCAACAGCGTCGCATCCATGAAGTGTTTTTCCGCCTTCGCAACCTACTCCGCCTCTAAAGCCGCCGCCTATTCCATCACGCAGGCCTTGCGTGAGTTGCTCGGTGAACAGGGCACTGCGGTGCTCAGTGTACACCCTGGTCCCATCGCCACCGATATGGCCGATTCCGCCGGCATGGGAGAAATCGCCGAGCCTCCCTCGATCGTCGCCGAGAGTATCGTTGCCGCTCTCAAGGCAGGGGACTTCCACGTTTTCCCCGATTCGATGGCCAAAGAGGTTGGAAGCACATACCAGAGCTTCGCCGACAATATTGTCGAAGCCAACCTCATGGAAGGTTAATGCCCCCGAGTGCCGTTCAGGCCTGGCCTAAACCCTCAACGTCCGGCCAGGCAACGACGCTGAGAGAAGTTGGGCTCTGTCTGAAAACCCGATCTTGCTTCCCTGCGGGTCTGAGCCTCAGGGTCGAAGAACAGCGGCCCTTTTTCTTTAGCTGTTCGACGCCGCTGTCGCAGCAAGGGCTGCACGAATGACGGTATAAGCAAACAAGATTTCGCCCTGACATTTTGTGCAAAAGAGGTCTCGTGCTTAGTTATTTTTCTGACTTAACTGGAAATCTCAAGACAGAACCTGAACTTTCAAACCGAGGGCAGGCCCCAAGAGATCCCGACAGTGACACAGCAGACAACCCATAACGCCTCCGTAGCGCCATGGACTCCGCGTTCATGGCGTGAAAAACCGATCAAGCATCAACCGGCGTATGAGGATGCGAGCGCATTAAAGCAGGTCATCGATCGCTTGCGGAACTATCCCCCCCTGGTGTTCGCAGGCGAGGCGCGGGCACTCAAGAAAGCCCTCGCCTCTGTCGCTGCCGGAGAGGCATTTTTGCTCCAAGGCGGCGATTGCGCCGAGAGTTTTGCGGAGTTTCATGCCCTCAACATCCGCGACACCTTCCGCGTGATTCTGCAGATGGCGGTGGTTATGACCTTTGCCGCGCGAATTCCCGTGATCAAGGTCGGTCGTTTGGCCGGCCAGTTCGCCAAGCCACGCAGCCAAGCAGACGAAACCCGAGACGGAGTGACCCTGCCCAGCTACAAAGGGGATATTATCAACGATTCGGCCTTTACCCCCGCCGCACGCGCTGCCGACCCGGAGCGCATCATCCAGGCCTACAATCAGTCGGCGGCCACTCTGAACCTGTTGCGGGCCTTTGCACAGGGCGGTTATGCCGACCTGCACCGCATACACAAATGGACCCTTGAATTCGTACAGGACCATCCACTGTCAGAACGTTACGATGCCCTGGCACAGAATCTGGAACAGGCACTCGATTTTATGGCAGCGGCTGGGATTACCGCGGAAAACTCACCGCAAATCCGTGAGGTGGCGTTTTATACCTCGCACGAGGCGCTGCTCCTGCCCTACGAGGAAGCCCTGACCCGGACCGACAGCACCACGGGCGATTGCTACGACGTGTCGGCGCATTTCCTATGGCTCGGTGATCGTACCCGTCAGCCCGATCACGCGCACGTGGAATTCCTGCGCGGGATCAACAATCCCATCGGAATCAAGTGCGGTCCCACCATGACAGGCGAAGGCCTTATCGAACTACTGGACATACTGAACCCGGACAATGAAGCGGGACGGATCACCCTCATCTCTCGTATGGGGCGAAACAAGGTAGAGGAACATCTAGCGCCGCTGGTCCGACGTATGAAGGCTGAAGGACGCAGTATCGTCTGGTCCTGCGATCCCATGCACGGCAACACCATTAACGCCGCCAACGGATACAAGACCCGCGTCTTCGACACCATTCTCTCGGAGGTCAAACAGTTCTTCGCCATCCACCATGCCGAAGGGACACACGCCGGCGGTATCCACATCGAGATGACGGGTCAGGATGTCACCGAGTGCACCGGCGGTGGACGTGAGGTCAAAGAGGAGAACCTGTCCGAACGGTATCACACCCATTGTGATCCGCGTTTAAATGCATCGCAGGCCTTAGAACTGGCATTCCTCATCGCAGACGAGTTAGAATCCCACCGCAAACGAGGGAGATGAGGTAAGCCCAAGGTTGCACGAGCATCAGGGTATGCCTTCGGCACACGTAAAGTATTCTTACCACAGAGAACACAGCCCGGCCTCCGGCCGGAACCAAAAGAATTGACGCGCGCCCACTCGTTTCACTCGTTCAAGCCGCCAAGGCGCAAAGATCTCAAGACACCCTTTTTCTTTGCGGCTTTGCGTCTTTGCGCGAGTCCATAAACCACTGCAGATGAAGAGAGTTATGCTTTTCCCAGTGACAATATCTGGAAAGAATTTCAAGTTCTTGCGACCTTGTAATACAGAGAGGCTATCGCCGCTGCTATCCTCTTTCTTTTCTCGGTGGCCTCGGTGCTCTCTGTGGTGCATCATAGACCTCACCGAAGGTGAGACCTACAACCAACGCACTCATGTGAGATGAATATTGCCCACCTAATTGTCCTCTTGGACCGGAACCCGCCCGTCTCTACAGTTAAAAGCCGGCTATAGAATCCAGGAATCGACCTATGGCCGATGGAGTGTATTGGAAACCACGAATTGAACTAATAACACGAATGGTGGGTTAGGCTTGGTTAGATGCAGATGGGCGTTCTTGTTTTCATTCGTTCAATTGGTTCAATTCGTGGTTCGACAAC